>NZ_DASVZH010000001.1:0-4277 GCF_036391795.1 Oryzihumus sp.
CGGCGGTGCGCAGCCAGTCGACCTCGTGCGGGATGGTGCGGTGGTCGGTCTCGAAGCCCAGCCGCGGCCGCCACGCCTCGACGCGCAACGCCTCCGCGGCCCACACGCCCGCCAGCGGCCGGTCGGCGACCGCTGCCTCGAGCGACTCCCGCGGCACGATGAGCTCGCGCCACGCGCGGTCCGCGCCCGGGTGCCGCTCGACCGCGCTGTATGCCGTGCTGTCACCGACGAGGTCCGGCCACGGGTCGCACCAGGCCAGCGGCTCCCCCTCCACGGACTCGGCGCGCACGGGCTCGCCGAGCACGGCATACCGGGTGGAGACGTCGGCGACCTCGACCCGCAGCATGAAGCGCATCGAGTCCAGCCACCCGGCGACCGCCGCGGAGGTGCCCGGCTCGACGGTGATCCAGGTGGTCTCGCCGTCGTCGACCAGGTGCAGGTCGTGCTCGATGTGGCCCTTGGGGCTGAGGATCAGCGACTCGGCCGAGACCCGCGGGGACAGGCCCACCAACGACTGCGTGGTCAGGGAGTGCAGCCACGACAGCCGGTCGGGGCCGGTGACGGTGACCACGCCGCGGTGGGACAGGTCCACGACGGCCAGGCCCTCGCGCAGCAGCCGCTGCTCGCGCAGGGGATCACCGTAGTGGGCTGCGACCCCCGCGTCGGGCCCGTCGGCCTCGACGGCTCCGGGCCGGCCCAGCAGGGGGCTGGCGGTCACTGCTGACGTTGCTTCGAGCACTGCTCACACCATCCGTGGATCGCCATGTGTTTGATGTCTGCGACAAAGCCGTGGGCGGCCAGAAGATTCCCGGCGAACTCGGTCGCGTGCGCCACGTCGCTCTCGATCGTGGCGCCGCAGCCCATGCAGACCAGGTGCAGGTGGTCGGCGTGGTCGGCCAGGTGCCAGGTCGGCGAGCGGTGGTCGAGGTGGGTGTGGGAGACCACGCCGAGCTCCTCGAGGACCTCCAGGCTGCGGTAGACGGTCGAGGGCGCCAGGGGCGCTCCCCCGTCCTCGCCGACCGCCTCGACAATGGCGTCGGGCGTGGCGTGCCCGAGGCGGCGCACCGCCTCGAGGATGCGCTCGCGCTGCGGGGTCATGCGCATGCCCTTGGCGCGCAGCGACGAACCGAGATCGACCATGGCTCCGAGCCTACCCGCGCGCCGCAGCAGCCGACTGTGCGCAGACCTCAGCCGGCGAGGGTCCAGGTCTTGAGGCCGTCGTCTGAGTGCAGGGTGTGGTCGCCGACGAGCAGCCACCCGCTGGTGCCGGCCGTGGAGAGCGCGACCTGCCCGGGCTGGACGCCGGACAGGTCGACCTTCGCGCAGCCGACGACGGCGGTCGGCCGGGAGGCGCGCACCACCGCGATGCCCTCGCAGCCCTGGTCGGCGCCGCCCCGAGCCACCCAGGTGTCGGTGCCGCCGTCGGAGGCGGCGGCGAGCGCCCCGGTGGCCGAGCCGGAGGCCGACCACGACGCCCCGGAGTCGCTGGTGGAGCGCACCTGGCCGTCGGCGCAGAGCACCGTCGCCCTCGCGCTGGAGGAGGGCAGCAGGTCCACGACCTGGGCGCCGCCCTGGCAGGGTCGGACCGCGACCCCGCGCGGGGTGTGCACGACCCTGGGCGCCGCGGCGTCGCGGTACCAGGAGCTGCCGACCCCGCCGCCGAAGGTCCACGACGTGCCGCCGTTGGCGGTCCGGCGCATCGTCGCGGCGCAGGACCCGTCGGCCCCGATGACGAACGCAGACCGGGCGCTGGTGGCACGCAGGCGGGTGATCGCCTTGACCGGCACCGGGTGGGCGGTCCACGTGCGGCCGGCGTCGGAGCTGGCCAGGACCGAGGCGCCTCCGGAGGTGCACGACCCGACGGTGACCCGCCAGGCGTGGGTCGCGTCGACCGCGACGAGGAGCTGGCTCAGGGGTGCAGCGGTCAGGGTCACCGCGGCCGGCTCGCCCGTGGCCGACGTCGTGGGCGTGGCCGTCGCGGTGACCGCACCGGCGGCAGCGTCGGAGGACTGTGTCTGCCCGGCGGTCGTGGGCGAGTAGGTGAAGGTCGAGGTGGGCGCGCTGTCCACCGGGGTGAAGGCGGTGACCGGCGTCTCCCCCGCCTGCGCCGGGGCCGCGCCCTGGGCCTGCATCGCCAGGGTCACCAGGGCGCCGGTGCCGACGGCCAGGGCGGCCAGGCCTACGCCGGAGACCACGCGCCGGAGCACCCGTCTGTCGGCCACCTCAGGGCACCAGGGCCCGCGCCACCGTGGGAAGGACCCCCATCACCTGTTGTGCCATCGCCTCGAACCTCGTCTCGTCCCCTCTGAACGGGTCGACGATATCCACCTGCGAGGCCTCGAGTGGCGGGTTCAGCCCACGGCGCGCCGCGACGGCCCGCACCAGGGCCCGTATGCGCGGCCGCGCACCCTCCGCGCCCGACTCGCCGAAGGCCGCCACGTCCTCGGGCGTCACCCCGCTGACGAGGTCGGCGAAGTCGCCCAGGGTGAAGGCGTAGGACAGCGCTCTGGGGTGCAGCGAGGCGACTTCACCGCGGTGGCGGCGGGTGGCGGTGAGCACCAGGTCGGCGGAGTCGACGATGCCCGGCACGAGCTGGCGGGCGGCGAACCCGGCCGGCGACCCGGCATACCGCTCGGTCTGGGCCGCGGCGAGCGGCTCCATCGGCCGGCCGACCAGCGCGCCGGTGCCGGCGCTGGAGACGACGACGCCCGCATCGGTCGGCAGCAGCGCGGCCAGCACCCGCTCGATGAACGGCGAGCGGCACACGTTGCCGGTGCACACGATGAGGACGTGCGCCGGCTCCCCCTGGAGGCTCACGGGCTACTCGACGCGCTTGAGCTGGGCCGAGGCGTGGCTCTGCAGGGGCTCCCCCATCGCGGCCATGTCCATGGCCCACATGAGCTGGGACTCGACCAGGCCGTAGAGGCGGTGGCCGGCGTTGTACTCCTTGGCCAGGGGGCTGCGGATGACGCCGTCGGTGCGGACCTCGATCTTCGCCGGCTCGACGGTGCCGTGGTACATCTCCACGATCCCGGTCGGGTGGGTCAGCAGCAGCTCGACCTCGCCCTCACCGGCGGGGCGCCAGAAGCCGAGCTCGGTGGCCAGGGGGCGCACCTGCTCGCCGGCGTCGTTGAGCAGCCAGGTGCGCGACTGCCACTCCAGGAACGGGCGGCCGTCGTTGCTGACGATGATCTCCTGGCCGAAGTTGACCGACTCGATGGTGGGGTAGCCGACGACGCCGGCGCCCTCCCAGCGACCGATCATCCAGGCCAGGGGCAGCAGCTCCGGCGGGAGGTCGCTGCGGATCTCGAAGGGCATCAGCGCGGGCTGCGGAGGAGCTTGTAGACCACGTAGCCGGAGAACCACGTGATGACGAGCGCGCTGGCGATCAACAGGCTGAGGTAGAAGGCTTCCACGGGGGAGATCGTAACCTTTGGCGCATGTCGCCCCACTCGCGCACGCTCGTCGTCAAGCTCACCGCCGGGGTCGAGGACGCCGAGCGCGTCTCCCAGGCGTTCACCGTGGCCGCCACCGCGCTGGCCTCGGGGGTGCCGGTCAGCCTGTGGCTGACCGGGGAGGGCAGCTGGCTGGCGGTGCCCGGGCGGGCCGAGTCCTTCGACCTGCCGTTTGCCGCGTCGCTGGCCGAGCTGCGCGACGCCCTCCTCGCGGAGGGCCGGGTGACGGTGTGCACGCAGTGCGCGGCGCGCCGGTCGCTGGAGGAGGCGGACCTCGTGCCCGGAGCGGTGATCCGCGGGGCGGCGGCGTTCGTCGAGGAGGTCATGGCCGAGGGCGCGCAAGCCCTCGTCTACTGACCCCGCACGGAAGGCCCCGTGCACGACGACGGCCCCGGCTCGTGAGGAGCCGGGGCCGTCGCGGTGCGAGTCAGGTCAGTGCAGCCAGGGCACCTTGGGCAGGGTCACCGTCGTGTGGGACCGCGTCGAGTGCGTGTCCGCCCGAAGGCCGGGCAGCGTCTGACCGAGGGAGGCGCCCACGACCTTGATGTAGTTGTTCAACGCGGCGTCAAGAGCCGCGTTCTGGGGCAGCCGGCCCGCCTGGGCTTCGAGCGCGGCGATGCGTGCGGGGGCGCCGGCACTCAGCGGGTCGGTCGCAAACGACTGCCGGGCGTACGGCCCGGCGGCAATCAGGGCGTCGCGGAGCGCCGAGAGCAGCGCCGCGCGCGCGGTGGACTCCTTCGCGGCGTCGACCGGCTCGTGAGCCGCGGCCATCCCCGCCAAGGCCTGGTCAAGGCCGGCGGTGAAGGCAGCGACCACCCGGTC
>NZ_DASVZH010000002.1:0-24728 GCF_036391795.1 Oryzihumus sp.
GGCGACTACGGTCGCGGCTCCCCGCCGGGCAGGTCGGTCGGGAAGGCCGGCGGCTCGGGCACCACCGGAGCCTGCGGGGCGCCCGGGGGCTCGGGCGCCACCGGCGCCTGGGGATCAGGCGACGGCACCGCCGCGGACGGCATACCGGGCGGGTCCGCAGGAGCTGCGTGAGTCCCGCCGGTCACTCCCCTGGAGTGCCCCTCGGCCTCGGCGCTGGAGCGCGCGGCCTCGCCGCGGGCCTCCGCCAGAGCCCGGGCGGGATCCTCCAGGGCGGTCTCCTCGAAGGCAGTCGGCACCCGTTCCCCGGAGTCGACCCACTCGTCCTCGTCCCGGCCGGCCGGGCCCTGGTCGGTGCCGCCGAGCGCGTTGCCGATGCCCTTGAGCGCGTCGGTCAGCTCGCTGGGGACGATCCACATCTTGTTGGCGTCGCCACGGGCGATCTGGGGCAGCACCTGGAGGTACTGGTAGGCCAGCAGCCGCTGGGTGGGCTTGCCGCGGTGGATCGCGTCGAAGACCTGCTGGATGGCGCGCGCCTGACCCTGGGCCTCGAGGATCCGGGCCTGGGCCGAGCCCTCGGCGCGCAGGATCTGGCTCTGCTTCTCGCCCTCGGCGGCGAGGATGGCCGACTGCTTGACACCCTCGGCGGTGAGGATCGCGGCACGGCGGTCACGCTCGGCGCGCATCTGCTTCTCCATCGAGTCCTGCACGGAGTGCGGCGGGTCGATGGCCTTGAGCTCGACGCGGCTGACGCGGATGCCCCACTTGCCCGTGGCCTCGTCGAGGACGCCACGCAGCTGGGCGTTGATCTGGTCGCGGCTGGTCAGCGTCTGCTCGAGGTCGAGCGAGCCGATGACGTTGCGCAGCGTGGTGACCGTGAGCTGCTCGATGCCCTGGATGAAGTTGGCGATCTCGTAGACCGCCGCCTTGGCGTCGTTGACCGCGTAGTAGATGACCGTGTCGATGTTGACGACGAGGTTGTCCGAGGTGATCACCGGCTGCGGCGGGAAGGAGACCACCTGCTCGCGCAGGTCGATGTTGGCGCGCACCTTGTCGACGAACGGCACCAGGAAGTGGATGCCCCCGTCGAGGGTGCGCGAGTAGCGGCCGAGCCGCTCGACGATCTGGGACGTCTGCTGCGGCACGATGCGGATGGTCCGCACGATGACGACGACCGCGAAGATCACAAGCAGCAACAGCACGATCAGGCCGGCGCTGACTCCGCTCACAGTGTCTACTCCGAATTCCGACCAGGCGCGACGCCAGTGACGATCGCGGTGGCCCCCTCGATGGAAACTACCCGGACCTCTTGCCCGGGCAGGCAGTCGGCGGTGCCCGGTGCGGTGCGGGCCGTCCAGGTCTCACCGCCCAGCTTGATGCGACCGTCGAGCGATGTGACGGTCTGGATGACGAGCGCAGGGCGGCCGATCTGGGCCGGGAGCCCGATCCCCCCGTGGCCCTCGGGCACCATGAACCGCCGGCGGACCAGCGGTCGCACCCCGAACAGCAGCAGGCCGGCGACGGCCACCGCGACGAGCACCTGCAGCGCCACGGGCGCGCCCAGCGCCGAGGCCAGGGCCCCCGCCAGCGCACCGCCACCGAGCATGAGGAACACGAAGTCGACACTGGCGGCCTCGATGGCCCCCAGCGCGAGGGCCAGGCCCACCCAGGCCAACCACCCGTGATCAGCGAACCACGACATGGATCCCCTGCCTCCTTCCGTGCACCAGCACAGCACTGCGACGCCAACCTATCGGCGCAGGTTCCCTGCTGCCGTGCGAATCCGGCGGTGTCGTCGCCTCAGGAGTGCCCGTCGGTCAGGACCGCGTCGAGCAGGCCGGGGAAACGGGCGTCGAGATCCTCACGACGCAGGCTGATCAGGCGTTCACGACCCTGGGGGGTGCTGCGGATGACGCCGGCCTCGCGCAGGGTCTTGAGGTGGTGCGAGCGGGTCGACTTGGCCAGGTCTCCCCCGACGGCCTGGCAGGCCAACTCCCCCGCGGCCCCGCCCGCCAGCTGCTGGACGATCGCCAGCCGTGAGGGGTCGCTGAGCGCGAACAGCACCTCGGTGAGCTCGATGTCCCCGACCTCCGGGTGCTCGAGCCGCTGCACGGTCGTCGTCATGGTTCGATGATAGTTGAACAATCGCGGAAAGGCGCCTACTGTCTCAATGGTTCGATCATCATGGAACTGTCGCCAGGAGCCCCGATGTCCCTCCCCCGCACCCTGCCGCGTCTGGGTCGCACCCCCGCCTTCGCGGTCGTCTCCCTCGCCCTCGTGGTCCTCATGCTCGCCGCCGGCGCTCCCTCGCCGCTGTTCGTCGTCTACCAGGCCCAGTGGCACTTCAGCCCCGCCGCGCTGACGACCGTCTTCGCGGCATACCCGTTGGCATTGCTGGCTTCCCTGCTGACCGTGGGCGGGCTGTCCGACCACGTCGGGCGCCGTCCCGTGCTGGCCGCCGCGCTGGCGCTTGACGCCGTCGCGATGCTGCTCTTCCTCGCCACCGGCGGGGTCGGCGGGCTGCTGCTGGCCCGCGCGGTGCAGGGCGTGGCCACGGGAGCCGCGATGGGAGTCGTCAGCGCCGCCCTGGTGGACCTGCAGCCGCTGCGCCGGCCGCGCGCGGGCGTCGTGGTCAACAGCGTGGGACCCACCGCCGGGCTGGCCGCGGGGGCCCTGGGCGCCGGCCTGGTGCTCGACCACCTGCCCGCGCCGACCAGGGTGGTCTTCCTCGCCCTGACCGCGGCACTCGTGGTGCTGGCGGCGCTGGTCGCCGTGGTCCCGGAGACCGTGCCATCGCGCGCGGGAGCCCTGAAGTCGTTGCGCCCCAGCGCATCCGTGCCCGCTCAGGCCCGCCGTGCGTTCGCCCGCGCGGTGCCGGCCCTGATCGCCACGTGGGCGATCGGCGGTCTCTACCTCTCCCTCGGCCCCTCCCTGGTGGCCACCCAGCTGCACGTGCAGGGGCACCTCGCGGGCGGTCTGGTGGTCGCCGCCCTGACCGGCGCCGGCAGCATCGCGGTGCTGCTCGTCGGCGCCAGGGCCCCGCGGCCCACCATGGCCTTCGGCGCCGCCACGCTGGCCGCCGGCGTCCTGGCCACGCTCGTCGCCCTCGACCTGAGGTCGGTGGCCGGCTTCTTCACGGCCACCGTCGTCGCCGGTGTCGGCTTCGGCACGGCGTTCTTCGGGGCGTTCCGCTCGGTCGCGGCCCTGCCCGAACCGCATGAGCGCGCCGAGCTGTTCGCGGCGGCCTACACGGTCAACTACCTCGCGTTCGGCGTGCCGACCCTGCTCGCCGGTGTCGCGGCACGGCAGGTGGGCCTGCTGCCGACGGCGATGGTCTACGGCGTGATGGTCGTGGCGCTCAGCGTGGTCGCCCTTGGCCTCGGCCTGCGCCGGCCGCCGGCCGCGGCGACCTGCCAGGCCCGGACCTGCGCGGCCACCAGCTGATGCGGGTGGGTCGGCTCAGCGGGCGCGGGCGGACCAGCGTTCGCCGTGCCGGTCCACCACCAGCGGCAGGCCGAAGGTCTCGGAGAGGTTGTCCTCGGTCAGGGTGATCTCGATCGGCCCCTGGGCCACCACCCGGCCGTCGCGGACGAGCAGCACGTCGGTGAACGACGGCGGGATCTCCTCGACGTGGTGGGTGACCAGGACCAGCGCGGGGGCGTCGACGTCGGCGGCAAGCTCGCCGAGGCGGGCGACCAGGTCCTCCCGACCGGCAAGGTCGAGACCGGCGGCGGGCTCGTCGAGCAGCATCAGCTCGGGGTCGGTCATCAACGCCCGGGCGATCTGGACCCGCTTGCGCTCCCCCTCGCTGAGCGTTCCGAAGCGCCGGTCGGCCAGGTGCCCGGCACCGAGGGCCTTGAGCAGCTCGGCGGCCCGCCCGTGGTCGAGCTCGTCGTAGCGCTCGCGCCAGCGGCCGACGATGCCGTACGACGCGGTGACGACGACGTCGGCGACGCGCTCGTCGGCGGGGATGCGCTCGGCGATCGCGGCGCTGGCCAGGCCGATCCGGGGGCGCAGCTCGAACACGTCCACCGCGCCGAGGACCTCGCCGAGCACCCCGGCCACGCCCTGCGTCGGGTGGATGCGCCCGGCGGCGAGCTGGAGCAGGGTGGTCTTGCCGGCACCGTTGGGGCCGAGGACGACCCAGCGCTGACCCTCCTCGACCTCCCACGTGACGTCGTCCAGCAGGGTGTTCCCCCCGCGGACCACACTGACGCCGGCGAGCTCGAGGACATCACTCATGGCGGTGACCCTAGCCAACCCCCGAGGAGCGGTCGCGCCCGACACCTACCATGGCGGGATGTCCGTGCTCCCCGCATCGGTCCGCCTCGCGCTGTGGGCCACCGCGTCGTTCGCCGACCGGTCCCGGCTCGAGGACGTCCTCTCCCGCGCCCTGCCCGACGTCGACCACGTCGACGGTGACCCGCTCGCCCGGCTCGGCCTGTGGCGCGACCTCGGCGAGCGCGCGGTGCTCGTCGCGCTGCCCCGCCCGGGTGACCTGCGCGGTATGCCGCGTGGCTCGGCCGAGTTCGCCGCCGCGGCAACCACGGCCGGGGAGTGCGTCTACGTGCCGGGCATGGGCGGTGCCCTCGTGCCGCGCGTCGAGGTCTACGGCCCGGAGGTGGACCAGGGCACGCGAGTGACCTGGACGGCATACGACACCGACCCGGTGCCGGTGCACGCACTGGAGGCGCTGTCGCTGGCCGAGGTGGAGCGGGAGCTGCGTTCCGAGCTGGCCGAGCTGACCGGGGCGCTCGACGGACTGGACGCCAGGCCCTGGTCGGGCAGCGACCTGCGGGCCACCGCCGACGAGCGGCTCGGCGGCCGCGGCTGGGGACTGCCGGACGGCATGTCGCCGCGGTGCCTCCGGGTGATGACGATGGCCGCGCAGGTCGGGGCGATCACCGACGTCGGGCTGAGCCACGTCGGCCACGCCGTCGACAGCCACGGCACCGAGCGGCGGCGGGCCCTGCTGGCCGACCTGCAGGGCGTGGCCGACCGTGCCCTGGCCCAGGCCGCGACGGTGGCCGCCCTCGGCCTGGCCGGGATGCGGCCGGCCGGCGCGCGCGACTGACGGGCTCAGCCGCGGGTGGTCGCCGCGGTCACCTCGATGACCGCGTCCATCAGCTCCCGCTTGCGCGCACCGGAGCCGAGGGTGAAGTCGGGCACGATGACCTCGTCGACGCCAACCGCCTGCCAGGCCTCGACCATCTCGACGAGGTCGGCGGGAGCGCCCCCGACCGCCGCCCTGGCCGGTGAGGCCGCCGCCTCGGCCCGCGCCGCGTCGCCGTCGTCGCTGACGAACCACAGCGCCTGGCACGAGCGCTGCACCGAGGCCGGGTCGCGGTCGACCTTCTCGCACTGACGGTCCAGGACGGCGCTGCGCTCGGCCACGCGGTCGGGCAGGCCCCACATGTTCCACTCGTCGGCGTGCCGGGCGACGATGCCCAGCATCCGCTCACCGGTGCACCCGACGAGCAGCGGCACGCGCGACTGCACCGGCTTGGGCTCGCACAGCGCCTCCGTGACGCGGTAGTGGTCGCCGGCCACCGTGGTGCTCTCCTGGGTCAGCAGGCCCTCGATGACGCGCAGCCCCTCGTGGAAGCGGCTCACCAGCGGTCCGGGCGCGGGCAGCTCGATGCCGTACTGCTCGTGCTCGTTGACCTGCCAGCCGGCGCCGAGGCCAAGGACGAGGCGGCCGTTGCTGACGTGGTCGACGGTGGCCGCCCAGTTGGCGACCACCGCCGGGTGCCGGTAGGTCATGCCCAGCACCAGTGGTGCCAGCACGATCCGGTCGGTGAGGGCCGCAAGGGCGCTCAAGGCGGCGGTGGCCTCCAGCAGCGGCGCGGCAGCCTCGGCTCGGTCCGCGCTGTTGGCCATGAAGTGGTCGGCCAGGTAGACCCGGTCCCAGCCGGTGGCCTCGGCGTGCCGCACCGTGTCGACGACCTCGTGCCAGGGCTGGCCGACCGAGGGCCAGATCGAGAAGCGCATGGCCGGACCCTAGCCGCCCTTGGCGACGGCCCTGTCCGGGCCGGTCAGATGCCGGCGGTGTCGCCCATCAGGACGCGGATCTCGCCCTCGGTCAGGTCGTTCAGCTCGGCCAGCGTGACCACGCCGGAGGAGAGCAGGGCGGCCACGTGCCGGGCCAGGCTGTCGCGGGAGACGTCGGTCGTGGCACCGGCGAGATCGGTGTGCGTCATGGTCGGCTCCTTGAGTCGGCGGGGGTCCTGCGGGTGACCGTTCGCCCCCGTGACCGGTCAGGTGCACGACGGTAGCGGCGGCGATCCTCGATCCCGTGGAGGCTCCCGCGCAACCCCTGCCCGGCGTGTCGCGGGCCCCTGACGGCGTGTCACCGTTCCGGACCCTGTCCGGGGCCTCGCGGCCACGCTCCCGACGCACCCGCACGGCATACCGGTGGTCCTGGACGGTGGCGTTGTGAACGTGTGAAACGATCAGCGGGTGAGCACCACCACGGAAAGCCCGCGTCACGCGTCCCTGCCCCTGATGGTCCTCGGCCACGGCCGGGACCTGGCCACCGAGCGAGGGGTGGAGTGCCCCGGCGAGCTGCCGGCGCCCTCGGACCCGGGCCTGGTCGAGCGGGCGCGCGCGGCCAAGGCAGCGCTGGGCGGCTCGGTGTTCGTCCTGGGCCACCACTACCAGCGCGACGAGGTCATCGAGTTCGCCGACGTCACCGGTGACTCGTTCAAGCTGGCCAAGGACGCGGCGGCCCGGCCCGACGCGCAGCACATCGTCTTCTGCGGCGTGCACTTCATGGCCGAGTCGGCCGACATCCTCACCAGCGACGAGCAGCAGGTGATCCTGCCCGACCTCGCCGCGGGGTGCTCGATGGCCGACATGGCCGCGATCAGCCAGGTCGAGGACGCGTGGGACGACCTGGTCGACGCCGGGGTCGCCGAGGACGTCATCCCCGTGACGTACATGAACTCCAGCGCCGCGATCAAGGCGTTCACGGGTCGCCACGGCGGCACCGTCTGCACCTCCAGCAACGCCAGGACCGCTCTGGCGTGGGCGTTCGGGCAGCGCGGTGGCCTCGAGGGCACCGGCAAGGTGCTGTTCCTGCCCGACCAGCACCTCGGCCGCAACACCGCCGTGCGCGAGCTGGGCCTGTCCCTGGAGGACTGCGTCGTCTTCGACCCGCACAAGCCCAACGGCGGCCTGACCCGCGAGGAGCTGCAGGCGGCCCGGATGATCCTGTGGCGCGGGCACTGCTCGGTGCACGGCCGGTTCAGCCTGGAGGCCGTCCACGAGGCCCGCGCGACGATCCCCGACGTCAAGGTGATCGTCCACCCCGAGTGCCGCTACGAGGTCGTCGAGGCCGCCGACGAGGTCGGCTCGACGGAGAAGATCATCAAGACCATCGCGGCCGCCCCGGCGGGCACGAAGTGGGTCGTCGGCACCGAGCTCAACCTGGTGCGGCGCCTGGCCACGCAGTTCCCCGACCAGGAGATCGCCTTCCTGGAGAAGAACGTCTGCTACTGCTCGACGATGAACCGCATCGACCTGCCGCACCTCGTCTGGGCGCTGGAGTCCCTCGTCGCCGGGCGCACGGTCAACCGGATCGAGGTCGACCCCGACGTGGCGCACTGGGCCCGGGTGGCGCTCGACCAGATGCTCGCCCTGCCCGGCGAGACCAGCAAGGACTGACCGGCGACTGGCCAGCGAATCCGCCCTGTCGACAGGCGTTTTCGCGGGCTACGCCGTGTCCGCCGCGGGGTCGAGATGGCGGTGGAAGAACGCCGCGATGCGTCGCCGCGCGTCCCGCGTCGCCGGCTCGTCGTACGCCGTGCCGCTCACCTTGCCCAGGAACGTGGCCATCCCGCCGCTGTCGCGGTGGTCGTTCATGAACCCGTGCCCCACCCCGGGGTAGATGCGGATGTCGTGGTCGATGCCGAGCGCGCCCAGGTGGTACTCCAGCCGCTCCGCCGACCGCCGGGTGATGAGGTCGCGGCGCCCGAAGCTGCCCACCACCGGGCACGCCCCGTCCAGCGCCTCCCTCGTCTGGTAGCGCCGCGAGGCCGTGCCGTAGTTCACGCCCGCCACGTCGTAGTCGTCGCCGAGGGCCAGCATCAGGGCGAACCCGCCGCCCATGCAGAAGCCGACGACACCCACCCGGCCGGTGCAGTCCTGCCGTCCGGTCAGCCAGCTCCTCGCTGCCGCGAGGTCGCGGTAGGTGCGGCCCTGGTGGTCGATGGTCTCCCGGAGGATCGAGCGCAGGCACCGCGCCCGGCTGCCCCAGTGGAACAGGTCCGGCGCCACGGCCAGGAACCCCTCCCCCGCCAGCCAGTCGGCCTGGCGCTGCAGGTCAGCGGTCATGCCCATGACGTCGCTGACCACGACCACCCCCGGCCACGCGCCGGGACCGGCCGGGGTCGCCAGCCAGGCGGGCAGCGCCCCCTCCGCCGTCGGGATGCTCACCGTCGCCATGCGCGCCACCTCCGCCGCCCACGCTAGGCGGACGCGCCCGGCCCGGCCACCACCCGGGACGTACGCCGGGTGCCCGCCCCCCAGCGGCCGCCGGGCACGCGGGACCATGCGTGGCGTGACGGGGACGAACAGGCAGTCCGACGCCACCGGTGGGGTCCTGACGCCGATCGGGAAAACCCCGCTGGTGACCCTGCGCCGGGTGGTCCCGCCCGGCTGCGGCGAGGTCGTGGTCAAGGTGGAGGGGCAGAACCCGACCGGCAGCATGAAGGACCGGATGGCCCAGGCGAAGGTCGCCGGCGCCGAGCGCGACGGCCGGCTGCGTCCCGGCGGCACCGTGGTGGAGTACACCGGCGGCAGCACCGGCGCCTCCGTTGCCCTGGTCTGCGCCGCGCGGGGGTACCGGCTGCGGATCGTCACCTCGGACGCCTTCAGCCGGGACAAGCTGACCCGGCACGGCCGGGGTGCTGCGTACACATCACCCGGCGCTGCGGGTCGTCGCGGTCGAGCCGGGCGAGTCGCCCGTGCTCTCCGGCGGCGCCCCGGCGCCCACCGGATCGAGGGCATCGGCATCGGCTACCGGCCGCCGATGTGGGACCCGGAGCCGCCCGACGAGGTGCTGTCGGTCCCCAGCGGCGAGGCCGAGGAGATGGCCCGGCGGCTCGCGCGCGAGGAGGGGCTCTTCGCGGGGACCTCCTCGGGTGCCAACGTCCTCGCCGCGATCGACGTCGCCCGGCGGCTCGGTCCCGGGTCGCGCGTCGCGACCCTGCTCGTCGACTCCGGGCTGAAGTACCTCAGCACCGGGGTCTACCGCCGCTGAGCGGTGTACCCGCGCCCCGGGCGGACCGCTTGCCCGGACGCATGCCGGTGGGCCGGCATACGTGCCGGCTCACCTGCTACCGGTGGGGCGGGCCGGTCCCGAGGGGGTGGGCCGTGGAGCGGGGTATCGCGCCCGCATCATCAGCGCTTCGAACCTCGCCGAGCTCATGCGGGTGAGGGTCACCGGGGCGTGGCCGGGCACCGAGAGCAGCACCGACCGGCCGTCCGCGGAGAAGCGCGCCGTCGCCGGCGGCGGAGGAGGCGGTTCCCCATGGACGGAGGGCACTCCCGTCAGCGTCACCTCGGTGCCGGGACCGGCGCCATCGGCCGTGAACACCTGTTGCCCACCCTCATGGCGAAAGGGCCCGAAGGGGTCGACGGGCGTGAAGAACACGCTGACGTAGAGCGAGTCGTCGGGCATGGTCAGCCACGTCATGGCGATACCGAAGTGGCCCTCCACCGTGCCGTAGAAGGATTCCTTGCCCGTCGGACCGCTCAGGCCGGCAGAGGACCGCACCGGGGGTGCACCACCGGCGAGGTCGGCCACCGTCGAGCAGCCAGCGACGAGCGCGGCAGCCACGGCGGCTGCCACCACGAGACCGGCGGCCCGCCAGGTCCTCCCGCCAGCACGGTCCCGCGCCATGTGCCACACCCCCGATCCGTTCCCCTGCCGGAAGCATGCCCGGCCGCAGGACCGGGATGGCCGGGGCTGCGGCGAAACCAGCCGAACGGATGAGCCTGCCGGAGCCTTTCGGCCGGACACGCCCCTCCCGCGGCGCGCGGCGGTGTCGGCACGCCGGAGGCGGCGATAGCCTCCGCGAATGGACGACCACGCAGCCCTCGAAGCGGCCCACCGGCACGCCCTGGCCTGGCTCGACGGGCTGCGCGAGCGACGGGTGCACCCGGGACCGGGGGTGGACGCAGCCGCCGGTTTCGCCGGGCCCTTGCCCGAGCACGGGGAGGACGCCGCGAAGGTGGTCGAGGCCCTCGTGGCCGCCGCCGAGCCCGGCCTGGTCGCCAGCGCCGGACCCCGCTACTTCGGCTACGTCATCGGCGGCGGGCTGCCGTCGACCGTCGCGGCCGACCAGCTGGCCGTCGCGTGGGACCAGGTGGCCGGGCTGGAGGTCATGTCGCCTGCCGCAGCGGCCGCCGAGGAGGTGGCCGGCGCGTGGGCGCGCGAGCTGCTCGGGGTTGACCCGGAGGCGTCTTTCGGCTTCACCACCGGCGCCCAGATGGCCAACTTCACCGGGCTGGCCGCCGGGCGCCACGGGGTGCTGGCCCGGGCCGGCTGGGACGTGGAGCGGGACGGGCTGCAGGGCGCCCCGCGGGTCCACGTCGTCGCCGGGGCCCAGTCGCACTCGACCATCCCGCAGGCGTTGCGCTTCCTCGGGTTCGGCGGGACCCCTGACCGCGCAGAGGCCGACGGGCAGGGCCGGATGGTGCCGTCGTCGCTGCGGGAGGTGCTGGCCCGCTCCGAGGGGCCCGCGATCGTCTGCGCCCAGGCCGGCAACGTCGACACGGGGGCGTTCGACCCGGTCGAGGAGCTCGCACAGGTCTGCCGGGAAAGGGGTGCCTGGCTGCACGTGGACGGGGCGTTCGGCCTGTGGGCGGCGGCCAGCCCACGGCTGCGGCACCTGACCGCCGGGGTCGAGCTCGCCGACTCCCTGGCCACCGACTGCCACAAGTGGCTCAACGTGCCCTACGACTCGGCGCTGGTGTTCACCCGCGACCCCGAGGCGCACATGGCGGCGATGACCTGGCAGGCGGCCTACGTGCAGGTCGGTGAGTCGCGGGACCCGTTCCGGTTCGTGCCCGAGTCCTCCCGGCGCGCACGGGGTTTCGCCGTCTGGGCCGCGATCCGCGAGCTGGGGCGATCCGGCGTGGCCGCCATGGTCGAGCGCTCGTGTGACCTGGCCCGGCGGTTCGCCGACGGCCTGCGGGACGAGCCCGGCGTGACAGTGCTCAACGAGGTGGTGCTCAACCAGGTGCTGGTGCGCTTCGACGACTCCGACGAGCACACCGCGGCGGTGATGCAGGGCATCCGGGACAGCGGGGAGGCGTGGGTCTCCGGGACCGTCTGGGACGGCCGCCCGGCGATGCGCTTCTCGGTCTCCAACTGGATGACCACCGAGGCCGACATCGACCGCACGCTGGCCGCGGTCCTCGCCGCCCATCGCGCCGCCGTCACCTGACCGGACACCGCTTCGCCCGCGAACTCAGCCCTCCACGGGGCAGGAACGCGGGCCAACCGGTGTTCGGTCGGGCTGCCGGCACCGGTATGCCGCCCGCTCGGGTGAGCGGGCGGCATACCGCGCAGTGCGTGGCCGGGTGGCGTGGCGGCCTCAGGCCTTCTTCAGCGTGCCGAGCCGCTCGAAGAGGACGGCCTCGGCGACGCAGACGCGCTCGAACTCGCCGAGGTGCAGGCTCTCGTTGGCGCCGTGCGCGCGGGTGTCGGGGTCCTCCACGCCGGTGATGAGGATGCCGGCCTCGGGGAACTTCTCGGCGAACGCCGCGACGAACGGGATCGAGCCGCCCACGCCGATGTCGACCGGCGGGGTGCCCCAGGCGTCGGTGAACGCGGCCCGCACCTGGTCGTAGACCGGTCCCTGCGCGTCGGCGGCGAACCCGGCACCGGACTCGTCCAGGTGCACGTCGACCTGGGCGTTCCAGGGGGCGTGGGCCTTGAGGTGGTCGGTGACGAGGCGGTAGGCCGCGGCCGGGTCCTCGTCGGGGGCGATGCGCACCGAGATCTTGGCCGAGGCCTGCGGCACGAGGGTGTTGCTGGCCTGGGAGACGGTGGGCGCGTCGATGCCGATGGTGGTGATCGAGGGCTTGGTCCACATCCGCGACAACAGCGAGCCGGTGCCGATGGTGTGCACCCCGTCGAGCAGGCCGGAGTCCTTGCGCAGCTGCTCCTCGGTGAACTCGAGGTCGGCGGCCTCACCGGACTTCAGACCCTCCACCGCCACGTTGCCCTCGTCGTCGTGCAGCGTGGAGAGCAGGCGGGCCAGCGCCATGATCGCGTCGGGCACCGCGCCGCCGAACATGCCCGAGTGGATGCCGTGGTCGAGCGTGCGCACCGTCACCACGACGCGGATCATGCCGCGCAGGGTGGTGGTGAGGGCCGGCTCGCCGATGCCCCAGTTCATCGAGTCGGCCAGCACGATCGCGTCGGCGCGCAGCTTCTCGCCGTGACGCTCCAGGATGGTCGGCAGCGAGTCGGAGCCGATCTCCTCCTCGCCCTCGACGAAGACGGTGACACCGACCGGCAGGGTGCCGTGGTGGGCGCGCAGCGCAGCGATGTGGGCCATGACGCCGGCCTTGTCGTCGGCGATGCCGCGGGCGTAGACCCGGCCCTCACGCTCGGTCGGCTCGAACGGGGCGCTGTCCCAGTCCTCGTCCTTGCCGGGCGGCTGGACGTCGTGGTGGGCGTAGAGCATCACCGTCGGCGCCCCCTCGGGCCCGTCGACGTGGCCGATGACCGCCGGCCGGCCGCCCTCGCGGACGATCTCCACGTCCAGGCCCTCGGCGCGCAGCAGCGCGGCCACCGCCTCGGCGCTGGCCTCCACGTGGGACTGGTCGAACGCGTCCAGGGACACGCTCGGGATGCGGGTCAGCGCCTCCAGGTCCCGGCGCAGGCCGGGCAGGAGCTCGGCGATGCGGGTGCGGAGGGCGTCGATGCGGTCAGGGGTCACGGCGTCGTCGGTCACGCCCGCGAGCGTACCGACCCGGCCACGTGGCCCCGGTGGCGATACCAGCGAACCGGCCCACTCGACATACAGTGTGCGTCGTGTTTGGACGAAAGAAGGCCGCCGAGCCGGCCGCCCCCGAGACCACCGTCGCCGAGCGCCCGGGCGCCAAGAACCGGCCCACGCCCCGGCGTCGGGACCAGGAGGCGGCCCGCAAGAAGCCGCTCGTGCCGGCCGACCGCAAGGCCGCGGCCAACGACGCGCGCCTCAAGGCCCGCGAGGCGCGCGCCCGCCAGCGTGCCGCGATGATGACCGGCGACGAGGCGCACCTGCCCGCCCGCGACAAGGGCCCGGTCAAGCGGTTCATCCGCGACTCCGTGGACGCCCGGTGGAACGTCGGGGAGTTCATGCTGCCGGTGATGGTGCTCGTGCTGGCGCTGTCGTTCGTGCGGCAGAGCTGGGCGCTGCTGATGGTCTTCATCCTCGTCTACGGCCTCATCGTGGTGGCCGTCGTGGACGCGGCGCTGATGTGGCGGCGCACCCGCAAGAAGATCATCGCCAAGTTCGGCGAGGGCAGCGTGCCCGCGGGGTCGACGATGTATGCCGTGATGCGCGCCTTCCAGATGCGCCGCTCGCGGCTGCCGCGCCCGCAGGTCGCCCGGGGCGAGAAGCCGCAGTGAGCTGACGCGGCACGTGTGAGAGGGGCGGGGACCGTCGCGGTCCCCGCCCCTTCGTCGTGCCGGGAGCCGGCTGAGCCGGCTCGGACGGCTCAGCCCGCGAGGGTGGCGACCGCCTCGCCGAAGACGTCGACGTGCGCCTGGACGTCGTCGGCGGTGGTCTCGGGGCACATGAGCGCCATGTTGTGGAACGGCGTGAGCAGGATGCCCCGGTTGGCGAGGAAGAGGTGCAGGTAGTCGTCGAGCTCCTCGTCGTGGACCTCGTGCGACTCGGTGCCGTTGCGCGGCGGGGTGGCGCTGAAGCGGTACTCCGAGCGGGCGCCGAGCTGGGTGACCGACCACGGCAGGTCGTGCCGCTCGATCGTGGCGCGGATGCCGGCGGTGTAGGTCGTGGCCAGGTCGATCATGTGCGTGAACGCCTCGTCGGTGAGCACCGACTCCAGCGTGGCGCGCATCGCCGCCACCGAGAGGGCGTTGCCGGCCATCGTGCCTCCGACGCCGCCCATGTCGACCAGGTCGAGGTCGTCGCGGCGCAGGGTGCGGTCGGCCAGCTCGGCGGACATGGCGTAGGCGCCCGCCGGGATGCCGCCGCCGATGGCCTTGCCGATGACGAGCAGGTCGGGGTCCAGGCCCCAGGCCCGGGTCGCGCCGCCCGGGCCGACCGAGAAGGTGTGCGTCTCGTCGTTGATGAGCAGGGTGCCGTAGCGGCGGGTCAGCTCGCGCACGCCCTCGAGGTAGCCCGGCTCGGGCAGGACGATGCCGATGTTGGTTAGCGCCGGCTCCATGAGCACCGCGGCCACGTCGCCGTGGGAGAGCTGGCGCTCGAGGCCCTCGAGGTCGTTGAACTCCGCGACCCGGCTGGTGATCGTCACGTCGCAGGGGGCCCCGACGTTGCCCTCGCGGGCGGCACCCTCCCCGTCGGGAGTGGTGACGATCAGCGACTCGTCGACGCTGCCGTGGTAGCAGTAGCTGTTGACCAGGATCTTCGGCCGGCCGGTGACGGCCCGCACGATCCGGATGGCCCAGCGGTTGGCGTCGGTCGCGGTCAGCGAGAAGCTCCAGCGCGACACCCCGAAGCGGCGGGTCAGCTCGGCGCCGACCCACTCGGCGTCCTCGGTCGGCAGCATGGCGGTGGCGCCGCCGAGGTCGGCGAACCGGCGCTGGACCGCCTCGACGGTGGCCCGGGGCGAGTGACCCGCCATCGCGGCGGTGTCGCCGAGGGCGAAGTCGCGGTAGGTGTGGCCGTCGATGTCGGTCACGCGGGCACCGCGCGCGGAGTCCAGGTAGAGCGGGAACGACCCTGCTCGCTTGTTCATCCACGTCATCGGCACCCGACCGAAGAGGTGCTCGGCCGCGCCGAAAGCCTTCTCCGACAAGGGGTTGCGGGCCGCGAAGTCCGCGACCTCGCGGGCCATCAGCTCGTGCAGCCGGTCGCGGGCGATCACGGCGTCACCAGGTTGGCGAACGCGCGGGGCTCCCGCGTCACGGCGTAGGTGGCGAAGTACATGCGACTCACCCTTCCTTCCTCGTCGCGGGCCACCTCGAGCAGCTCGCCACGCTCACGCCCCTGCACCGCCCTGAACCGGTCGGCCCCCTCGGCCTCGAACCGGGTCTCGTTCGTCGCGGCCGGCGCCCCCGGCACCCGGCACCACAGGTCCTCGCCGCGGACCTCGAAGACCAGCTCCTCGCCCTCGGACCACCAGCTGCCGAGGATCTCGGCCAGCTCGGGCCGCGGCGTCGAGGGCACCCACGCCTGCGCCGGCGTGGGCTCGGCGTCGAGCACCTCGGCCACCAGCCGCCCGGCCAGGACCAGCGAGTCCGCGCCGGCGGTGGTGTTGGCGAACACGACCGCGCCCACGCCGTCGGCGCGGCGGACCCTCAGGCCGGTCAGGTAGCCGGGCATCGCCCCGCCGTGGCCGACCAGCACCCGCTCCCCCAGCCGGCCCATGCCGAAGCCCAGTCCGTAGCCACCGGTCCAGCCGTCGGGGTCGGTGATGACCAGCGGACGGCACATCTCCTCGACCGTGTCGGCGCAGAGCACCTCCTCGACCGGGTCGGCGACGAACGCGGCATACCGGCCCAGGTCGGCGACCGTGCTCCACAGGCCGCCGAGGGCGGCGGTGGCGCGCAGGTCGAAGCGCGGCTCCTGCGTGGCCAGCCCGGAGAACGGGTGCACCTGGTAGCCGAGGGCGCGGTCCTCGCGCGGGGTCAGCCCGGTGTGCCGCATCTCCAGCGGGTCGAGGATGCGGCGGCGCACCACGTCCTCCCACGGGGCCCCCTCGACCCGCTCGACGACCTGACCGAGGAGGGCGTAGGCCAGGTTGGAGTAGTGGAAGACGAAGTGCGGCGGCAGGACCCGCTCGGCCTGCTCGAGCTCGGCGTGCAGGCGCTGCTCGTCCGGGGCGTCCAGGGTCTCCCAGATGCGCCCGACCGGCTCGCGCTGCAGGCCGGAGGAATGGGCCAGCATCTGCCGCAGCGTCACGTCACCGTGGCGGGTGTCCGGGAGCCAGGTGGACAGGGGGTCGTCCAGCCGCAGCCGACCCTCGTCGCGCAGCGCCATCACTAGCACCGCGGTGAAGGTCTTGGTGATCGAGCCGATCATGTACTGCGTGTCGTCCGTCGGCGCGGCCGCCGGGTCGAGACGAGCGGAGCCGACGTGGGTGGACCAGACGAGGCTGCCGCCGCGGACCACCCCGGCGCTGACCGCCGGCGAGCGCCAGTCGTGCTGGGCCTGCCGGACCATCCGCTCCAGCCTGCGCGCGAGCTCGGGAGCGTCGGCCACGAGCGAGGTGGTGCCGGCGGTGGTCACTGCGCGGGGCGCAGGCTCATGGGGCCGTAGACGACGGTGTCCTCGTGGTGCAGGGTCACCGAGTCCACGCCGGCGTCGGCGAGGTCACGCCACTCCTCCCCCAACCAGCTCTCGGCCTCGCTCTGGGAGGGGAAGCCCGAGGTCACGAGCGCACCCCCGCTCATCGGCTTGCCGTCGGCGTCGAGGTAGGTCCACGTCCACTGAGCGCTCATGGCCTCACCTTAGCCAGCGGCGAAGCCCGCCACCGGGCCGATCACCGTGACGGCCGGCGGGCGCAGGCCGTCGGGCGGCCCGTCCTTGGCGACGGCGCCCAGCGTGCTGGACAGCACCGCCTGGGTCGGCAGGCCGCCGTCCATGACGCTGGCCAGCGGGGTGTCGGCGTCCCGGCCGGCGGCGACGAGGGCTGCGGCGATGGCGGCCAGCGTCTCCACACCCATGAGCACGACCAGCGTGGTGCCTCCGCGGGCCAGGGCCTCCCAGTCGACGGTGCTGCGCGGGTCGCCGGGCGCGGCGTGTCCGGAGATCACCGTGAAGCCCTGCGACAGGCCGCGGTGGGTGACCGGTATGCCGGCCAGCTCGGGGGCCGCGATCGCGGAGGTCACCCCCGGGACCACCTCCGTGGCAACCCCCGCCTCGGCGCAGGCCAGGACCTCCTCCATGCCCCGGCCGAAGACGAAGGAGTCGCCCCCCTTGAGCCGCACGACGGTCAGGCCGCGGAGGGCCCGGTCGACGAGGACGGCGTTGATCTCCTCCTGCGGGGTGAACCGCCCGCGGGGGATCTTGGAGACGTCGACGACCTCGACGCCCTCGCGCAGGCCGTCGAGGACGGCCAGCGGGGCGAGCCGGTCGACGACCACCACGTCGGCGGTGGCCAGAGCCTGAAAGCCCTTGAGCGTCAGCAGCTCCGGGTCACCCGGTCCCCCGCCGACCAGGATCACCCGCCCGGGGGTGTCGTCCCGCAGCGGCGTGCGCGCCGGGGCGCCGGGGTCGTCGCGCAGGGCCTCGTCCACGGCGGCCACGGCGGCGTCGCGCAGGGCGGCCGCCCGGCGCGGGTTGCGGTCGCCGTGCACGCTGACCGTGGCAGGGCCGCTGCGCCCCGTCGCCGGCATCCACGCCGAGGCGTCCCGGGCGTCGTCGACGCGCAGGCAGAAGACGCGCCGTGCCTCGGCCTCCCGCAGCACTGCGGCGTTGACCTCGGCGTCAGCGGTGCAGGCCATCGCCAGCCAGGCGCCCTCGAGGTCGCCGTCGGCGTAGAAGCGCGGCTGCCACTCGACCTTGCCGCGCAGGGCGAGGTCCTCCAGCGCGGCCACCACGTCCGGCGAGACCACGGTGACCACGGCCCGCGCCTGGAGCAGGGCCCCGACCCGGCGCAGCGCCACCCGGCCGCCACCGACCACGACGACGCGCCGGTCGCGCAGCCGCAGCCCCAGGGGCAGCAGGGTCTCTGCGTGCTCGGCCATGCTCACGCCTTGTCCGTCACACCGGCGGAGTCGAAGGTCGCCACCTCACGCAGCACCCGGGCGGCGGACTGCACCAGCGGCACGGACAGGGCGGCACCGCTGCCCTCGCCCAGGCGCAGGTCGAGGTCGACCAGCGGGGTCAGCCCGAGGTGCTCCAGGGCCGCGCCGGCGCCGGGCTCCACCGAGCGGTGGCCTGCCACCCAGTAGCCGGCCGCGTCGGGGGCGACCGCGCGGGCGACGAGGGCGGCGGAGCAGGCGATGACCCCGTCCAGGACCACGGGGGTGCGCAGCGCCGCGGCGCCGAGCAGGAAGCCGGCCAGGGCCGCGTGCTCGAGCCCGCCGACGGCGGCGAGCGCGGCCACCGGGTCGGTGGCGTCGACGGCGTTGACCTCCAGGGCCCGCCGGATGACCCCGACCTTGTGGGCGAGCATGGCGTCGTCGATGCCGGTGCCCCGGCCGGTGACCTCCTCGACGTCCAGCCCGGTGAAGGCGCTGATTAGCGCGGCGGAGGCGGTGGTGTTGGCGATGCCCATGTCGCCGGTCACCAGGAGCCGGTTGCCCTGGGCCACGAGGTCGCGGGCCGCGTCGATGCCGACCTCCAGGGCTGCCTGCACCTGCTCCGGGGTCATCGCCGGGCCCTGGGTCATGTCGGCGGTGCCGCGGGCGACCTTGCGGGCCAGCAGCCCCGGCGCGTCCGGGACGTCGCCGGCCACGCCGACGTCGACCACGGTCACCTCGGCGCCGACCTGACGGCCGAGGGCGTTGATGACCGCACCGCCGGCGAGGAAGTTGCCCACCATCTGGGTGGTCACTTCCTGTGGCCACGGTGAGACGCCCTGGGCGTGGACCCCATGGTCGCCGGCGAAGACCGCGATGGCGACGGGCTCGGGCAGCGGGGGTGGGCACACGGCATACATGCCGGCCAGGCGCGTGCCGAGCTCCTCGAGCACCCCGAGCGAGCCGCGCGGCTTGGTCAGCTGGCCCTGTCGCTCCTCGGCGGCGCGCATGGCAGCGGCGTCCGCGGGGGCGATGGCGGCAACGGTCTCGGTCAGCAGGCTCACAGCTTCTCCTCCGGGCAGGCGACGGTCGCCCCAGGCCCCATGATGGACCGCCCACGTCAGCGGCCGCCGACGTGCCCATCCCGAGAGCACCAGCTCCGGCGCGGGCGGGAACTGCTCGACGTGGCCGACGCACAGGTACGCCACGACCTGCAGGTGCCCGGGCAGGCCGAGCTCGCGGGCCAGCTCCTCGGGGTCGAAGAAGCTGACCCAGCCGACGCCCAGGCCCTCGGCCCGCGCCGCCAGCCAGAGGTTCTGCACCGCCAGGGCGGCGGAGAACGGCGCCATGCGCGGGTCCGCGTGGCGGCCGAGGGTGTAGGGGCCGCCGCGGGTCGGGTCGCAGGTGACGACGACGTTGAGCGGGGTCTGCAGGATCGCCTCGACCTTGATCCCGTCGAACAGCCGGGTGCGTCCGGCCGGCAGCGACGCCGCGAACGCGTCCCGCTGGCGCGCGGCCAGGGCCTGGATGCGGGCGCGCTGCTCCACGTCGGTGAGGAGCAGGAAGTCCCAGGGCTGGCTGAGCCCGACGCTGGGCGCCTGGTGGGCGGCGGCCAGCACCCGGGTGAGGACGTCGTCGTCCACGGGGTCGAGGGTGAACCCGCGGCGCACGTCCCGGCGCCGGGCGATGACGTCGTGGACGGCTGCCCGCGCGTCGTCGGGGAAGGCGTGGTCGGTCATGGCAGCTCCTGCAGTGCGGTGGTGAGGGCGTGGGCGAGGGCGTCTGTGGTGGCCTCGTCGCGGGCGGCGACGCGCAGCCACTGGGGTCCCAGGCCGGGGAAGGTGTCGCCCCGGCGCAGCGCGAAACCGTGGTGGCGCAGGCGTTCCCGCAGGAGATCCGCCTGGTCGTGGCGCACGAGCACGAACGGGCCGGCGGGTTCCGTGACGACGTCGAGCCCGGCGGAGCGCAGTGCCTGGGTGAGGTGGGACAGCCGCTGCGGCAGGCGGTCCGCGACCCCGCGGCGGTGGGCCTCCCCCTCGGGCCCGAGGCACGCCACGGTGGCGGCGACGGCGAGGGCGTTGACCGACCAGTGCGGCTGGTGTGCCGCGAGGCCGGCCACCAGCGCGGGAGCCGCGAGCAGGTGGCCGGCGCGGACGCCGGCAAGGCCGAAGGTCTTGGTGAGGCTGCGGATCACGAGCAGGCCCTCGGCCGACGGCGCACGGGAGGCCAGGGACTGGCACTGGTCGGTGACGTCCATGAACGCCTCGTCGACGACCACGAGGCGCCCCGGCCGCAGCAGCGCGGCGACCGACTCGGCCCGGTGCAGCCGCGAGGTCGGGTTGGTCGGGTTGCCCAGGACCACGAGGTCGGCGGCCGGGTCGACGGCGGCCGGGTCGAGGCGGAAGCCTTTGTCGCTGCTCAGGACCAGCCGCTGCACCGGGTGGCCGGCCGCGCGCAACGCGGCCTCCGGCTCGGTGAACTGCGGGTGCACCACGAGTGGTCGCCGCCAGGGCAGCCGCGCCAGGAGGGTGAACGCCTCGGCGGCTCCGTTGGTCAGGAGGACCGAGGCCGGGTCGCAGCCATGGGCCCGCGCCACGGCGGCCACGCCCGGTGTGGGGTCGGGGTAGGCGCCCGCCTGTGCCAGCGCCCCAGCGAGGACGTCGAGCAGCCAGGGCGGGGGGTGCGGCGCCTGGACGTTGACGGCCAGGTCGACGAGGCCGTCACCGAGTTCCTGGTCGCCGTGGTGGAGCAGGTCGACCTCAGGCATCGTCACCACCGCGCAGCCGCCAGACGGCCAGGGCGCCGAGCCAGGTGGTGGCGAAGATCCCCGCGATGACGTAGCCCATGAGCTCGAAGTCGTCGCTGACTGCCGCGACGGGGGCGAGCCAGCCCTGCCCGGCGTACTGCACCAGGGCATCGGCGAGGTAGACCAGCGCGATGAATGCCGCGACCGCCACGGTCACCGCCGTGGTGGCGATGTTGAAGAACAGCGTGCGCGACGGGTTGCGGTAGCTCCAGGAGTAAAGCCGGGTCATCACCAGGGAGTCGGCGGTGTCGAACGTCGACATGCCCGCGGCGAACAGCAGGGGCAAGCTGAGCACGCCGAGGACCGAGGCGCCGCCGCCGGCCGCGGTGGAGGCGGACAGGGCCAGCAGGGTGACCTCGCTGGCGGTCTCCAGCCCCAGCCCCATGAGCAGGCCCACCGGGTACATGTGCCACGAGTGCTGGATGAGCCCACGGACCCGCCCGCCGAGGATCCGCGTGACGAACCCGCGGGAGAGCAGCGCCTCCTCCACCTGCGCGGCGGTGTCGGCGCCTGCGCGCAGCCGGCGCCACAGGGCGACGAGGTTGCGCAGGACCCGGGCGTTGAGGGAGGCCACGACGAGCAGGAACACCATGGCGACGACGGTGGCGACGGTGCCACCCGCTGAGCGCACCGCGTCGACCTCGGAGGTGGAGATCGACCCGGCCGCGGCGGCGACCAGCAGGGCGAGCACGACGACCACCGTCGAGTGGCCCATCGCGAAGAAGAAGCCGACCCCGACCGGGCGGCGGCCCCGCAGCAGCATGACCCGGGTGGTGTCGTCTATCGCGGCGATGTGATCGGCGTCGAAGGCGTGACGCATGCCGAGCACGTAGGCGAGCGCTCCGGAGCCGGCCAGCCCACCGGCCGCGGCGGTGTCGCCGCGGTGCAGCAGGTAGAGCGCGATCCCGGCCACGTGCAGGGCGACGATGGTGCCGAGGATGCCGGACAGGCGCCAGCGCTCCTCCCTCGTCCAGCGCCCGTGGGCCAGCGGGGTGTCGGTCAGGGAGCTCATCGGTCCTCCGGGTGCGGCGGCGTGGCGGTGACCCGGACGGCATCCGGGCGGCCGGCGGCAGGCAGCGCGCCGACGGCCACCGTCCAGGCGCGTGACGCGCGGCGCGGGCCCAGGAGCCTGCCGCCGCAGGCGAGGACCGCGGCCTCGGCCACGGAGGGACTGCCGACCGCGGCGAGGACCCGACCGCTGGGCGTCGGGCAGGGCTGTGCGGCAAGGGTTTCCACGGCGACCGGCTGCACGGGCGCGCCACTGGCCGCGGCAAGCGCGAGGACCGCCTCGGCGCCGGCGCGACGGTCGAGTGTGGTCACGAGGGACACGGCGGCGGGGTCGAGGCCGTGCTCGGCGAGGGCCGCCGCGGCCAGGGTCAGCAGCTCCTGCGCCGGCGCGTCCGGGCGCCCGCCCAACCCCAGGACGACGCTCATCTGGCCCCGCCCGACGCCGCGGCGACCAGGCGCGTGGCCATGCGGGGGTGCCCGGCCCAGTGCGTGTGCAGGTATGACGCGTGCACCCGACCGCGCACCGCCCCCTCCCGCACCGGGTCACCGCTCGTGCCGCGCCAGCCCCACGCCGGCGCGGACACCGTCCCGGTGGCGGGGGCGACCACGGTCCGGTGGAACTCGTGGCCCGTCACCCGCTCCCCCTCCTCGGCGAGGACACCGCCGGTGAGGGCGACCGCGCTGCGGTAGCCCAGGGTCAGGCGGGAGTCCATGCGGGCCGTCAGCGGCAGGACGCCGCACATCGGCGCGCCGTCGAGCTCCTCGGTGAGGTAGAGCAGCCCCGCGCACTCAGCAGCGATGGCACCGCCCCCGGCGGCGAAGTCCGAGATCGCCTCTCGCAGCGAGGTGTTGAGCGACAGGTCGGCGGCGTGCACCTCGGGGAACCCGCCCCCGATGACCAGGGCGGAGACGTCCTCGGGCAGCCGCTCGTCCCGGAGCGGGTCGAAGCCGACCACCTCGGCACCGGCGGCCGCGAGCAGCTCGGCCGTCTCGGCATACCCGAAGGTGAAGGCGCGCCCTCCTGCCACGGCGACCCGGGGCGGCCCGGAGGATGAGGCCACCGGGGTGCCGACCGCGGAGGCGGGATCCCAGGGGGCTGCGGCCAGGTCCGGCGCCTGCCGAGCCAGGCGCAGCACCGCGTCCAGGTCGACGTGGTCGCGGACCAGGTCGGCGAGGGCCGCCACCGCAGCGGTGGCCGCCGGCGAGCGCTCGGCCGCCGGGACCAGGCCGAGGTGGCGGCTGGGCACGAGCAGGTCGGGCAGGCGCGGCAGGGCCCCGAGCACCGGGACCCCGGTGGCGGCGATGCCGTCTCGGGCCTCGGCCTCGTGCCGTGCGGAGGCGACGTTGTTGAGCACCACCCCGGCGACGCGCACGTCGTCCTCGAACCGGGAGAAGCCGTGGACCACGGCGCCGAGGCTGCGGCCGGCGGCACGGCAGTCGACGACCAGCAGGACCGGGGCCTGGACCAGCCGGGCGACGTGCGCGGTGGAGCTGAACCCGGCGGTGCCGGTGGCCCCGTCGAACAGCCCCATGACGCCCTCGATCACGGCGAGGTCAGCCGGGCGGGGGCGGCTGGCACCGTGCAGCAGGAGCGGGACGATGAGGTCCTCCCCCTGCAGGTGTGGGTCGAGGTTGCGGCCCGGTCGCCCGGCGGCCAGCTCGTGGTAGCCGGGGTCGATGTAGTCGGGGCCGACCTTGTGCGGGGAGACCTCGTGACCCGCGGCGCGCAGGGCGGCCATGAGGCCGGTCGCGACCATGGTCTTGCCGTGGCCTGACGCCGGCGCCGCGACGACCAGCCGTGGCAGGTGCATCGCCGGGGTGCTCACCACTCGATCCCCCGCTGGCCCTTCTGGCCGGCGTCCATGGGGTGCTTGACCTTGGTCATCTCCGTGACGAGGTCGGCGGCGGCCACCAGCTCGGGCGGCGCGTCCCGGCCGGTGATGACGACGTGCTGGTGCCCGGGCCGGGCGGTGAGGGTGGCGACGACGTCGGCGACGTCGACCCAGCCCCACTTCAACGGGTAGGTGAACTCGTCCAGGACGTAGAGGTCGTGGGTGCCCGCCTCCAGCCGTCGCTGGATCTCGCGCCAGCCCTCCAGCGCGGCGGCGGCGTGGTCCTCCTCGGTGCCGGCCTTGCGCGACCAGCTCCAGCCCTCGCCCATCTTGTGCCACTGCACCGGGCCGCCGACGCCGGTGCTCTCGTGCAGGTCGCCGAGCGCACGGAAGGCGCTCTCCTCCCCGACCTTCCACCTGGCCGACTTCACGAACTGGAACACCCCGATGTCCCAACCCTGGTTCCAGCCGCGCAGGGCCAGCCCGAACGCGGCGGTGGACTTCCCCTTCATCGGGCCGGTGTGGACGATCGTCAGCGGCCGGTTGCGGCGCTGGCGGGTCGTCAGGCCGTCCTCCGGCACCCGGGCCGGCTGTCCCTGGGGCATCAGGCTGCTCCTGTCGTGGGGGCGACGCTGCGGCGCACGACACCGGAGAGGGCGTCGGCGGCGACGTCGCCGAGGTCGAGGTACTCCGCGCGCAGGGTGGCGGCCAGCTCGCGGGCGAGACCCAGGCGCACCACGGACCGCTTCTCGCAGTCGACGACGACCGAGGCGAGCCCCTCGGCCGCGCAGTGCGCCGCGGCGGCCGAGGCTCGCTGCAGCGGCTGCTCGCCGTGAGTGGCTCGCCCGTCGGTCAGCAGGACGAGCAGCGCACGCCGTTGCGGGTCGCGGGCGCGCTGGCGGCGCACGAGCCCGGCCACCTCGGCCAGCCCCTCGGCCAGCGGGGTGCGCCCGCCGGTGGGGACCTCGGCGAGCCGGCGCTGCGCCAGCTCCACGCTCGACGTGGGCGGCAGCACCAGCCGGGCCCGGTCACCGGCGAAGGTGACGACCGCGACCCGGTCGCGACGCTGGTAGGCGTCCAGCAGCAGCGACACCACCGCGGTGCGCACCTCCCGGACCCGGGCGGCCGCGCCCATCGACCCGGAGGTGTCGACGGCGAAGACCACCAGGTTGCCCTCGCGGCCCTCGCGCTC
>NZ_DASVZH010000003.1:0-3747 GCF_036391795.1 Oryzihumus sp.
CGCAGTTCCGCACCGTCCTCCGCGGCTACGAGCCCTCGCAGGTCGAGGAGCACCTCCGCTCGCTGACCGCCGCGCTCGAGAGCGCGCGCGCCGACGCGACCCGCCAGGCCGAGCGTGCCGAGCGGTTCGCGGACGAGGCCCAGAAGTGGCAGGGCCGGGCCCAGGCCAAGCAGGAGGCGCCCTCGGCCCCGACCTTCGCCGACCTCGGCGAACGGGTGGGCGAGATCCTCACGCTGGCCAACCAGGAGGCCGTCCAGATGCGCACGGAGGCCACCGCGGACGCGGCCGCCCAGCGCAAGGACGCCGAGGCCACCGCCAAGCGGGTCAAGGCCGACGCCGAGTCCCACGCCGCCGAGGTCCGCAGCGGCGCCGAGGCCCAGGCCGCCCAGCTCGTCGCCGAGGCCAGGCGCAAGGCCGAGAACATCCTCGACGAGGCCGACCGCGACGCGACCGCCCGCCGCGAGGAGGCCGAGGCGATCTACGAGCAGCAGCGCGCCAAGTCCGCCAAGGCGGCCACCGACTTCGAGACCACCCTCGCCGAGCGTCGCGAGAAGGCCGCCGAGGAGTTCAAGGAGCGTTCCGCCGCGGCCGAGCGCGACCTCGCCGCCATGCAGGAGCAGATCGAGCAGACCCGGCGCGAGTCGGACGCCGCCGCCAAGGAGGCCTCGGGCCGGGCGACGCGCCAGCTCGAGCAGGCCCAGGCCCAGGCCGAGCTCATCGTCAGCGAGGCCAAGTCGCGCGCCGAGCGCATCCGCTCCGAGTCCGAGCGTGAGCTGGCCGCGGCCACGCAGCGCCGTGACTCGATCAACGCCCAGCTGACCAACGTGCGCCAGATGCTGGCCACGCTCGGCGGCGTCTCCCTGCCCGCCGCGCTGGAGGAGGCCACCGAGGCGCCGGCCGCCGCGCCCGCCCAGGCCGCAGCGCCCGCCCAGGCCCCGGCCAAGGCCGAGCCGCAGGTCGAGGTCGACCCGCACGCCACCCAGGTCATCGAGCGCCAGACCGCGCCCCAGGCCAAGCCCGCGGAGGGCAAGCCGGCCGGGGCGGGCGAGGGCCAGGACGCCACGAGCTCTGACGAGTCCGCGGACCGTCAGGCGGAGCCGGCCCGCAAGGGCTGACCTCCCGGGTCGGCGCCCCACGAGGGCGCCGACCCCGTCAGGCCACGACGTCCGGCTGCCTCGCTATCCGTGCAGCAGGTCGGTGCGGCCGAACATCTGGGCCGTGGCCCTGGCCGTCGGGGCGCCGGCGTCCGGGTCCGCGCCCGCAGCCATCAGGGCGGCGACCACCTCGTCCTCGCCCTTGAAGATGGCTCCCGCCAGGGGGGACTGACCCCGGTCATTGAGCCGGTCGGGGTCGGCCCCGCGCTGGAGCAGCGCGGCCACCGTGGCGGCGTGCCCGTGGTACGCCGCGAGCATCAGCAGGGTGTTGCCGTTGGCGTCGGTCAGGTCCACCGGGACGCCCCGGTCGACGTACGCCGCGAGCCGGGCCGCTTCCCCCTCACGGGCGAAGTCGAGGCAGGCGTGCGCGATCTCGACCAGCTCGGGTGGGGTGCTGCTCTCGCTCATCGCGCCAGCCTAGGTCCGGCGCGGCAGACTGGGTGACCGTGACCGGGCCCCAGACGACCGACGCACGCCTCGTCCACCCCGCCGACCCCGGAGGGGGTCCGTGGCACCGGGACGCCGTGATCTACCAGGTCTACCCGCGCTCGTGGGCCGACGCCGACGGCGACGGGGTGGGCGACCTGCCCGGCATCACCGCCCGGCTGGAGCACCTCGTCGAGCTCGGCGTCGACGCGGTGTGGCTCTCGCCGTTCTACCCCTCGCCGCAGGCCGACGCCGGCTACGACATCTCCGACCATCGCGACGTCGACCCCCTCTTCGGGTCCCTCGCCGACGCCGACGCCCTGCTCGCCCGGGCGCACGAGCTGGGCCTGAAGGTCATCGTCGACCTGGTGCCGAACCACACCAGCGACGAGCACCCCTGGTTCGCGGCGGCCCTGGCGAGCCCACCCGGCAGCCCCGAGCGCGCGCGATACGTCTTCCGGGACGGGCACGGCCACGGTGGGGAGCTGCCCCCGACCAACTGGTCCAGCGCGTTCGGCGGGCCGGCCTGGACCCGCGTCATGGAGGCCGACGGCCGGCCCGGGCAGTGGTACCTGCACGTCTTCGACCGCCGGCAGCCCGACCTCAACTGGGACCATGACGAGGTGCGCGCCGACTTCGAGGACGTGCTGCGCTTCTGGCTGGACCGTGGCGTCGACGGCTTCCGGGTGGACGTGGCCTCGGGACTGGTCAAGGACCCGGCGATGCCTGACTGGCACGGGCCGCTGCGGGTGCAGGGCCTCGACGCCGACGGCCGGCCCCACCCCGCCCGCGACCAGGACGGCGTGCACGAGATCTACCGCGCCTGGCGCCGGCTGCTGGAGGAGCACGGCGGGGACCGGGTCCTCGTCGCCGAGGCGTGGGTGGCCGACCTGGACCGGGTGGCCCGCTACGTCCGCCCCGACGAGATGCACCAGGCGTTCAACTTCGCCTACCTGCTGACGCCGTGGCGGGCGGCCGACCTGCGGCAGACGGTCGAGGAGTCGCTGCGCGCCAACGACGCGGTCGGGGCGCCGACGACCTGGGTGCTGTCCAACCACGACGTCGTCCGGCACGCCAGCCGCCTCGGCACGCCGACCCGCGGTGGCCGGATGACCGGAATCGGCGCCGACGACCCCCAGCCGGACGGTGTCCTCGGGCTGCGACGGGCCCGGGCGGCGACGCTGCTCATGCTGGCGCTGCCGGGCGCGGCCTACCTCTACCAGGGCGAGGAGCTCGGCCTGCCCGAGCACACCACGCTGCCCGACGGCGCCCGCCAGGACCCGACGTTCGCGAGGACCGCCGGCGCCGAGAAGGGCCGGGACGGCGCCCGGGTGCCCATCCCCTGGAAGGCGGCGGCACCGGCATACGGGTTCTCCCCCAACGGCCGGAGCTGGTTGCCCCAGCCGCGGGAGTGGGCCCGGTATGCCCTGGACGCGCAGCGAGGGGTGCCCGGCTCGACCTACGAGCTGTATCGCGCGGCGCTGCGGCTGCGCCGCGACCGTCGCCTCGGCCGCGGCGACCTGAGGTGGCTCGAGGCGCCCGAGGACGTGGTGGCGTTCGGCAACGGTGACCTCGCCGTGCTGGCCAACACCGGCGAGTGCCCGGTCCCCCTGCCCGCCGGCGCGCGGGTGCTGCTGGCCAGCGACGACCTGCCCGGCGACGCGACCCTGCCGCCGGACACGACCGCCTGGCTCGCCGGCTGAGCCGTCAGCCCAGGTCGAGGGCCCGCGCCAGCGGCACCCCGGGGCGGTAGACGAGGTGCAGGTAGGACGGCGCCTCCAGGACGGTGAGGTCCGCCCGGCTCCCGACGGTGATCCGCCCGATGTCGTTGCGCCGCAACGACTTCGCGCTCCCGGCGGTGGCGGCGAGGAGCGCCTCGGCCGGGGTCAGCCCCATCTCGCGCACCGCGAGGGCGAGCATGAACGGGATCGAGGAGCTGTAGCAGGTGCCCGGGTTGCAGTCGGTCGCCAGCGCGAGGCTCACCCCGGCGTCGAGCAGCCGGCGTCCGTCCGGCCAGGGGTCTTGAAACAAATTTAACGGTTTAAAATTATGTGAAAGTTACACGTAAGTTATATGTAAATTACAGTGTAATTACATGTAGGTTATAGTGTAGTTACACTTTGATTATCTATTAAATTTTTGGAGAGAAAATTTGTCGACAAATATA
>NZ_DASVZH010000004.1:0-31484 GCF_036391795.1 Oryzihumus sp.
GCGCCGCCCGGTCATGTCGTGGCTGACGTCCCTGATCGCCCGGATCGGGTTCTCCAGCGTCAGGTCCCGCATCACCGTGCCGGCCTCGACCATCCGCAGCACCAGGTCGGTCGCGCCGACCTTGAGCAGCATCGTGGTCTCGCTCATGTTCGAGTCGCCCACGATGACGTGCAGCCGGCGGAACCGCTCGGCGTCCGCGTGCGGCTCGTCACGGGTGTTGATGATCGGCCGCGAGCGGGTCGTGGCGCTGGAGACGCCCTCCCAGATGTGGTCGGCGCGCTGGCTGACGCAGTACGTCGCGCCGCGCGAGGTCGTCGTGACCTTGCCGGCGCCGCAGGTGATCTGCCGGCTCACGAGGAACGGGATGAGCACGTCCGAGAGCTTCTGGAACTCCCCGTGCCGGCCCACGAGGTAGTTCTCGTGGCAGCCGTAGGAGTTGCCGGCCGAGTCGGTGTTGTTCTTGAAGACGTAGATCTCGCCGGCGATGCCCTCGTCGGTGATGCGCTGCTGGGCGTCGGCGACCAGGCCCTCGACGATCCGCTCCCCCGCCTTGTCGTGGGTGACCAGCTGGCGCACGTCGTCGCACTCGGGGGTGGCGTACTCCGGGTGGCTGCCCACATCGAGGTACAGCCGCGAGCCGTTGGACAGGAAGACGTTGCTGGACCGGCCCCACGACACGACCTTGCGGAACAGGTAGCGGGCCACCTCGTCCGGGGTGAGCCGCCGCTGGCCGTCGAACGTGCACGTGACGCCGTACTCGTTCTCGATCCCGAAGATTCGGCGCTCCATGAACTCACTCTAGGCGCGATCAGCCCGCAGCGAACGTGCGATGACAATCCGCGGACCGGCGTGTTGGGTGATCGGCATGCGGATTCTTGTCCTGGGAGGGACCGCCTGGCTCGGCGGTGAGGTCGCACAGGCGGCGCTGGAACGGGGGCACGACGTGACCTGCCTGGCTCGCGGGGCGTCCGGTCAGGCGCCTCCGGGGGTGCACATGGTCGCGGCCGACCGGTCCAGTGCCGCGGCATATGGTCTGGTCGCCGACCAGGACTGGGACGGGGTCGTGGACGTGTCCTGGCAGCCAGGCTTCGTGCGCGGCGCCGTCGCGGCGCTCGCGGACCGCACCGGCACGTGGGTCTACGTCTCCTCCGGCAGCGTGTATGCCGCGCACGGCACCGCGGGTGCCGACGAGGGTGCCGCGCTGCTGCCGGCGCTCGAGGGGGACGTCGCCGACCGGGAGACCTACGGCCCGGCCAAGGTGGCCTGCGAGCAGGCGGTGCTGGCCGGCGTGGGCGCGGACCGGGCGGTGATCGCCCGGTCGGGCCTGATCGGTGGTCCCGGCGACCACACCGACCGCACCGGCTACTGGCCGTTGCGCTTCGCGCACCCCGCGACCGAGGACGCGGCGGTCCTGGTGCCGGACGCCCCGGACCTGGGCACGCAGGTCATCGACGTGCGTGACCTGGCCCGGTGGCTGGTGGAGTCGGTGGAGCTGGAGCGGGCCGGGGTGTTCAACGTGGTCGGCGACGTGACCCCGCTCGGGGAGCACCTGGCGACGGCCCGCCGGGTCGCCGGCCACGACGGCCCGCTGGTGACCGTGTCCCCGGAGTGGCTGGTCGAGCACGGCGTCGAGGAGTGGGCCGGTGAGCGCTCACTGCCGCTGTGGCTGCACAGCGAGGGCTGGGAGGCCTTCGGGCACCGCAGCAACGCCGCGGCCCGGGAGTCGGGGCTGCGGCTGCGCCCGCTGGAGGACACCCTGCGCGACACCCTGGCCTGGGAGCTGCGGGTCGGCCCCGGCCGGCCGCGCCAGGCCGGCCTCTCCCCCGACGACGAGCGCGACCTCATCGCGACGGCTCGCGCGTAGCGCCGCGGGGGGCGACCACCCGGCATACCGTCGCGTGACCCCGGTCCGCGTGGGCTCAGGGCTGCTCGGGGCCGGTGGCCCCGACGGCGGCGGTGCGCTCCCCCAGGGCGGACAGGGCCCCTTGCAGGGCGTCGAGCTCGCGCTCCACCCGCGCCACGGCGGGGGTCGCCTCCACCCCGGCGGCACGCAGCTGGGCCGAGAGCTGCCAGACGGCGTCCTCGACCGCGGCGACCCGGGTGCGCAACGTGCCGAGCACGTCGGGGCTGCCCTCCCGCTCGCCCATCTGGCCGCGCAGCATGTCGGCCTGGGTGGCCAGGCGCCGCCCGGCCACCCACAGGTCCACGAACACCTGCACCTTGGCGCGCAGGATCCACGGGTCGAACGGCTTGGCGAGGTAGTCCGCGCCGCCGGCGGCGTAGCCCCGGTAGGAGCTGTTGGTGTCCTTGTCCACCGCGGTGAGGAAGATGATCGGGATGTCCCGGGTCCGCTGCCGGCGCTTGATCCGGGCGGCGGTCTCGTAGCCGTCCATCCCGGGCATCTGGGCGTCGAGCAGGATGAGCGCGAAGTCGTCGCGCAGCAGCGCGCGCAGCGCCTCCTCCCCGGACCCGGCCCGCACCAGCTCCTGGTCCAGGGAGGCCAGGATCGCCTCCAGCGCCAGCAGGTTCTCCGGCCGGTCGTCGACCAGCAGGATCCGGGCCCGCTCGCTCACGACAGCCACGACCGGATCACCGAGAGCAGCTGCTCGACGTCGACCGGCTTGGTCACGTAGTCCGACGCACCGGCGGTGAGGCTGTTGTCCCGGTCGCCGGGCATCGCCTTGGCGGTCAGCGCGATCACCGGGAGGTCGCGGAACGTGGGCATCATCCGGATCTCCCGCATGGCGGTGTAGCCGTCCATGCCGGGCATCATCACGTCCATCAGCACCAGGTCGATGTCGGGCTCGCGGCGCAGCGTCTGCAGGCCCTCCTCGCCGTTCTCGGCGTAGAGCACGTCGATGCCGTGCTGCTCCAGGGCGCTGGCCAGGGCGAAGACGTTGCGGACGTCGTCGTCGACGATGAGGATCCGCCGCCCGGCCACGGCCTGCTGCTCCGCCGCGACGTCCGTCCCGGCGGCCGGGGCCACGTCGGAGCGGTGCAGGAACACCGCGGTCTGCTCCAGGAGCGCGGCCAGCGTGGGCGGACGCGTCACGGTCAGCGCCTCGACGTACTGCCCCAGCCGGGCCTCGTCGGGGCCGGCCAGGCCGGTGCTGCCGCTGACCACGAGGGGGGTGTGCCGCATCGTGCGGCGGGCCCGCACCCGCTTGAGCACCTCCAGGCCGCCGGCGTCGGGCAGGCCGAAGTCGACCAGGACGCAGTCGTAGGCGCGCTCGCTGAACGCGGCCACCGCCTCCTCCGGCGTCCCGACCACCTCGACCTCCACCTCGTCGACCAGCTCGAAGCGCTCCGCCACGGCGGCGGCGTCCGACCCGGCGTCGGCGGTGACAACCAGCAGGGACCGCTTGGAGCGTTCGACGAACAGCTCCAGCCGCTCCAGCGCCGCGTCGAGCTGGGCCCGGATGAACGGCACCTCGACCACGTCCAAGGCCCCGGCCACCCAGCCGGCGTGGACCGTCTCCGCAGCGCCGGCAGGGTGCGTGGCCACCACGGGCACCTGCCGGGTGTCGTCCAGGCGCTTGAGCCAGTGCACCAGGGAGGTCCCGTCGTGGGTGACCATGTCCATGCCCACGACCATCCCGTCCGGCCGGCGCTCGCGGGCGGCCAGCACCGCGCGGTCGGCGTGGACCGTGGCCAGCACCTTGAAGCCGTGGGCCCGGCCGACGGCCATCGCCGACCGGCACAGCTCGGCGTCGGGCAGTGCCACGAGCAGGACCCGGTCACCGGGAGCGATGTCGGCCGCGTCGTCCTCGACCGGCTCGGGCGGCAGGTCCGCGGCGACCACCGCCGGGGACGGGGACGACGGCAAGGGCCGGGTCCCGACCTCGTCGGGTGTCGCCAGGACCGGCTTGGTCCCCGCGTCCAGGCGGGTCGGCAGGTAGAGCGTGAACTTGCTGCCCCGGCCCGGCTGGGACTCCACGTGGATCTCGCCGCCGATCAGCCGGGCGATCTCGCGGCTGATCGACAGGCCGAGGCCGGTGCCGCCGAACTTGCGGCTGATCGTGCCGTCGGCCTGCTGGAACGCCTCGAAGATGGTGCGCAGCTGCTCCACCGGGATGCCGATGCCGGTGTCGGTGACCTCGAAGGCCAGGACCTGGTCGGCGACGGTCAGCTGCGGGGTGGAGAAGTGCTCCTCGGCGCCGCTGCTGCGGATGGAGAGGGTGACCTCGCCGGCGCTGGTGAACTTCACCGCGTTGGAGAGCAGGTTGCGCAGCACCTGCTGCAGCCGGTGCTGGTCGGACACCAGGGCGCGCGGCACGTCCTCGGACACCCAGACCGAGAAGCGCAGGTCCTTCTCGGCGGTCAGCGGCCGGAAGGTGGCCTCGACGTACTCCACGATCCCCGACACGGCGACGTCGGCGGGGTGGACGTCCATCTTGCCGGCCTCGACCTTGGACAGGTCCAGGATGTCGTTGATCAGCTGGAGCAGGTCGGTCCCGGCGCTGTGGATGGTCTGGGCGAACTCCACCTGCCGGTGGTTGAGGTTGCCGTCCGGGTTGTCGGCCAGCAGCTTGGCCAGGATGAGCAGCGAGTTCAGCGGGGTGCGCAGCTCGTGCGACATGTTCGCCAGGAACTCGGACTTGTAGCGGGAGGACAGCGACAGCTGCTCGGCCCGGTCCTCCAGGGCCCGCCGGGCCTCCTCGATCTCGAGGTTCTTGATCTCGATGGCGCGGTTCTGCTTGGCCAGCAGGCTGGCCTTCTCCTCCAGCTCGGCGTTGGACTGCTGCAGCTCGCGCTGCTGGGTCTGCAGCTCTCCGGACTTGCTCTGCAGCTCGGCGGCGAGGCGCTGGGACTCCACCAGCAGGGCCTTGGTGCGCGAGCTGGCGATGATGGCGTTGAGGGAGACGCCGATGATCTCCATCAGCTGCTCCAGGAACTGCCGGTGCACCACGCTGAACGGGTGGAACGAGGCCAGCTCGACGACGCCGAGCACCCGCTCCTCGAAGACCACCGGCAGGATGATGATGGTCAGCGGGGAGGCCTGGCCCAGGCCCGAGCCGATGTGCAGGTATGCCGGGGGCACGTCCGTGACGAGGATCGGTGCCCGTTCCAGCGCGGACTGCCCGACCAGGCCCTCGCCGAAGCCGAACGTGTCGGGGACGTCCTTGCGCCGGCGGTAGCCGTAGGAGGCGATCCGGCGCAGCCGCTCGGAGCCGTCGGGGCCGCTCTCGGTGAGGAAGAAGGAGCCCTGGCGCGCGCCCACCAGCGGGGTGAGCTCGGTGACGATGAGCTGGGTGACGTCGAGCAGGTCGCGCCCGCCCTGCATGTGCCCGGTGAAGCGGGCCAGGTTGGTCTTGAGCCAGTCCTGCTCCTGGTTGGCCCGGGTGGTCTCGCGCAGGTTGTCGATCATCTGGTTGAGGTTGTCCTTGAGCTCGGCCACCTCCCCCTGGGCCTCGACGGTGATCTGCTGGCTCAGGTCGCCCTGGGTCACGGCGGTCGAGACCTCGGCGATGGCCCGCAGCTGGGTGGTCAGCGTCCCGGCGAGCTGGTTGACGTTCTCGGTGAGCTTGCGCCACGTGCCCGAGACGTCGGCGACCTCGGCCTGGCCGCCGAGCTTGCCCTCGGTGCCGACCTCGCGGGCCACGCGGGTGACCTCGTCGGCGAAGGAGGACAGCTGGTCCACCATCCGGTTGACGGTCGTCTTGAGCTCGAGGATCTCCCCGCGGGCATCGACGTAGGTCTTCTGGGTCAGGTCGCCGTGGGCGACCGCGGTGGTGACCAGCGCGATGCTGCGGACCTGGCTGGTGAGGTTGCCGGCCATGGAGTTCACCGAGTCGGTGAGGTCCTTCCACGTGCCCGCCACGCCACGCACGTGGGCCTGGCCGCCGAGGATGCCCTCGGTGCCGACCTCGCGGGCCACGCGGGTGACCTCGTCGGCGAACGCGCGCAGGGTGTCGACCATCGCGTTGATCGTGCTGGCCAGGGCCGCGACCTCGCCGCGGGCCTCGATCGAGATCTTCTGGCTGAGGTCGCCGCGCGCGACCGCGGTGGAGACGGCCGCGATGTTGCGCACCTGGTTGGTCAGGTTAGAGGCCATCGAGTTCACCGAGACGGTCAGGTCGCGCCACGTGCCGGCCACGCCGGGCACCCGGGCCTGGCCACCGAGCATGCCCTCGGTGCCGACCTCGCGGGCCACGCGCGTGACCTCGTCGGCGAAGGAGGACAGCTGGTCGACCATCGTGTTGACCGTGCTCTTGAGCTCGAGGATCTCCCCGCGGGCGTCGACGGTGATCTTGCGGGTCAGGTCGCCGCTGGCCACAGCGGTCGTCACCTCGGCGATGTTGCGCACCTGGCTGGTCAGGTTGGCCGCCATCATGTTGACGTTCTCGGTCAGGTCCTTCCAGGTGCCGGAGACGTCGTGCACGTCGGCCTGGCCGCCCAGGCGCCCCTCGGTGCCGACCTCGCGGGCCACGCGGGTGACCTCGTCGGCGAAGGAGGACAGCTGGTCGACCATGGTGTTGACCGTGTTCTTCAGCTCGAGGATCTCCCCGCGCGCCTCCACCGTGATGGTGCGGGTCAGGTCACCGCGGGCCACGGCCGTGGTGACCTCGGCGATGTTGCGCACCTGGGCGGTGAGCGTGCCGGCCATGAAGTTCACCGAGTCGGTCAGGTCACGCCAGGTGCCCGAGACCCCCGGGACGGCGGCCTGGCCCCCGAGCCGGCCCTCGCCGCCGACCTCGCGCGCCACGCGGGTGACCTCGTCGGCGAAGGAGGACAGCTGGTCGACCATCGTGTTGACGGTGTTCTTCAGCTCGGCGAGCTCGCCGCGCACGTCGACGGTGATCTTCTGGCTGAGGTCGCCGCGGGCCACGGCGGTGGTCACCTGGGCGATGTTGCGCACCTGGTTGGTCAGGTTGGAGGCCATGGAGTTCACCGAGTCGGTGAGGTCCTTCCACGTGCCGGCCACGCCGGGCACGTCGGCCTGGCCCCCGAGGATGCCCTCACTGCCGACCTCGCGGGCCACGCGGGTCACCTGGTCGGCGAAGGAGGACAGCTGGTCGACCATGACGTTGACCGTGGTCTTGAGCTGGGCCAGCTCACCCTTGACGTCGACGGTGATCTTCTGGCTGAGGTCGCCGCGGGCGACAGCCGTGGTCACCTGGGCGATGTCGCGGACCTGGGCCGTGAGGTTGTCGGCCATGTAGTTGACCGACTCGGTGAGGTCCTTCCAGCGCCCCGCGACGCCGGGGACGTCGGCCTGGCCGCCGAGGATGCCCTCGGTGCCGACCTCGCGGGCCACGCGGGTGACCTCGTCGGCGAACGTCTGCAGCGTCGCCGTCATCGAGTTGAGCGTGTCGGCCAGCTCGGCGACCTCGCCGCGCGCGGTGACGGTGATCTGCTGGCTGAGGTCGCCGCGGGCCACGGCCTGGGCCACCGAGGAGATGCCCCGCACCTGGCTGGTCAGGTTGGAGGCCATGATGTTCACCGAGTCGGTGAGGTCCTTCCAGGTCCCGGAGACCCCGCGCACGTCGGCCTGACCGCCCAGGCGTCCCTCGGTGCCGACCTCGCGGGCCACGCGGGTGACCTCGGAGGCGAACGAGGACAGCTGCGCCACCATCCGGTCGACGGTGGCCTTGAGCTGGGCCATCTCGCCGGCCACCTCGACGGTGACGGAGCGGGTGAGGTCGCCGTCGGCCACGGCCGTGGTGACCAGGGCGATGTCGCGGACCTGGTCGGTCAGCCGGGAGGACATGGTGTTGACCGCGTCGATGAGGTCGCGCCAGCTGCCGTCGGCCGAGCGGACCTTCGCCTGGCCGCCGAGCTTGCCCTCGGTGCCGACCTCGCGGGTGACCCGCGTGATCTCGTCGGCGATCGAGGAGAGCTGGTCGACCAGGCCGTTGACGCTGCGGGCCACCCGCAGGGGCTCACCCCGCAACCGCCGCCCGTCGAGCTTGAGGTCCATCCGCTGGGTCAGGTCACCCTCGGACACCGCGGCCACGACGCGCGCGAACTCGCCGGTCGGCCGGACCAGGTCGGTGACGATGGAGTTGGCCGCCTCGACGCAGCGCGCCCAGCCGCCCTCACCCAGGCCCTGGTGGAGGCGCTCGCTGTGGCGGCCCTCCCGCCCGACGACGCGCTGCACCCGGGTCAGCTCGGACAGGAGGTGCTGCTGGCGGTCGGCGATCTCGTTGTAGACGATCGCCAGCTCGGCCGGCACTCCTTCACCGGAGACCGGCAGGCGGCGCCGGAAGTTGCCGTCCCGCATGGCCTCGAGTGCGGACAGGAGCCGACTCAGCTGGGCGCCGTCAAGGTCGCCGCCGTCGCCGGCCTGCTCCTCCGGCCCCGTGACCTCTGCCCCCATCGTGCTGGTGGTGCCGGGCATGTGGATGACCTCCTCGGCCACGGCCGTACTGCTGACCCCGTGAGTCTGGCACCATGAGGTGCCCGAGCCAACGTCTTGTTTCGAGTCGCCATGCCCTTTGCTCCCCTGCGCGTGCACCGCACGTTCGCCGCGGAGGCCAGCTCCGTGGGTGAAGCGCGCCGTTTCGCGCGCGAGCAGCTCCAGCAGTGGGGGGCGACCGAGGCCCTGGACAGCGTCTCCCTGGTCGTCAGTGAGCTGGTGACCAACGCCGTCGTCCACACCGGCACCCCCGCCAGGCTGGCCCTGCAGCTGCGGGGAGGCGACCTGCGGGTCGAGGTCGAGGACCACCATCCCGGCCGCGCGGTGCCGATGGTCCCCGAGCGACCGCTGGACCGCTCCGAGCACGGCCGGGGGCTGCTGATCACGGCATCGCTGTCCTCGGCCTGGGGCGTCGAGTACTCCCCCACCACCAAACGGGTGTGGGCGACCTGCCCGCTGCCGGTCGGCGGCGACGGGAACCTGCCGCACCCCGCCTCGGCCGACCCGGCCGGGACCGCCCGGGTCGGGGTCGTCGAGACCGCGCCGGACGGGCAGGTCACCCACTGGAACGAGGACGCCGCCGCGATGTCCGGGTGGGCACCGGAGGAGGTCCTCGGACGGTCGGTGGCCGACCTGCTCGACCCCGAGCCCGGTCAGGGCCTGCCTGCCGACGTGGCCGACCCCACCTTCGCCGCCCGCTGGCACGGCACCTGCCAGCTGGCCTGCCGGGACGGCAGCACCGCCGAGGTGTTCGCGACGTCGGTACGCCGCAGCGCCGGCGGCCAGGTCGTGCTGCTCGTGCCCTCGCGCCAGCGCGAGCTGGTCACGCCGGCAGTGGGCCCCACGGCGCGCCCGGCCATGCCGCCGTCGCCGGTGCTCCCCGGCATGCGCCCCGACGCCCTGGTCCGGCTCGGCAGCCAGGAGCTCCTGGCCCTGGCGGTCGAGCACGTGCGCGACCCCGTCCTGGCCGACGCGACCTGGCTGCTGCTCCTCCACGACGTGGACGAGGACATGGAGGTCGCGGCCGTCAGCGGGCTGCCCGAGACGCTCCTCGGGACCCGGCTGGCCCCGGGCAGCCCGGGGGCGCCGTCGGCCCAGTCCCCGGAGCGGCCGGTGGTGGTCACCGACACCGCGGAGCACCCCGTGCCGTTGCTCGCCGGCACCGAGCTGCGCTCACTGGCCGTCGTCCCCCTGCTGGTCGAGGGGCGGGTCGTGGGCGCGCTGGGGGCGGCCTCGGCGCGGGTCGACGGGTTCACCGACGACCAGGCCGTGCTGCTGCAGCGGTTCGCCGACTCGATCGCCGTGGCGGCGGACCGGGCCCGGCTGCAGGCCTCCGAACGGGCACGGCGGGAGTGGTTGACCTTCATCGCCGACGCCGGCGACCTGCTCGCGGCCTCCCTGGACCAGGACATGACGATGGCGATCACCGGTCAGATCGTCGTCCCGCGGATCGCCCCCTGGTGCGCGATCCACCTGCTGGACCAGCGCGGCGTACCCGTCCTGCAGCAGGTCTGGCACCAGGACGAGGCCCGCGTCGACGAGCTGCGCAAGGCGCTCGCCCGGCCGAAGGCGGCGACCGCCGCCACCGCTCGCGCCGACGAGGTGGTGCTGTGGGCGCAGGTGCAGGGCCAGCCGGTCACGACGATCCCGCTCGTGGCCCGCCGGCGGCGGTTCGGCTACCTGACCCTGGGCCGCGCGCCCGAGGAGCTGCGGCGCAGCGAGTTCTACCTCGTGGCCGAGTCGATCGCGCGCCGCGCCGCGCTGGCGATCGACAACGCGCGCGCCCACGGCAACCTCCAGGCGGTCGGACGGGCGCTGCAGGAGAGCCTGCTGCCGCCGACGACGCCCTCGCCGCCGGGGCTGGACGTGGGCGTGGTCTACGAGGCGGCCGGGGAGGACACCCTCGCCGGCGGGGACTTCTACGACCTGTTCCCCGCCGGCAACGGGCGCTGGTGCTTCGTCGTGGGGGACGTGTGTGGCACGGGTGCCGAGGCGGCGGCGGTCACCGGCCTGGCCCGGCACACGGTCCAGGCGCTGGTGCGTGCCGGCTTCCCGCTGCCGGCCACGCTGGAGCGGCTCAACACCGCGATCCTCGAAGAGGGTGAGCGCTCGCGGTTCCTCACCCTGGTCTGCGGCACCCTGCACGTCGAGGGCGGTCGGATGCGCCTGACGCTGGTCAACGCCGGGCACCCGCCGGTGTTCCTGGTGGGTCGTGAGGGCCGGGTGCGTGAGGTCGGCAACCCCCAGCCCCTGCTCGGGGTGGTCGACGCCGTGGCCTACACCGCCGAGGAGCACGTGCTCCAGCGCGAGGACCTGCTCGTGGCCCTCACCGACGGGGTGACCGAGCGCCGCGACGGTGACGTCATGCTCGGTGCCGACGGCGTGGCCCGGGAGCTGGCCGCCACGGCGGGGATGCCGGCCCAGGCCGTTGCCGAGCAGGTGCGCCGGCTCGCCGTGGACTACAGCACGGCCCCCCAGCGCGATGACATGGCGATCCTGGCCATCCGGGTGCAGGTGGGTCCGGTGCTGGCGCAGGCGCTCGCCTGAGGCGCCCGGGCGGGCCGGGACGCGACACGGCCCGGGCGGTGGCGCGGGACGCCACCACCCGGGCCGGGCGGGTCGGGCTCAGAGGTTGATCATGTGCCCGGCGATGCCCTCGACGGCCTCCTTGACCGCCTCGGACAGGGTCGGGTGGGCGAAGATGTTGCGGGCCACCTCGTCGGCGGTGAGGTCCCACTGCTGGGCGAGCGTCAGCGCCGGCAGCAGCTCGGTCACCTCGGGGCCGATCAGGTGCGCACCGATGATCTCGTTGTGGGTGGCGTCGGCGACGATCTTGACGAACCCGACGCCCTCGGCCATGCCCCGGGCCTTGCCGTTGGCCGAGAACGGGAACTGCGCGGTCTTGACGTCGTAGCCCTTCTCCCTGGCCTGGGCCTCGGAGTAGCCGAACGAGGCGATCTGCGGCTGGCAGAACGTCGCGCGCGGGATCATGTCGAAGTTGATCTCCAGGGTCTCCGCGCCGGCAATGGTCTCGGCGGCGACGACGCCCATCGCCTCGGCGGTGTGCGCCAGCATGAGCTTGCCCGTGACGTCACCGATCGCGTAGACGCCGTCGACGTTCGTGCGGCCGCGCGCGTCGACCGCGATCGCACCCCGGTCGGTGAGCTCGACGCCGGTCCGGTCGAGGCCGTAACCGTCGACCCGCGGCGCGAAACCGATGGCCTGGAGGACCTTGTCGGCCTCGAGGACCTCCTGCTTGCCGTCCTTGCTGACCGTCACCCTGACCTTGTCGCCGGAGTCGTCGATGGCCTCGACCTTGGTGGACAGCAGCACCTTCACGCCGAGCTTCTTGTACTGCTTGAGCAGCTCCTTGGACACGTCGGCGTCCTCGGTCGGGACCATGCGGTCGAGGAACTCGACGATGGTGACGTCGACGCCGAAGTTCTTCATGACGTAGGCGAACTCGACGCCGATCGCGCCGGAGCCGGCGATGATGATCGACCCCGGCAGCTGGTCGGTGAGGATCTGCTCCTCGTAGGTCACGACCCGGTCGCTGAGCGAGGTGCCCGGGATGAGTCGGGTGGTCGCGCCGGTGGCGATGATGAGCTTGTCGAACGTCAGCTGCTGGACCTGGCCGTCGGAGCTCTTGACGTCCATCGAGGTGGTGCCGGTGAGCGTCCCCCAGCCGTCGACCTCGGTGATCTTGTTCTTCTTCATCAGGTAGTGCACGCCCTTGGCGCTGGCCTCGGCGACGCTGCGGCTGCGCTTGTGGGTGATGCCGAAGTCCATCGTGGCCTCACCGGAGATGCCGAAGACGTCCCTCTCCTGGGTGATGATGTGCGCGATCTCGGCGTTGCGCAGGAGCGCCTTGCTGGGGATGCACCCCACGTTGAGGCAGACGCCGCCCCAGTACTTCTCCTCCACGACGGCCACGGAGAGGCCGAGCTGGGAGGCGCGGATGGCGGCGACGTACCCACCGGGTCCGGCACCGAGGACAACGAGGTCGAAATGAGCAGCCATGGACCGAACGCTAGACCAGATGGGCCCAGGCGTCGGGCTCGGCATCCAGGAACTCCTCGAAAGACAGCGGCCGCACCCCTGTGACGTGCTGGATCGTGTGGCTGGTGACCGCCCCCTCCCCCGTGGCCAGGGCGAGGTAGGACCCGATCCAGCCGTCGACCAGCCAGTCCGGGTGGCCGGCCCGTGAGGTCCGGGCCTCCTCCAGCGTCTCGGGGTGGTAGCTGATCGGCCGGCCGGTCACCGCTGCCAGCAGCCGGGCGGTCTCGTGCAGGTCGATCGAGTGGGGCCCGGAGACGTCGTAGACCTGGTCCTCGTGCCCCTCGCCGGTGAGCAGCGCGACCGCCAGGCGGGCCACGTCGCGGCGGGAGACCCACGCCACCCGGCCCTCACCCGCCGGTGCGCGGATCACCCCGTCCGTGCGGACGAACCAGGGCGCCATGTCGGCGTACAGGCTGTCGCGCATGGCGGTCAGGGCGATCCCGGCCTCGCGCACCGCCTGCTCGGTGAGGCTGTGCTCGCGCGCGTAGGGGAAGGTCGCCTGCGGCGCGGCGCCCATGAACGAGGTGTAGACGATCCGCCGGACGCCGGCCCGGCGCGCCGCCTCGACGGCGCTGAGGTGCAGCGGGACCCGGTCGGGGTCCTCGTGCCCGGAGACGAGGAAGAAGGTGTCCACCCCGTCCAGGGCCCGGGCCATCGCCTCGGTGTCCTGGTATGCCGCCTGCGCGACGTCCGCGCCGGTCCAGTGCGCGAGGCGGCCCGGGTCGCGGACGACCAGGCGGGGGTTGACCCCCTCGAGCCGCAGGCCCCGGGCGACCAGGGCGCCGAGCGCCCCGGTCACGCCCGAGACCGCGATGGTCATCCCTGCGGTCCGTCCTCGGCCGGCACCCCGGTGGTCGGGTCCTCGCTGGACAGCAGCGCCTCCAGCAGCGGGCCGGTGACCCGGCGGAACGTGCGCCGGGGCCGGTTGCGGTCGATCACGGCGACCTCGAGCTGGCTGGCCCCGAGCGTGCGCGGGGCGCCGCCGGAGGGGTCCTGGGCGAGCAGCTCGACGGCGAGGCGCAGCGCCGCCGACAGGGTCATGCCGGGCCGCCAGCGGTCCTGCAGGCCGGCGGCGATCGGCTCGGCCTGGCCGCCCATGGCCACGAACCCGTGCTCGTCGGCCACGGACCCGTCGTAGGTCAGGCGGTAGATCTGGTCGCTGTCGGCGTCGGTGCCGACCTCGGCCACGACGATCTCGACCTCGTAGGGCTTGGACTCCTGGGTGAACACGGTGCCCAACGTCTGGGCGTAGGCGTTGGCCAGGCCGCGGGCGGTGACGTCGCCCCGGTCGTAGGAGTAGCCGCGCAGGTCGGCGTAGCGCACGCCGGCCACCCGGAGGTTCTCGAACTCGTTGTACTTGCCGACGGCGGCGAACGCGATGCGGTCGTAGATCTCGGAGACCTTGTGCAGCGCCCGGGAGGGGTTCTCCGCGACGAACGCGATGCCGCCGTCGTAGCCGAGGACCACGACCGAGCGGCCACGCGCGATGCCCTTGCGCGCGTAGTCGGCCCGGTCCTTCATCAGCTGCTCGGGTGAGACGTAGAACGGCATGGTCATCGGGCGCCTCCGGGGTTGCCGCGGCGGCCGGCGACGATCTGCTCGACCACGCCCGCCAGCGCGTCGTCATCCAGGAAGCGCAGGCCGTCGGTGTCGATGACGGCCACGGTGGGCCAGATCCGCCGGCCCAGGTCGGGGCCGCCGGTGGCCGAGTCGTCGTCGGCGGCGTCGTAGAGGGCCTCCACGGCGACGCCGACGGCGTCGGCGGAGGCCAGCCCGGGACGCCAGAGCTTCTTCAGGGCACCGCGGGCGAACAGCGAGCCGGAGCCGACCGAGTGGTGGTCGTGCTCCTCGTAGCAGCCGCCGGTGACGTCGTAGGAGAAGATCCGCCCGGTGGTCGTGTCGAGGTCGAAGCCGGCGAACAGCGGCACCACGGCCAGGCCCTGCATGGCCAGGCCCAGGTTGGAGCGGATCATCGTCGCCAGGCGGTTGGCCTTGCCCTCCAGGGAGAGCAGGGCGCCCTCGATCTTCTCGTAGTGCTCGAGCTCGACCTGGAACAGCTTGACCAGCTCGATCGCGATGCCGGCGGTGCCGGCGATGCCGACCGCGGAGTAGTCGTCGGCGCCGAAGACCTTCTCCATGTCGCGGTTGGCGATGAGATTGCCCATGGTCGCCCGCCGGTCGCCGGCCATCACCACGCCGCCGTCATAGGTGAGCGCGACGATCGTCGTGCCGTGCGGCGCCTCGAGCGCACCGCCGGGGGGCAGCGGGCGTCTCGAGGGCAGCAGGTGGGGGGCGTGGGCGCCGATGAACTCGGTGAACGAGCTTGACCCCGTGGCGGTGAAGGCTGCGGGCAACCGGCCCGCGTCCTGCTGGCCGGGGACGCTCACTGGCCGCCCTTCTGGACGAAGCCGCGCACGAACTCCTCCGCGTTGGACTCCAGCACGTCGTCGATCTCGTCGAGCACGCTGTCGATGTCGTCGTCCAGGGCGTCCTTGCGGGCGCTGGCCTCCGGCGCCGTGGGAGTGGGCTCCGGGACCTCGGGCTCGTCGTCGCGCCGCTGAGGCCGACTCTGCTCCTGGCTGGGCATGGATCCTCCTTGCGCTACCGCTGGTCCTGCCGGTCGATCGCCAGCCTAGTCACACCTATCCGGACGCGGCTGCCAACTCCCGCAACAGCGCCGTCGCATCCTCGCTGCGGTCGATCAGCGCACCCACCGCGGCCCGGGTGCCGCGCAGCGGCTCGAGCATCGGCACGCGCTGCAGCGAGGTGTGGCCGGGCAGGTCGAAGATCAGCGAGTCCCACGACGCGGCGGCGATCTGGTCGGCGTACTTCTCCAGGCACCGGCCGCGGAAGTAGGCGCGGGTGTCCTCCGGCGGGTTGGACACCGCCTGCCCGATGGCGTCGTCGGGCACCAGCGTCTCGATCCGGCCGCGCTGCCGCAGCCGGTGGAACAGCCCCTTCTCGGGGCGGACGTCCGACCACTGGATGTCGATCGCGCGCAGCCGGTGGTCGGACCACTCCAGCCCGTCGCGGTCGCGGTAGCCCTGCATCAGCGCGAGCTTGGCCACCCAGTCCACCTCGCGGGAGCACTCCATCGGGTCGCGCTCCAGCCGGCTCAGCACCGACTCCCAGCGCTGCATCACCTCGGCGGTGTCGGTGTCGAGCTCTCCGGCGTAGCGCGACTCCAGCCAGCGCGCGACCTGCTCGTGGTAGAGCCACAGCAGCTCCACGGCCGTGACGTTGCGCCCGTCCCGGAGCTCGACCAGCGTCTTCAGGGAGGGGTCGTGGGAGACGGCGTGCAGGGTGGAGACCGGCTTGTTGACGACCAGGTCCACCGTCATGGCGCGGTCCTCGATCATCGCGAGGACCAGGCTGGTGGTGCCCATCTTGAGCAGGTTGGCGACGTCGCACAGGTTGGCGTCCCCGATGATCACGTGCAGCCGCCGGTAGAGGTCGGCGACGGCGTGCGGCTCGTCGCGGGTGTTGATGATCGGCCGCTTGAGCGTGGTCTCCAGCCCCACCTCGACCTCGAAGAAGTCGGCGCGCTGGCTGATCTGGAACCCCGTGGTCGAGGAGTCCTGGCCGATGCCCACCCGGCCGGCCCCGCACATGACCTGCCGCGCCACGAAGAACGGGACCAGGTGGCGCACGATCTCGGCGAACGGGGTCTCCCGGCGCATGAGGTAGTTCTCGTGCGTGCCGTAGGAGGCGCCCTTGCCGTCGGTGTTGTTCTTGTAGAGGTTGACCCCGCCGCTGCCCCGCACCGGCGCCAGCCGGCGCACCGCCTCGAGCATGATCCGCTCCCCCGCCCGGTCCCAGCGGATCGCGTCGCGGGGGCTGGTCACCTCCGGGGAGGAGTACTCCGGGTGGGCGTGGTCGACGTACAGGCGTGCCCCGTTGGTGAGGACCACGTTGGCGAGGGTGGGGTCGTCCTCGTCGGTGAGCTGGCTGGCGTCGGCCAGCTGGCGGTTCATCTCGAAGCCGCGCGCGTCGCGCAGCGGGGCCTCGTCCTCGTAGTCCCAGCTGGCCTTGGTGGCCCGCGTCCCGCTGCTGCCGGCGCTGGCGTAGGCGTTGACGACGTAGCCCGAGAGCAGCATCGGGTTGGCGGTGGGGTCACCGGGCACCGAGATGCCGTACTCGGTCTCGATGCCCATGACGCGACGGACGCTCATGCCGCCAGCCTAAGCGAGCCGGGCCGCCGGGCATCGGGCATAGTGGCGGCCATGTCGAGGATGCCGCTGCGCACCAAGGTCTTCACCTCGCTGCTGGACCGGTTCGGCCGGGAGTCCATCCTCGACATGGACCTGGCCGCGATCCGCCGCAGCCGGGCCGCTGTCGCGCCGCCGGTCCCGCCGTTCACCTGGGTCACCGGGCCGGTATCGCGCGCCGTCGCCATCGAGGAGGGCACCGTCACCGCCCGCGACGGCCACCCGGTGCCGCTGCGCGTCTACCGCCCCGAGGGGGCGGGCCCCACCGCGCCGGTGCTGCTGTGGTTCCACGGCGGCGGGTGGGTCCTCGGCAGCCCTCGGATGTACGACCCGCTGTGCAGCCACCTGGCCGAGGCCGTGGGTGCGGTCGTGGTCAGCGTCGACTACCGCAAGGCGCCCGAGCACCGGGCTCCCCAGGCGGTCCACGACTGCGTCGACGCGACCCGGTGGGTGGCCACGGCCGGCGTCCAGCTGGGCGCCGACCCCTCCCGGCTGGCGGTCAGCGGCGACAGCGCCGGCGGCAACCTGGCGGCGGTGGTCTGCCAGGTGGTGCGCGACGAGGGCGGCCCGGCCATCGCCCACCAGGCGCTGGTCTACCCAGCCACCGACGCCACGATGAGCCAGCCCTCGGTGGCCGAGCACGCCCACGCCGCGGTGCTCACGCGGGAGAAGATGACCGTCTTCCGCGCCCACTACCTCGGCGAGGACGGCCTGGCCCCCGACCACCCGCTGGTGTCGCCGTTGTGGGGACGCGACCTGTCCGGGCTGCCGCCGGCCCTGGTGCAGACCGCCGACCTGGACCCGCTGCGGGACGAGGGCGCGGCCTACGCCGAGGCGCTGCGCGCCGCCGGGGTGCCGGCCCGGCTGACCAACTACCCGGGGGCACCGCACGGGTTCGCCAGCTTCCCCGGCGCGACCACGGTGGGCCGGTCGGCCCGCGAGGAGCTGGTGGCCGAGCTGCGCCGGCATCTGGCCCCCACACCGGCACCGGTGCAGGATCGGGTCACCGACCGCGACTGAGAGGGCGTACCCCATGGACGCCGTGGAGACCATCCTGGGCCGGCTGACCCTGGAGCAGAAGGCGTCCCTGACCTCCGGCGGCGACTTCTGGCACACCCAGGCGGTCCCCGACGCGGGGGTGCCGGACGTCATGGTCACCGACGGGCCCAACGGGCTGCGCAAGCAGTCCGGCAGCGGTGACGCGATGGCCCTGGGCGGCAGCGACCCGGCGACCTGCTTCCCGCCGGCGGTCACCCTCGGCTGCACCTGGGACGTGGGCCTGGCCCGGCGGGTCGGGGAGGCCATCGGCGCCGAGGCGCTCGCCGCCGACGTCGCCGTGGTCCTCGGCCCCGGGGTCAACATCAAGCGCTCGCCGCTGTGCGGGCGCAACTTCGAGTACGTCTCCGAGGACCCGTTCCTGTCCGGCCGGATGGGCGCCGCCTGGGTGGCGGGGGTCCAGTCCCGCGGCGTGGGCACGTCCCTGAAGCACTACGCGGCCAACAACCAGGAGACCGACCGGCTGCGGGTCAGCGCCGACGTCGACGAGCGCACCCTGCGGGAGGTCTACCTGCCGGCCTTCGAGCACGTCGTGCGGCAGGAGCAGCCCACGACCGTCATGTGCGCCTACAACAAGGTCAACGGCACCCACGCCAGCGAGCACCACTGGCTGCTGACCGAGGTGCTGCGGCAGGAGTGGGGCTTCGCGGGGATGGTCGTCTCCGACTGGGGCGCGGTCAGCAACCGGGTGGCTGCGCTCGCCGCCGGGCTGGACCTGGAGATGCCGCCCTCGGGCACCGACCAGGAGGTCGTCGACGCGGTCCGCTCGGGGGAGCTGCCCGAGGAGGTGCTCGACGAGGCGGTACGCCGGGTGCTCACCCTCGTGGCCCGCGAGCAGTCCCTGCCCGAGGAGCGACCGGGACCGGACCTCGACGCCCACCATGCGCTGGCCCGGGAGGTCGCCGCGGCCGGGGCGGTGCTGCTGCGCAACGAGGACGGCATCCTCCCCCTCGCCGCCGACGGGACCGAGGTGCTCGCCGTCATCGGGGAGCTGGCCCGCACGCCGCGCTACCAGGGCGCCGGCAGCTCCCAGGTCGTGCCCACCCGGCTGGACGCCGCACTGGAGGCGATCCGGGCGCTCGCCGGCGAGGAGCGGGTGCGCTTCGCCCCCGGCTACACGCTCGACGGACCCGTGGACCCCGCGCTCGCGGACGAGGCGGTCGCGGCCGCCCGGGAGGCGGGCACGGTGCTGCTGTTCCTCGGGCTGCCCCCGTCGGCGGAGTCCGAGGGGTTCGACCGCCCCGACATCGCCCTGCCGCCGGAGCAGCTGGCCCTGCTGCGGGCTGTTCGCGCCGTGAACGAGCGGGTCGTGGTGGTGCTGGCCCACGGCGGGCTGGTCTCGGTGGCCGGGTGGGAGGACCAGGCGGCGGCGGTGCTCGACGGATGGCTGGGCGGCCAGGCCGGGGGCAGCGCCATGGCCGACCTGCTGTTCGGCCGGGCCAACCCGTCCGGGCGGCTCACGGAGACGGTCCCGCTGCGGCTGGAGGACACCCCGTCCTGGCTGTTCTTCCCCGGCGGGGAGCAGCACGTGCGCTACGGCGAGGGGATCTACGTCGGCTACCGCTACCACCAGACCCTCGGCGCCCCGGTGGCGCACCCGTTCGGCTTCGGGCTGTCCTACTCGACCTTCGCCCTGGCCGACCTGGTGGTGCGCCGGACCGGCCCCAACGCCGCGGAGGTGTCGGCGACGGTCACCAACACCGGGCCGGTCGCCGGCAGCGAGGTGGTGCAGGTCTACGTCCACGACCGCGTGGCCTCGGTGGACCGGCCCGAGCACGAGCTGAAGGGCTTCGCCAAGGTCCACCTCGAGCCCGGGGCCAGTGACACGGTGGTGGTCCCGCTGGAGCCGGACGCGTTCCGCTTCTGGTCGCCCGGCCGGCGCCGCTGGGTCGTCGAGGCAGGCGAGGTGGAGGTGCGGGTGGGCACCTCCTGCGCCGACATCCACCTGGTGGAGGTGCTGGACCTGGAGGGCGACGGCGTGCTGCCGGAGGTGGACGCCTCCTCGACCCTGGACGAGTGGCTCGCCCACCCGGTGGGCGGGCCGGCTCTGCGTCAGGCGCTCGCGCAGGGCGGCGGCCGTGACCTGGATGGGGTCGACCCCCACGAGCGGGCCATCCTCGGGGCGATGCCGCTGGGCAAGCTCTCCGCGTTCGGGCTGGGGGTGCCCCGGGCCGCCGTGGACGCGCTGGTCGACGCCGTACGCGCCGAAAGGGACGTTCCTCGGGGTTGAGGGGCGCCCGAAACCCGAGGAACGTCCCTCCCGGCGGGTGACCCGGGCGGGTGACCTCGGGCGGGGTCAGCGCCCCGGCAGGGGCGCCACCAGCAGCGACTTGACCAGCCCGGCATACAGCTCGAGGGCCGGGGCGCTCTCGGCCCGGTCGTCCGGGGCGAAGCCGTAGATGCGGGTGCCGCTGGCCAGGCCGACCAGGGCGCAGGCGACCAGCTCGGCCCGGGTCTGCGCCTCCGGGCCGCCCCCGAGGGCGTCGGCAACGGGCGTGACGTAGGCACGGACGAACCGGGTCCTGACCTCCTCGCGGTCCGGGGCCGGCAGGGCGAGGACGACGGCGCGGACCCACGGCTCGGAGGCCAGCTCGGCCCGGCGCTGCACGACCCGGCGCACCAGCTCCCGGCCGAGGTCTGCCAGGGGCAGGTCGTCCGGCCACGGCTCGGGGTCGAACGAGGCGGCCTCGAGGAAGAGCTGCTCCTTGCTGCCGACGACCTTCATCACCATGGCCGGGGACAGCCCGGCCTCCGCGGCGACGTCGCGGATGGTCACCGACCGGAAGCCGCGCTCGGCGAACAGGCGCCGGGCGGCGGTGATGACGACCTCGCGGGTGCGGGCCTCGCTCACGCCAGGACCCGGGTCGGGGCCGGCAGGTCGACGTCGACCGTCTCGGAGTGCCCGGTGACGGTCACCAGGGTGGACGTGGCCCGGTCCTGCGCGGCGTCGACGACCGTCAGGACATAGCGGCCGGCGCCGGGCAGCGGCAGCGCGTAGCGGCCCTCGGCATCGGCACGGGTGCACGTCACGGACTCCCCCGACGGCTTGGTGAGGGTGACCAGGGCGCCCTCGGCGGAGCCCTGGGCCCCCCGGACCTGACCGGTCAGGGACAGCCGCTCGGTGAGCACGAGGTGCTGGTGGGTCGTGCCCTCGCCGAGGTCGAGCACGTCCGATCGCGGTGACCAGCCGTCGGCGGCGGTGACCACGAGGTAGCGGCCGGGACCGGGCAGCGCCACCTGGTAGGCGCCGGTGCTGTCGACGCGGGACCAGTCCACGGGCTCGCCGTCGATGCGCAGCACCGAGACGACCGCGCCGCGGATGGGCCGGCCCGACCCGGCGTGCACCACGCCGCGGACGACGATCTCGTGCTCCCGCCCGGGGCCCTTGACCTCGTCGTGCACCCGGGTCTCCGGTGCCGGGGTCACGGCCTCGCCGGTCCCGGGAGCCAACGCCGGGGCGGGAGCCGCGGCCCGGGACCGCGGCAGCGCCAGGGCGACCGCGGCCGAGGCCAGGCTGGCGATCGCGGCCAGCCAGAAGATGTGCTTGAACGCGTCCAGCGCGGGCACGGCCACCGGTCCCAGCCGGATCACGGTGCCCGTCAGCACGGCGGCGACCGTGGCGCTGGCCGTCGAGGTGCCGATGGCCCGCAGCAGGGTGTTCAGCCCGTTGGCCGAGGCGGTCTCGGTGATCGGCACCGCGCGCATGATGAGGGTCGGCATCGCCGCGTAGGAGACGGCCGTGCCCATCGAGACCAGGGCGGCACCGACGATGACCTGCCACAGCTGGCCGACGAGGAACACCCGGCCGACATAGGCGCCGGCCATGATCAGCGCACCGGTGATGAGGGTGGTCCTGGCACCGAACCGGCGGGTGATCGCGGCCGAGACCGGGGCGAGCAGGACCATGGCCAGGCCGGCCGGCAGCATGCCCAGCCCGGCGTCGATGACCGACAGGCCGAAGCCGTAGCCGGTGGCCTTGGGCATCTGCAGCAGCTGGGTGGTCGTGAGCATGTTGCCGAACATGGCGAAGCCCAGCAGCACCGAGGCGAGGTTGGTCAGCAGGACAGCCGGGCGGGCGGAGGTGCGCACGTCCACCAGCGGCTGGGCCACCCGCAGCTCCACGGGCAGCCACACGGCCAGCAGGACCGCGGCCGCCACGAACAGCACCAGGGTCCGCTCGCTGGTCCAGCCCCAGTGACCGCCCTTGGAGATGGCCAGCAGCAGCGAGGTCAGCGCCGTCGAGAGGAGGATCGCGCCACCGACGTCGAACCGGCCGCGGGTGCGCACCGGCGACTCGGGGATGACCAGCGGCACCGCGACGAGCATGAGCGCACCCATGCCGGCGGCCACCCAGAACAGGGCGTGCCAGTCGGCGTGCTCGCTGATGAAGCCGGACAGGGGCAGCCCGATCGCGGCGCCGATGCCCAGGGTGGCGCTCATGAGGGCGACTGCGGAGCCGACCCGCTCGCGGGGCAGCTCGTCGCGCATGATGCTGATGCCCACCGGGATGAGCGCGGCGGCGAAGCCCTGCAGCGCGCGGCCGGTGACCACCGCGCCCAGGGAGGTGCCGAGGGCGCCGACGACCGAGCCGGCGATCATCACCACCAGGCAGATGATCATCATCAGGCGCTTGCCGGCCATGTCGGCCAGCCGGGAGACGATCGGCGTGGCCACCGCGCTGGTGAGCAGGGTCGCCGTCACCAGCCAGGAGGCGTCCTCGGTGGTGGTGTGCAGCAGCTTGGGGAACTCCGGCAGCAGCGGCACCACGAGGGTCTGCTGGAGCGCGACGATCGTGCCGCACAGACTGAGCACGGCGACGACGAGCGGGGTGGGGGCGACACGGCGGGAGGAGGCGTGGGCAGACACCGGGGTCCTTCACAGGGCTTGGTGAACGAGCGTTCACCAGCAGTGAACCACCGTTCACCACGCGCCCCCAAATCCCCGCACGGCCCTTGTTAGGGTCGCGTCATGGCCGCCGACGAGCTCCTCGCCCTCTACGACCCGGGCGACGCCACCGGCCGGGTCACCGGGGCCGCCCCACGCTGGCAGGTCCGCGCCCAGAACCTCCCGCATGCCGCCACCGCCGTGATCGTCCGCCGCACCGACGGTGCCGTCTACGTCCACCGGCGCACCGACACCAAGGACGTCTACCCCGGGATGCACGACGCGTTCGCCGGGGGGTGCGTCGGCGCCGGCGAGGACCCCGAGGACGCGACCCGGCGCGAGCTGGCCGAGGAGCTGGGGATCACCGGGGTCGAGCTGGTCCCCCGGTTCCGCCGCTGGTACCACGACGAGCACACCCACTACCTGGCCTTCGGCTACGAGGTCACCTGGGACGGCCCGGTGGTCCACCAGCCGGAGGAGGTCGCCGACGGCGGGTGGATGCCCTGGCAGGAGCTCCTGGAGCGCCTGGGCGACCCGACGTGGCCGTTCGTCCCTGACGGCCGCGCCGGGATCGCGGCCTACCTCGACGCTCTGGCGGGACAGCAGTGAAGTCCCTGACCGCGAAGGCCCTCGCCCTGCTGGCGATCGACACCCTCTTCGTGCTCGCCTTCGCCGCCATCGGCCGGCGCAGCCACGAGGAGTCGTCTGCCCTGGCCGGGGTCCTGGTCACCGCATGGCCCTTCCTCGCCGGTATCGCGGTCGGCTGGCTCATCTCGATCACCACCTTCGGTGCCGTCCCCGGCACGGTGCGGCACGGCATACCGGTGTGGCTGTCCGCCGTCGCCGTGGGGATGTACCTGCGGGACATGACCGGACGCGGCATCGCCGCCTCGTTCGTGGTCGTCGCCACCGTCGTCCTCGGGGCGTTCCTGCTCGGGTGGCGGGCGCTCGCGGGATGGCTCAACCGGTGGGAGGGACCGGGGCGTGCCTGACCCCACCATCCGCGCGGCGCTCGCGGGCGACGTGCCGGCGATCGCCGCGATCTACGGCCATGCGGTGCGCGGCTCCGTGGCGACCTTCGACGTGGCCGACCCCGAGCCGGCCTACTGGCAGGCCAAGCTGGACAGTGCCCACCCCGGCGACCACGTGATCGTGGCCGAGGACGCCGACGGGACCGTGATCGGCTACGCCTACTCCTCCTCGTTCCGGCCACGGCCCGCCTACGACCGCACCCGGGAGACCTCGGTCTACCTCGACCCCCGGGCCGTCGGCCGCGGGCTGGGCACCGCGCTGTACACGCGGCTGCTGGACCTGCTGCGGGCCTCCGGCGTGCACCTGGCGGTCGCCGTGGTCGCCCAGCCCAACCCGGCCAGCGACGCGCTGCACCGCCGCCTGGGCTTCCGGGAGGTCGGCGTGCTGGAGGAGGTCGGGCACAAGTTCGGCGCCTACGTCAGCACCCGGTGGTACCAGCTGCTGCTGGAGCCACCGGGTGCTGAGGGGCCGGGGCCGGACTAGAGGTACTGGCCGGTGTTGGCGACGGTGTCGATCGACCGGCCCGGCTCGGTGCCGTCCTTGCCGGTGATGAGCGTGCGGATGTAGACGATCCGCTCGCCCTTCTTGCCCGAGATCCGCGCCCAGTCGTCGGGGTTGGTGGTGTTGGGCAGGTCCTCGTTCTCCTTGAACTCGTCGACGCACGAGGCCAGCAGGTGCTCGACCCGGATGCCCTTGGCGCCGCTGGTGAGGAAGTCCTTGATCGCCATCTTCTTGGCCCGGTCCACGATGTTCTGGATCATGGCGCCGGAGTTGAAGTCCTTGAAGTAGAGGACCTCCTTGTCACCGTTGGCGTAGGTGACCTCCAGGAAGCGGTTCTCGTCGATCTCGGAGTACATCCGCTGCACCGCCGAGTCGATCATGGCCTCCACCGTGCGCTGCGGGGACCCGTCGTGCTCGGCCAGGTCGTGCTCGTGCAGCGGCAGCGTGGCGGTGAGGTACTTGCTGAAGATGTCGCGGGCGCTCTCGGCGTCGGGCCGCTCGATCTTGATCTTCACGTCGAGCCGTCCGGGGCGCAGGATCGCCGGGTCGATCATGTCCTCGCGGTTCGAGGCGCCGATGACGATGACGTTCTCCAGGCGCTCCACGCCGTCGATCTCGGAGAGCAGCTGCGGCACGATCGTGGTCTCGACGTCGGAGGAGACGCCGGAGCCGCGGGTGCGGAACAGGCTGTCCATCTCGTCGAAGAACACCACGACCGGGGTCCCGCCGGAGGCCTTCTCGCGGGCCCGCTGGAAGATCAGCCGGATGTGCCGCTCGGTCTCGCCGACGTACTTGTTGAGCAGCTCCGGGCCCTTGATGTTGAGGAAGAAGCTCTTGGTCTCGGTCCGGCCGGTGCGCTCGGCGACCTTCTTGGCCAGGGACGCGGCGACCGCCTTGGCGATCAGCGTCTTGCCGCAGCCGGGCGGGCCGTAGAGCAGGACGCCCTTGGGCGGCTTGAGCTCGTGCTCCTTGAACAGGTCGGGGTGCAGGTAGGGCAGCTCCACCGCGTCGCGGATCTGCTCGATCTGCCCGGCCAGGCCACCGATGTCCTCGTAGTCGATGTCGGGGACCTCCTCCAGGACCAGGTCCTCGACCTCGGCCTTGGGGATGCGCTCGTAGACGAAGCCGGAGCGGGTGTCGAGCATGAGCGCGTCGCCGACGCGGATGGGCTCGCCCTCCAGGCTCTCGGCCATGCGCACGACGCGCTCCTCGTCGGCGTGGGCCACCACGAGGATCCGGTCGTCGCCGAGCAGCTCCTTGATCATGACGACCTCGCCGACCCGCTCGAAGCCACAGGTGGCCACGACGTTCAGGGCCTCGTTGAGCATGACCTCGCGGCCGGCGGACAGCTCGGCCGGGTCGACCGCCGGCGACACCGCGACGCGCATCTTGCGCCCGCCGGTGAGGATGTCGACGGTGGCGTCGTCGTAGGACTCCACGATCAGCCCGTAGGCCGACGGGGGCTGCGCGAGCCGGTCGACCTCGCCCTTGAGCGTCACGATCTGCTCCCGGGCCTCCTTGAGCGTCTTGACCAAGCGCTCGTTCTGGGAGGACACGGTGGCCAGCGAGGACTGCAGCTGCAGGATGCGGTTCTCGAGGTCGCGGGTCCGGGTGGGCGACTCGGCCAGTCGGCGGCGCAGCGCCGTCACCTCGTCGTTGAGCAGCGACTGCTGGCGCTCGACCTCTTCCCGCTCGAGGCGCTCGTCGTCCCCGGCAGCCTCGTGGGGCTGACGGGCGTCGTGCTGCGGCGAGTTGTCGGACATCGTCGGAACCTCCTCGCGGGCGACTCCCGGTCGCTGCCGCGACCGATAGGACGACCCTAGCCCGCTTGCGGGCCTACGTCTCGGACGTCTCAGTCACAGAACGGCGAACGCGGCGGATCTTCTTCTCCGACAGTGGCCGCTCGCCGAGGTCCTCCGGCTCCCACTGCTCCGTGGCGGCCTCGCCGTAGGCGCCCTTGGCCGGGCGGCGCTTGCGCAGCGGCGGGGTCACCCCGGGGGCCAGCCGGCGGGTGGTGATGAGGAAGCCGGTGTGGCCGTGCATCCGGTGCTCGGGGCGGACCGCGAGGCCCTCCAGGTGCCAGCCGCGGACCAGGGACTCCCACGCCTGGGGCTCGGTGAACCCGCCGTGGTCGCGCGCCGCCTCGGCCACGCGGGAGAGCTGGGTGGCGGTGGCGACGTAGCAGATGAGGACGCCGCCGGGGGCGAGGGCGTCGGCGACGACACCCAGGCACTCCCACGGGGCGAGCATGTCGAGGACGACGCGGTCCACGGTCCCGGGCTCGACCGCGCCGGGGAGGGTCTCGACGAGGTCGCCGACGGACAGGGTCCAGGCGGGGTGCGGGCCGCCGAAGAACGCCTCCACGTTGCCGCGGGCGATGTCGGCGAAGTCTTCGCGCCGCTCGAAGGAGTGCAGCGAGCCCTGGTCGCCCACGGCCCGCAGCAGCGACATGCTCAGCGCGCCGGAGCCCACGCCCGCCTCCACGACGCGGGCGCCGGGGAAGATGTCGGCCATGGCCACGATCTGGCCGGCGTCCTTCGGGTAGACCACGGCCGCGCCGCGCGGCATGGACAGCACGTAGTCCGACAGCAGCGGGCGCAGCGCGAGGTACTCCACCCCGGCGGTGTTCTTCACGACCGACCCGTCCGGCGCGCCGATGAGGTCGTCGTGGGCCAGCCGGCCGCGGTGGGTGTGGAACTCCTTGCCGGCCCCGAGGGTGATGGTGTGCAGGCGGCCCTTGGGGTCGGTCAGCTGCACCCGCTCCCCCTCACCGAACGCCCCTCGGCGGGTGTGCGCCCCGGTGGGGCTTTCGTCAAGGGTGTCAGGCGAGGTGCTCATGGCGGGCAAGTCTAGGTGCGCCCCGGAGGCCGTCGTGACAGGGCGTCCTCGAGGTCACCGGCCAGGACGATGCCCGCCAGAGGCGCCCCCGGGGACACGCGCACCGGCACCGCGTCGACCCCGAGCTGCTGCATCGTCTCGGCGATCGCCGTGACCGGCTCGGAGGGCGAGGCCAGGGTGACCCAGCCGCGTGGCTGGGCCCGCATCACCGCGGAGACAGGGGTGCTCGGCCGCAACGGCTCCGGTATGCCGCGCAGCGCGTCGTCGTCGACCAGCCCGAGCTCGGCGCCGGAGGGGTCGACCACCACCACCGCGGCGCCCCCGAGCTCGCTGGTGCGCACGGCGTAGGCGTCCTGCGCGGTGGCGGACAGCGGCAGGGTGGTGACCCGGCGCCATACGGCGTCGACGGTGACGCCGTTGAGGCGGCCACGGGTGCGTCCGGTGCGCACCGCCTGCGTCGCGCCGGCCCACAGGAAGGCCCCGATCATGCCGCCCCACACCAGGTCGAACAGGTCTGTCTGCCGGTTCTGCATGACCGGCAGGACCGTGAGGAAGAAGACGACGCTGAGCACCGCGACCACCCGCCCACTCCAGCCCGCGGCCGTCAGACCGGCCTCGCGTCGTCCGGTGACCTTCCAGACCAGGGCGTCGACGATGAACCCGCCGTCGAGGGGCAGCCCGGGCAGCACGTTGAACAGGGCGACGAAGGCGTTGGTCCAGGCGGTCGCCCCGAGCAGGATGTGGGCGATCCCGCCGCCGGTGACGAGGTGGCTCAGCTCCCAGGCGATGACGGCCAGCACCCCGTTGGTGGCCGGGCCGACGACGGCGACCAGCGCGCTGGCCCCGGGGGTCTTGCCCGCCGACTCGTAGGCCGTGTGGCCACCCCACAGGTCGGCCACGACCCGGCTGACGCGGTAGCCGAAGGCCCGGGCGACGACGGCGTGGGCGGCCTCGTGGGCCAGCACGGACACCAGGAGCAGGAGGGCGTAGGCCGCGGCGACGAGGTAGGCGCCCGAGCCCAGGTCGGGCCGGGACGCCTGCAGGGACGGGCCGTAGAGCACGAGGATGAGGACCGCGATGATCGGCCAGGTGCGGCCGATGTAGACGGGGATGCCGGCGAGGGTCGCGATGCGCAGGCCGGGGGCGCGCTGGGCTGGCGCGGCGCCGTCGGTCGTCATGCAGCGACCCTACGTCAGCGGGTGCCCGCCGCGATGAGGGATGGCTGTGGCTCGCCCGTGAGCTGAGATGCCTGCGCCACCGCCGGGTTGGCGCGGGGCTGTCGGCCGCGCGCCCTACAGTGCACCGCATGGTTGCCGCGTTGTCCCCGAGCCGCGCCTCGGACTTCATGCAGTGCCCGTTGCTCTACCGCTTCCGGGTCATCGACAAGCTGCCCGAGCCGCCGAGCGCGGCCGCGGCGCGCGGCACGCTGGTCCACTCGGTGCTGGAGCGGCTCTTCGACCTGCCCGCCCCCGAGCGGACCCTGGCGGCCGCCGCGGGCCTGGTGGCCCCGCAGTGGGAGGCGCTCGTCGAGGCCGAGCCCGACCTGGCCTCGCTGGTGGACGGGTCCTCGCCCGAGGCGCTGACGGCGTGGTTCCAGGAGTCGGTGGCGCTCATCGAGCGCTGGTTCACCCTGGAGGACCCGACGCGGCTGGAGCCGGCCGAGCGCGAGCTGTACGTCGAGACCGAGCTCGACGGGCTCACCCTGCGCGGCTACGTCGACCGGCTCGACGTCGCGCCGACCGGGGAGGTCCGGGTCGTCGACTACAAGACGGGACGGTCCCCCTCCGAGCTGTTCGAGGCCAAGGCGCTGTTCCAGATGAAGTTCTACGCGCTGGTCCTGTGGCGGCTGCGGGGCGAGGTGCCGCGACTGCTGCAGCTGGTCTACCTCGGCAACTCCGAGATCGTGCGCTACGCCCCCGACGAGACTGACCTGCTCGCCACCGAGCGCAAGCTCAAGGCGCTGTGGCAGGCCATCGAGCGGGCGGCGTCCACCGGCGACTGGCGGCCCAACAAGTCACGGCTGTGCGACTGGTGCGAGCACCGGCAGCTCTGCCCCGCCTGGGGTGGTACTCCCCCGCCGCTGCCCGAGGGCGCGACGGTGCTTGCGCTCGACCCGCGCGCTTCCGCGGCGGTCAGCCCCACCGAGGAGTGAGCGGCGCACGGGCCCGCTGACGGGGGCGTGGGCAGGGCACCTGCACCCATCCGGCCGCCGGGCCCCGCCCGTCCGGGCCGTTGTTGGTGGCGGTGGTTGTCTCCCGGCGAGTTGAACTCGCCTCGGGCCCGTTATCTGGATAGCATGCGCACATGGCCTCTTCCGTCGACCGGGTGGTCGCCCGCCTTGATGCCGCCGCCGAGCAGATCTCCACCCGCGGAGCAACCAGCCCCTCCCGCTCCCGCCAGGTGCGATGGGTCGTCGGCGAGCTGCGCCGTGCCCTCGATCACGAGGACTTCGGCGACCTCCCCCAGGACATCCGGTCGCTGTTCTCCGCGACGGCCCTGCAGCGCTACCTCACGTTGGCCCGCGACGGCGCGCTGAGGGTGGCGCCCTACCGCCGGACCACCCCCTCCCCCGCCTCCGAGCGTGTCCGCCTGGACTGCCTGGCTCTGCTGGCGGCCGAGCTGGGCGTCGCCCCGCCGGACCTGGCCCGCCCCGTGCCCCCGGTCCTGAAGGACCCCGTGCCCGAACGGCAGCAGCAGCGCGTGTGGGCGCACCTGGACGCGCTCACCCGGGACCCGCGCACCACCCCCGGCCGGGTGCGCCTGCTCGCCATGGTGGGTGTGGTCCTGGACACCGGCGCCCGGGCCGGCGAGCTCTGCGCGATGCGCGTGGACGACCTGGCCCCCGACCTGTCCTCGGTGCGGTTCCACCGGCGACCTCAGGCCCTGCGCGTCAACGAGCCGGCGCTGGACCAGGTGGTCCTGTCCGCCGGGACCCGGGTGGCCCTGCGCCGCTGGCTGGAGGAGCGAGAGCTGATCGTCGGCCGCCTCGAGGGCACCATGGCGGCGCTGTGGGTGTCCGTCCGCGGCAACCACGTGGAGAGCGCCGCCGGCCGCTCCGTGCCCCGGCCGGCCGGGATGCCGCTGCAGAGTCGCGGGCTGCGCCGGGCGTACGCGCGCGCCGTCGACGAGCTCAACGTGGACTTCGCGGGCACGCCCGACTGGCAGCCCCTGCCGTCGCGGCTCGAGCAGCTGCGGCGCGGCATACCCCTCCCCACCGAGTGAGCGGAGTCCCTCCCCTCGCAGCGCTGGTGTCGGCGACTGGCCCCCTCCCCTGCTGCGGATGCGGGTTGCGCCCTGCTTGGGGCCCGTTATCTCGGCCGTACGGCGCGTCAGACCCGGAACTGGTCGCCCAACCCCGCGTGCGGACCGAGGGGTGCCGTGTCAGATCCCGGGCCGGCCCACGCGTGGCGGGTCGACGGTCTGGTGCCGCCCGCCGCCACCCTCGAAACCCGCCGCGGCACAGGGCCACGACTGCCCCGCCTGCAGTCGGACGGGTGCGCCGGTCAGCCCCTCTGCCCCGGCGCGCGCGGCCCCTAGAGGAAGAGGCGGTTGAGGTCCGGCGGAGTGAGGCCCCGCAGGCTCGGCAGCTGCACCGCGCCGCGGTGGATCGGCACCGGCACGACGTGCGGCACGGCGATGGTGCGCACCCCGGCGGCCACGGCCGAGGCGACACCGGTCGGCGAGTCCTCGATGGCGATGCTCTGGGTGAGCTCGACGCCGAGCGCCCGGGCCGCCGCGAGGTAGGGCTCGGGGTGGGGCTTGCCGTGTGCCACCTCGTCGCCGGTGACCACGGCCGAGAACGTCCCCGCCGGCAGCGACGCGACGAACACGTCGGCCAGGGACCGCCACGACATCGTCACGAGGGCACACGGCACCCCGTGCTCGACGAGGCCGTGCAGCAGCTCGTGCGCCCCCGGGCGCCAGGGCACGTGCTCCTTGACGCGGCGCACGACGCCGGCGAGGAGCTTCTCGATGATCTCCAACGGCGACAACGAGATCGGCGAGTGCGCGCGGATGTACTCCGCGGACACCATCAGGTCGTTGCCGACGAGCTGGTGGGCGTGTTCGTCGGTCCACACCCCGCCGTGGGCCTCGACGAGCGCGTGCTCCTCGGCGATCCAGTAGGGCTCGGTGTCGACGAGGGTGCCGTCCATGTCCCACAGGACGGCGGCGGGCAGGTGGGGCGAAGCGGCGGGCTGACTCATGTCGCGTTGAAGTACTTGGCTTCCGGGTGGTGGACGACGAGCGCGTCGGTGGACTGCTCGGGGTGCAGCTGCAGCTCCTCGGACAGGCTCACCCCGATCCGCGAGGGGTCGAGCAGCTCGACGAGCACGGCCCGGTCCTCGAGGTCCGGGCAGGCCGGGTAGCCGAAGGAGTAGCGCGACCCACGGTAGGCCTGGCGCAGGATGCCCCCGAGGTCCGGGTCGTCCTCGGTCCCGAAGCCGAGCTCCTCGCGCACTCGTGCGTGCCACATCTCCGCCAGCGCCTCGGTCAGCTGCACCGACAGGCCGTGCAGCTCGAGGTAGTCGCGATAGGCGTTGCGGGAG
>NZ_DASVZH010000005.1:0-3519 GCF_036391795.1 Oryzihumus sp.
TACGACTGAGGAGTGACTAGTCATGTCGGGGGATATCACCCGCACCCGCTCGACTCACAAGGGTCGTCATCGCCAGAGTTCGATCGTGACGAGCAAGCGATCCGGCAACCGGTTGACGCGCTCCGGCGCCCTGGGCGCCTCCGTCTGGGCCCCGACGGTCGGCTTCGCGACGCTGGGCATGGCCACGGTCGCGGCGATGACGATGGTCGCGCTGGACAACGGCAGCGACCCCAACGGCCACACCGAGGCGGCGGGCTCCTCGGCCAACCAGAAGCGTGACGTGACCGCGACGCCGGCCGACGTGCCCGCGGCCACGCAGGCCCGGCATGGGCAGCCGGCCAGGCTGCACACGAAGAACGTCAGCCTGGAGACGAAGGTCGCCGACGCCTCCTCGGCGCTCCAGGCGCGCACCGCCAGCGTCCGCGTCACCACGGCCACCGTGACCAGGACGGTCACGAAGTCGGTGCCCAAGGTCAACCCCGCGCCGGCGACCACAGGAGGGACCACGACCCCGAAGTCGGGCGGCGACAGCTCCGGCGGCAGCACCGGCGGCGGCTCCGATGCCCCCGCACCTGCGCCCGCACCCCAGCAGCAGCCCCTGGTCGGCGTGAACCTGCCCACGGGCACCGGGAGCTCGGTCGCCGTCGGTGGCCTGGTCCAGGTCGGCTTCTGACGCGCGACACCGCACGTGGGCGGGGCCGGTCCGGTCCGGCCGTGACCCCGGTCATGGCCCTCGGGCCGGCCCTTCGTGCATCGTCGGGTGTCCACAGTTTGGAACACCACGTCCCCATGCCGGTAGCGTGTGCACCGCTAGGCCTGTGAGCGCCGCCACATGCGTGCGTGACCGTCCCCCGCCGTGGACAGCAAGCTCGGGCGGAGACCCCGCCCACGTCCGCGGCCCAGAGCCGAGCCGGTCAGCCAACCGCTGCACCGGATCGCGAAGAAGGAGAGCCTGTGAGCGACATCGACGTCGCCTCGAGTGCGGGTGCCGAGGGCACCGAGCACATCGACGAAGCCGCCGTTGCGGCGCTGACCGCCCCTGTTCCCGAGACGATCGGTGACGGCGGACCCGAGCTGGTCCAGCTGCTCACCCCCGAAGGCGAGCGGGTCGACCACCCCGACTACTCGGCATACGTCGCCGACCTCGACGCGGACGACCTGCGCGGCTTCTACCGCGACCTGGTCCTCGTGCGCCGCGTCGACGCCGAGGCGACCGCGCTGCAACGCCAGGGCGAGCTGGGCATCTGGGCCAGCCTGCTCGGCCAGGAGGCGGCGCAGGTCGGCTCCGGCCGCGCCCTGCGACCACAGGACTATGCCTTCCCGACCTACCGCGAGCACGGCGTCGCGTGGTGCCGCGGGGTCAACCCGCTGAACCTGCTGGGCCTCTTCCGTGGCGTCAACCACGGCGGCTGGGACCCGGACGAGAAGAACTTCCACCTCTACACGATCGTCATCGGCGCGCAGACGCTGCACGCGACCGGCTACGCGATGGGCATCCAGCGCGATGGTGCCGTCGGCACCGGCGACGCCGACCGTGACGCGGCCGTCGTGGCCTACTTCGGCGACGGGGCGACCAGCCAGGGCGACGTCAACGAGGCGTTCGTCTACGCCGCGGTCAACAACGCGCCGGTGGTCTTCTTCTGCCAGAACAACCAGTGGGCCATCTCCGAGCCCAACGACCGCCAGACGCGTATCCCGCTCTACCAGCGGGCGCGCGGCTTCGGCTTCCCGGGCGTGCGGGTGGACGGCAACGACGTCCTCGCCGTCTACGCGGTCACCAAGGCGGCGATGGACGCGGCCCGCAGCGGCCAGGGCCCGATGCTCATCGAGGCGTTCACCTACCGCATGGGCGCACACACCACCTCGGACGACCCGACGAAGTACCGCGTCTCCGCCGAGGTCGAGGTCTGGAAGCACCGCGACCCGATCGCCCGCCTCAAGGCCTACCTGACCGCCCACGCGATGGCCGACACCGAGTTCTTCGACGCCGTCGACCGTGAGGCCGACGAGCTCGCGGCGACGGTCCGTGAGGGCTGCCTGACCATGCCCGACCCCGAGCCGCTGTCGATGTTCGACCACATCTACGTCGAGGAGCACCCCGTCGTCGAGGCCGAGCGCGCCGAGTTCGCGGCCTACCACGCCAGCTTCGAGGGAGGCCACTGAGCATGAGCACCCTGACCATCGCCAAGGGCATCAACACCGGCCTGCGCCGCTCCATGGAGCGCGACAACAAGGTCATCCTCATGGGTGAGGACATCGGCAAGCTCGGTGGCGTCTTCCGCGTCACCGACGGCCTGCAGAAGGACTTCGGCGAGGACCGTGTCATCGACACCCCGCTGGCCGAGTCCGGCATCATCGGCACCGCGGTCGGCCTGGCCCTGCGCGGCTACCGCCCGGTCTGCGAGATGCAGTTCGACGGCTTCGTCTACCCCGCCTTCGACCAGATCGTCAGCCAGGTCGCCAAGATGCGGGCCCGCTCGCTCGGCGCGGTCAAGCTGCCGATCGTCATCCGCATCCCGGTCGGCGGCGGCATCGGCGCCGTGGAGCACCACAGCGAGTCCAACGAGGCCTACTTCGCCCACACGGCCGGCCTGCGGGTCGTGGCCTGCGCCAACGCCGAGGATGCCTACTGGATGATCCAGCAGGCCATCGAGACCGACGACCCGGTCGTCTTCTACGAGCCCAAGCGCCGCTACTGGGACAAGGGCGAGGTTGACGAGGACGGTGCGCCCAAGCTCGGCCTGTATGACGCGCGCGTGGCTCGCGAGGGCGAGCACGTGACCCTCGCGACCTACGGCCCGATGGTGCGCGTCGCGCTGGAGGCGGCCCAGGCCGCCGCCGAGGAGGGCAAGAGCATCGAGGTCGTCGACCTGCGCTCCCTTTCCCCGCTGGACATGGACACCCTCGCGGCCTCGGTGGAGAAGACCGGTCGCCTGGTCGTCACCCACGAGGCCTCGACGTTCCTGGGCCTGGGTGCCGAGGTGGCCGCGGAGATCACGCAGCGCTGCTTCTACCACCTGGAGGCCCCGGTGCTGCGGGTCGGCGGCTACAACCTGCCCTACCCGCCGAGCAAGCTCGAGGAAGAGTTCCTGCCCGACCTGGACCGCGTGCTCGACGGCGTCGACCGCGCGCTCGCCTACTGAGACGGAGGAGACTCGCACATGTCAACGGTGAAGCGCTTCAACCTCCCCGACCCCGGTGAGGGCCTGACCGAGGCCGAGATCGTCACCTGGAAGGTCAAGGCGGGCGACACGGTCAAGGTCAACGACATCATCGTCGAGATCGAGACCGCCAAGTCGCTGGTCGAGCTGCCGGTGCCGTTCGCCGGCACCGTCAGTGAGCTGCTCGTCAGCGAGGGCGACACGGTGGAGGTCGGCACGCCGATCATCGCCGTCGAGACCGGTCAGGGCGGCGCGGCGCCGGTGCAGGACGCGCCGGCCGCCGGTGCGGTCGAGCCCGGCCTGGAGGGCAGCCCCGCCCCGAAGCTCGCGGCCGCGGCCGCAGCGGCGGAGGAACAGA
>NZ_DASVZH010000006.1:0-4330 GCF_036391795.1 Oryzihumus sp.
AGCGCGACCGGGTCGACCTCGGCATGGGCCTCGGCGGCGCGGGCAGCGGGCTTGCGCCGCGCGCCGGCGCGCACGAGCTCCAGCTGCTCCCCCGCAGCCGGCGGACCCGCCGCGCCCTCACTCGTCATACGGCACTTCTACCGCACGGCGCCGACGCACCCGGACGCGCCATGCCCGCCGGCCGGGCGGGGAGACGACGCTGCCCCCGGCCCGCGGTGGCGGGACGGGGGCAGCGGTGGCCGGTGCGGCTCAGATCGCGGCGCGGAGCTTCTCGACGCGGTCGGTGCGCTCCCAGGTGAAGCCGCCCTCCAGGCCCGGGGCGGAGGTGCGACCGAAGTGGCCGTAGGCCGCGGTGGGCTGGTAGATGGGGCGGAGCAGGTCGAGCTCGTCGATGATCGCGGCGGGGCGCAGGTCGAACGTGGAGTCGATCGCGCGCTGGATCTTGTCGAGCGGCACGGTCTCGGTGCCGAAGGTCTCGACGTAGAGGCCGACCGGCTGGGCCTTGCCGATGGCGTAGGCGACCTGGACCTCGCAGCGCTTGGCCAGGCCGGCCGCGACGACGTTCTTGGCCACCCAACGCATGGCGTAGGCCGCGGAGCGGTCCACCTTGCTCGGGTCCTTGCCGGAGAAGGCGCCACCACCGTGACGGGCCATGCCGCCGTAGGTGTCGACGATGATCTTGCGGCCGGTCAGGCCGGCGTCGCCCATCGGGCCGCCGATCTCGAACCGGCCGGTCGGGTTGATCAGCATGCGGTAGTCGGACACGTCCAGGTCGGTGCCGGCGGCGACGAGCTCGTCGAGGACCGGCTTGATGACGTGGGCGGCGATGTCGGGCTCGAGCATGCCCTCGAGGGACACGTCCCCGGCGTGCTGGGTCGAGAGGACCACGGTGTCGAGCTTGACGGCCTGGTCGCCGTCGTAGCCGATGGTGACCTGGGTCTTGCCGTCGGGACGCAGGTAGGCCAGCTCACCGGACTTGCGCACGGTGCTGAGGCGCTCGGAGAGCCGGTGCGCGAGGAAGATCGGCAGCGGCATGAGCTCGGGGGTGTCCTCGCAGGCGTAGCCGAACATCAGGCCCTGGTCGCCCGCACCCTGCTTGTCGAGCGGGTCGACACCGCCGGTGCGGTTCTCGTGGGCCGTGTCGACGCCCTGGGCGATGTCGGGCGACTGCTGCCCGATGGAGATCGACACCCCGCAGGAGCGGCCGTCGAAGCCCTTGAGCGAGGAGTCGTAGCCGATGCCCACGATCGTGTCGCGCACGATGCTGGGGATGTCGACCCAGCCGGTGGTGCTGACCTCGCCGGCCACGTGCACCAGGCCCGTGGTCACCATGGTCTCGACGGCGACGCGGGCGTTCCTGTCCTGCGCGAGCATCGCGTCGAGGATCCCGTCACTGATCTGGTCGCAGATCTTGTCCGGGTGACCCTCGGTGACGGACTCGGAGGTGAAGAGGCGTGACACGTGATTTCTCTCCTTGGTGCAGCGGCTGCTGGCTGACGGTTGGCGGAGTCTAACCCGCCCTACAGACGGGACTGGATGACGTCCCAGAGCGTGGCCGCCACCGCCTCCTTGGGCGCGGGACCGGCCAGCACGGGTTCGGCGCCGTCGCGCTGGAGGATGTGGACGGTGTTGTCGTCCTGGCCGAACGCCTTGCCCGGGCCGACCTCGTTGACGACGAGCACGTCGCAGCCCTTGCGCTCGAGCTTGGCCCGGGCGTGGTCCATGACGGTGCCCGACTCGTCGCCGGTCTCGGCGGCGAACCCGACGATGACCGGCGAGGAGGCCGCAGCGCGCGCCTGCACCAGCTCGGCAAGGACGTCGGGGTTGCGGACCAGCTCGATCACCGGCGCCGACTCGTCGCCGCCGGGCACGTCGGGGTCGTGCGACTTCTTGATCTTGGACGCGGAGTAGTGCGCCGGGCGGAAGTCCGCGGGCGCGGCGGCCATGACGACCACGTCGGCCTCCTTGGCCGCGGTGGTCACCGCCTCGCGCAGCTCGAGGACCGTCTCCACCGGTACGACGTTCACGCCGGCGGGCACCGGCAGGTCGGCGTTCGCGGCGACGAGGGTGACCTCCGCCCCGCGGGCTGCGGCCACGGCGGCGATGGCGAAGCCCTGCTTGCCCGAGGAGCGGTTGCCGAGGAAGCGCACCGGGTCGATCGGCTCGCGGGTGCCACCGGCGCTGACCACGACCCGGCGCCCGGCCAACGGCAGGTCCGACGCGACCGCGCCGGTCGCAGACGGCTCCCCCGTGCCGGGGACGGCACCCGCGGCGGCGCCGGCCGCGGCCAGCAGCTCACGGCACACGGCGAAGATGTCCTCCGGCTCGGGCAGCCGGCCCGGACCGGTGTCGGCACCGGTGAGCCGCCCGGAGGCCGGCTCGATGACGTGGACCCCGCGCGAACGCAGGGTCGCGACGTTGGCGCGGGTGGCCGCGTGCTCCCACATCTCGGTGTGCATCGCCGGGGCGAGCACCACCGGGCAGCGCGCGGTGAGCAGCGTGTTGGTCAGCAGGTCGTCGGCCAGGCCGTGCGCCGCCCGCGCGAGCAGGTCGGCGGTGGCCGGGGCCACGACCACGAGGTCGGCCTGCTGGCCGAGCCGCACGTGCGGCACCTCGTGGACGGCGCTCCAGACGTCGGTCGCGACCGGCTTGCCCGACAGCGCCGCCCAGGTGGGGGCGCCGACGAACTCGAGCGCGGCCGCGGTCGGCACGACGGTGACGTCGTGGCCGCTCTCGGTCAGCAGGCGCAGCAGCAGGCACGCCTTGTAGGCGGCGATCCCGCCGCTGACGCCCAGGACTACTCGCACGCGGCGCTCCTGCCGACCGGGGACGGGGTGCTCAGCCCTCGGTGGGCTGGGAGCTGAGCAGGCCGTCGTTGATCTCGCGCAGGGCGATCGACAGCGGCTTCTCGTGGACCTGGGTCTCGACGAGCGGGCCGACGTACTCCAGCAGGCCCTCGGAGAGCTGGGAGTAGTAGGCGTTGATCTGCCGGGCGCGCTTGGCCGAGTAGATGACCAGGGCGTACTTGGAGTCAGCAGCCTCGAGCAGGTCGTCGATCGGCGGGTTGGTGATGCCCTCGGGGGCAGCAACGGTTCCGGACACGGTCAGTTCTCGTTTCGTCGGGGGTGAGGTGCGAGGGATCCGGTGGAAGCGGTGGATCGCATCAATGATACGAGTTCCTCGCTCGCGTGCCGAACCTCGTCGTTGGTGATGATGACGTCGAACTCGCGGGCGGCGGCCAGCTCGTGCCGCGCCGTGGTCAGCCGGACCTCGCGCTCCTCCTCGGTCTCGGTGCCGCGGCCGACGAGCCGGCGCACCAGCTCGTCCCAGCTCGGCGGCTCGAGGAAGACGAACAGCGCCTCGGGCATCGTCTGGCGCACCTGGCGCGCGCCCTGCAGGTCGATCTCCAGCATCGCCGGCCGGCCCGCCGCGATCGCCTCCTCGACGGGGCGCCGCGGCGTGCCGTACTTGGCCCGCCCGTGGACGACGGCCCACTCGAGGAACTCGCCGGCCTCGCGCAGCCGCTCGAACTCGGCGTCGTCGACGAAGTGGTAGTGCACGCCGTCGACCTCACCGGGCCGGGGGGTGCGGGTCGTCATCGACACCGACAGCCACACCTCGGGGAAGTGCTCGCGCACATAGGCGGCGACCGTGCCCTTGCCCACCGCGGTGGGTCCGGCGAGGACGACCAGCCGGCTGCTGTGCTCCGTCATCGGTGCGGTGTCGGGTCGAGCCGTCAGGCTCAGGACTGCTCGAAGCGCTCGAGCAGCGCCGCGATCTGGTTGGCGCCCAGGCCACGGACGCGGCGGCTCTCGGAGATGCCGACCTCCTCCATGATCTGGCGGGCGCGCACGCGGCCGACGCCGGGCATCGACTCCAGCAGGGCCGAGACCTTCATCTTGCCGACGATGTCGTCCTTCTTGCCGTCGGCGATGACCTCGGACAGGGAGCCCTGGGCGTACTTGAGGCGGTTCTTGACGGCCGCACGCTCCCGGCGTGCCTTGGCGGCCTTCTCGAGGGCCTCGGCGCGTTGTTCCGGCGTGAGCGGGGGAAGGGCCACGTCAGTCTCCTCGGGGGTGGTTTCGGATGTCCATGGCAGCTGCCGCAACCGGTTCGACCGGGCGGCAACGGGTGGTCAGGAACCTAGCGAAGCGGCCCGTGACCTGCAACGAGGGGGTGTGTCCCCCGCCCGCGGGACCATCAGGTAATGGGGCCGCGGGCGGTGCGAGGCACCTCACGTCGGCGCTGCCCGTGCCGCGCAGGCCGGCGGGGCGCCTCAGGGGCGCAGGTCGGCTGCCAGGCGCGCGGCCGTATCGCGCGCCGCCGCGGC
>NZ_DASVZH010000007.1:0-3961 GCF_036391795.1 Oryzihumus sp.
TGCTCGCCCCGCCGGCGGCGGTGCGTGAGCGGCCGGCCCGGTGGCTGCGGGGCCTGGCCGAGAGGGGGCGGGCCGAGCGGGAGGCCACCGCCTTGAGGCTGGACGCCCTCGGCCGCCGGGTCGCCCCGCGCCTGGTCGACCAGGCGATGGGCTACGTGGACGTCACCGACCTGGTCAAGGACCACGTCGACCTCGACGCCCTGGTGGCCACCGTCGACCTCGACGCCGCGGTCGCCCGGGTGGACATGGAGGCGATCCTCGACCGGGTGGACATCGACGAGATCGCCTCCCGGCTGGACCTGGGCCCGATCCTGGACCGGGTCGACGTCAACGCCATCGCGGAGAGGCTGGACCTGGGCCCGATCGTGGACAAGGTCGACATCGACGAGATCGCCTCCCGGCTGGACCTGGACGCCGTCGTCTCGAGGCTGGACCTGGTCGCCCTCGCCGAGGTCGTCGCCGAGGGGCTGGACCTGCCGGCGATCATCCAGAGCTCCTCGGGGACGATGGCCTCCGAGGCGCTGCGCGAGGTGCGCTGGCACGGGATGGGTGCCGACGAGCGGGTCGCCAACGTCGTCGACAAGATGCTGGGCCGCCAGGGCCGCGCCACCGGGGCCCCCGGGCAGGGCCCCACCGTCCCCGAGGAGCCACCGGGGCAGGCACCCACCGGGCCGCCGGGTGAACCCCCGCCCGGCCAGGGGAACGCCCACTGACCGGGGGCCACGTGAGGAGCCCCGAGGTGCCCGACCGTTCCGCCGTCGAGCGGATCCTCGTCCCCGCACCGGCCCGCGCGGCGCAGGGTCGACGCGCTGGGGTGGTGACCCGGTGCACCGCCGCGGTCATCGACCTCCTCGTCGCCTGCGTCGGCGTCGTGGTCCTGTATGCCGCGTGGTCGGCGGTGCTCTTCCTGTTGCGGCCCAGGACGTTTCGCTTCCCCGAACCCGGGCAGGGCTGGTTGCTCACGGCCCTGCTCTGCCTCCTCACGGCATACCTGGCGTTCGCGTGGGTGACCACGGGGCAGACCGCGGGGGACCGGGTGCTGGGGCTGAGGGTCGTCAACCGGCACGGTCGTCTGCCCGGCGCCGGCCTGGCCCTGGTGAGGGCGGTCCTGTGCGTGCTGTTCCCGATCCTGCTCCTCTGGGTGGCGGTGAGCCGGCAGAACCGCTCGGTGCAGGACCTGGTGCTGCGCACGTCGGTGGTCTACGACTGGACGGCCCGGGGTCCGGGTCTGCGCTGAGTCAGCCCACCCACGTGCGGTCGGACCCCGGCGGGAGCAGCCGCACCTGCGTCGTGGGGCAGCGACGCTGCACCTCCCGCGCGAACTCCCGCGCCGGGGCGCGGCGGGTGACGGCGGAAGGGCGGTAGCCGAGCGGGGCGAAGCTGCCGTAGTGCATCGGCACGGCGACCCGCGGCCGCAGCCGCACCACAGCCTCCGCCGCGCGCCGCGGGTCGAGGTGGCCCGGCCCCAGCCGGGGACCCCAGCCGCCGACAGGGACCAGTGCCAGGTCCAGGGGCGCGCCCAGGCCCTCCATCTGGGCGAACAGGTCGGTGTCGCCGGCGAAGTAGACCCGGTGCCCGGGGGTCTGCAGCAGGTAGCCCACCGCCGCGGCGCTCGGTCCCCACGGCTCCCGGCGGCCGCTGTGCCGCGCAGGCGTGGCCGTCACGGTGAGCTCGCCGGTCCGCCAGGACTGCCCGGGCGCCAGCGGCACCACCACCTCGAACCCGTGCCGCCGCAGCAGGTCCGCGCCTCCCGCCGGCACGACGACCGGGGTGGACGGGGCCAGCAGCGACAGGGACCTCAGGTCGCAGTGGTCGTGGTGCAGGTGCGAGACCACCACGGCCGTCGGTGCGGGCGAGGGCGGCCGGGGCGGAGGTGCGAGCCGGCGCAGGAAGCTCACCCGCTGGCGCAGCAACGGGTCGGTGAGCACCGTGGCTGCGCCCAGGTCGAGCTCGAACGTGGCGTGCCCGAGGAAGCGCACCCCCGTGCCGCGCGTCGTCTCCCGGGACTGGTGCCCGACCGTCCCCGCCATGGTGCCTCCCGCCGCCGAGCGCGCGCCTTCGGGGAACGGTAGGCGCAGCCGGCCACGTGGGGGTTCATCCGGGACGGGTGAGGCCCGCACCGGCGGGCGGCTCACATGATGGCGGGACCTGAGGCATCACCGATGAGGAACGAGAGCGTCATGCCCGAGCAGCCGAACTACCCCCGCATCGCCGACCACGGCCTGATCGGTGACCTGCAGACCAGTGCGCTGGTCGCCACCGACGGCTCCGTCGACTGGTTCTGCGCGCCACGCTTCGACTCGCCCAGCCTCTTCGGGGCGTTGCTGGACGCCGACAAGGGCGGGCGCTTCCGGATCCGGCCGACCGGCACCGACTACGAGACCAAGCAGATGTACTTCCCCGACACCGCCATCCTCGTCACGCGGTTCCTGACCGAGGAGGGCGTCGGTGAGGTCGCCGACTTCATGCCGATCAGCGGGGCCGAAGCCACCGACCGCCACCGGCTGGTGCGCATGCTGCGCTGCGTGCGGGGGCACATGTCCTTCGAGCTCGAGCTGGCGCCCCGTTTCGACTACGGCCGCGCATCCCACACGGTCGAGGTGTCGGAGGACGGCGCGGTGTTCCGCAGCCTCGCCGGGGACTTCGCGGTGCACATCGTGCGCGCAGCCGAGGACGAGCGGCTGGGACATGCGACCGAACACGATGGTGACCTGACGATGAGCCTGTCGCTCCAGGCAGGACAGATCCGTGGGGCGGTGCTGGAGACGGGCGCCTCCGGTCCGGCGCAGCGCGTGGACGTCGAGGAGATCAGGCGCCTTTTCGACGACACGGTCGCGTACTGGAAGGCCTGGGTGGCGCGCTCGACCTACACCGGGCGCTGGCGCGAGGAGGTCATCCGCTCGGCCATCACGCTGAAGCTGATGACGTACGCGCCCACCGGAGGGCTCGTCGCGGCCCCCACGATGGGTCTTCCCGAGCAGGTCGGTGGTGAGCGCAACTGGGACTACCGCTACACGTGGATCCGGGACGCCTCGTTCTCGGTGTTCTCGCTGCTGCGACTGGGCTACACCGACGAGGCGGCGGCGCTGGGCCGATGGCTCACCGACCGGGTCCGGGAGCACGTGGGCAGCGACACCGGGCCGCTCAACATCATGTACCGGGTGGACGGCTCCTCCGACCTCAAGGAGGAGGTGCTGCAGCACTGGTCGGGCTACCGGGGGTCCTTCCCCGCACGGGTCGGCAACGACGCCGCGGGCCAGCTGCAGCTCGACATCTATGGCGAGGCCATGGACAGCATCTCGCTGGCGGACGAGCGTGGCCTGCAGGCGGCCCACACCGGCTGGCTGGCGGTCACCGAGATGCTGAACTGGCTCGCCGACAACTGGGACCGGCCCGAGGAGGGCATCTGGGAGACCCGCGGGGGCCGCAAGGACTTCACCTACGGGCGGCTCATGAGCTGGGTGGCCTTCGACCGTGGCCTGCGCCTGGCCGCCAGGCACGGCCGGCCGGCCCCGGTGGACCGGTGGCGGGAGGCGCGGGACGCGATCTACAACCAGGTCATGGAGCGCGGGTGGAACGCCGAACGGCAGGCCTTCGTGCAGCAGTACGAGGACCGGGTCCTGGACTCCGCGCTGCTGCGGATGTCGCGTGAGGGCTTCGTCGCGCCGAAGGACCCGATGTGGCTCTCCACGCTCGATGCGATGCGGGACGAGCTGGTCACCGACAGCCTGGTCTACCGCTACGACCCCAGCGCCTCCCCGGACGGCCTGCGCGGGTCGGAGGGCACCTTCTCGCTGTGCACCTTCATGTACGCCGAGGCCCTCGCCCGGTCCGGCCGGGTCGAGGAGGGCCGGCTGGTGTTCGAGAAGATGCTCACCTACGCCAACCACGTGGGGTTGTACGCCGAGGAGATCGGCCTCTCCGGTGAGCAGCTGGGCAACTTCCCGCAGGCGTTCACCCA
>NZ_DASVZH010000008.1:0-7219 GCF_036391795.1 Oryzihumus sp.
CTGTGGCTGCGGGACGGCGGCTGCACGATCCCCGGGTGCACCGCGCCGCCGTGGTGGTGCGACGGGCACCACGTCACCCACTGGGCCGACGGCGGGGCCACCGACGTGGCCAACGCGGCCCTGGTGTGCGGGCGGCACCACACGATCGTCCACCAGTGCGGCTGGACCGCGACCGTCACCGGCACCGGGGTGACCTGGCACACCTGAGGTCCCCGCCCCGCACCCGGCCCGAAGACGGCCGGGCCAGCGGCATGCGCGGAGACGTCTCAGCGCAGGGCTCCTGTGGAGGCGAGTCCACACCTTCCCAGGTGGGGTGGATCGTGGCAGTCGTCGCGGCCCGGCACCACCGGTGGCGAATTGCGCATGGGCTGGGAATGGGTCGCTCATAGCACCGCGACCGCGCCGCCACGCCGGGGTAGCCATCCGAGCCGAGGCGGTCGGGGATGGCAGGATGTCGCCTCGTGTCCATCGGGGTTTCGCAGCAGTCACTGCCAGGTCTGGCCGCCCGTCCGACAACTCGCCCCACCCGGCGGATGCCCACGACGAACGGTCTGAGCGACCTCACCGTCATCGTCGGCCCGATGAAGAGCGGCAAGTCGCTCGAGCTCATCAGCCTGCTCTCGCCGCTGGCCTACTCGGACGTCACGCACCGGGTCTACCAGTCGGCTCGCCACCAGCGCGACGACAAGGTGACCTCCCGCAGTGGCAGCAGCCTGGTCACGACCAAGACGATGTCGCTCGAGCCGCTGCTGGACGACGACGTCGACGTGGTCGGCGTGGACGAGATCCACATGTTCGACGTCGCGGACGTGGAAGTGCTCGGCACCCTGATCGAGCGCGGGACCCGCGTCGTCGCGACCGGCATCGACCTGGACCACCGGGGCGAGCTGTTCGCCCCGGTCAGGGCGCTGTTCGAGCTCGGCCCGCAGGTGGTGACCCACCGGCGCGCCGTCTGCGACGTCTGTCGCGAGTTCCGCGCCGTCTACACCCAGGTGCTCGACCGGGACCGGGCCTTCACCACCCGGTTGGCGCCGTCGACGCCACTGCCGGACGACGGCACGTTCAGCTACGAGGCACGCTGCCGGTCCTGCTTCATCTTCCCGACCGACTGAGCCGGTGTGCCGCGCCCCGCAGGTGAGGGAGCGGCGTACCTGCAGGAGGGGTGGGCCTCAGCGGATCGGGAACTCCGACCGGCGGGGCATCCGCGTCTCTCCCGGGTCGCGCTCGATCGAGCCGTCGAGCACCTCGTCGATCGCCGCCATCAGGTCGGCGTCGAGACGCACCCCGGCGGCGCGGGCGTTCTCGGTGACCTGCTCCGGCCGGGACGCGCCGATGATCGCGGCCGAGACGTTGTCGTTCTGCAGCACCCACGCCACCCCGAGCTGGGCCATCGTCAGGCCGGCCTGCTCGGCGAGCGGGCGCAGTCGCTGCACCCGCTCGAGCAGCACGTCGTCGGCCAGCCAGCGGCCGACCATGTCGGCGCCACCCTTGTCGTCAGTCGCCCGGGAGCCGGCCGGCGGGGCCTGACCGGGCACGTACTTGCCGGTGAGCACCCCTTGGGCCAGCGGGGACCAGACGATCTGCCCGATGCCGAGCTCGCGTGAGGCGGGGACGACCTCACCCTCGATGACCCGCCAGATCATGGAGTACTGCGGCTGGCTGGAGACGAACGGGATGTGCAGCTCCCGGGCCAGCCGATGGCCCTCGCGCAGCTGCTCGGCGTTCCACTCCGAGACACCGATGTAGAGCGCCTTGCCCTGCCGGACGACGTCGGCGAAGGCCTCCATCGTCTCCTCCAGCGGCGTCAGGTCGTCGTAGCGGTGTGCCTGGTACAGGTCGACGTAGTCGGTGCCCAGCCGCGCCAGCGAGCCGTTGATGGACTCGTGGATGTGCTTGCGCGACAGGCCGTGTGCGTTCGGGCCGCGGCCACCGGCGGGGAAGTAGACCTTCGTGCAGATCTCGACCTCCTCGCGGCGGACGCCGGCCAGTGCGCGGCCCAGGACGGCCTCGGCCGCGGTGTCGGCGTAGGTGTCGGCCGTGTCGAAGGTCGTGATGCCCTCCTCCAGCGCCTGCCGCACGCACGCCACGGCCTGGTCCTCCTCGACCTGCGAGGCGTGGGTGAGCCAGTTGCCGTAGGCGATCTCCGAGATGCGCAGACCGCTCCTGCCGAGGTTCCGGAACTCCATGGCCCGACCCTAATGGGCCTGCACTGGGATGCCTTTTGGCAATCTGGTGTCCGAGCCGCCGTCGGGTGAGCACTGTCGGACCCTGCCCTGGCGAGGGCTACGCCTAGATCGTGCCCCCGACGGTTGGTGAGGAGTTCGTAGGGCTGGTGGGATGTCGTGCCGGTGAGCACTGAGCCATTAGGTCGCCTGGATCTCCTCCGTGGCTTTCGGGGACGTTCGTGCGAGGGGAGCTACTGGTGTTGTTCATCGGGGATGACTGGGCCGAGGCCCATCACGACGTCGAGGTCGTCGACGAAACCGGGACGGTGCTGGCCAGACGCCGGCTGCCCGAGGGGGTGGTCGGGGTGAGCGCGCTGCACGCGCTGGTGGCAGACCACCTGGGCCAGAGCGAGGATCCCCAGGCGGTGGTCGTCGGCATCGAGACCGACCGGGGCCCATGGGTGGCGGCCCTGGTCGCTGCCGGGTACACCGTCTACGCGGTGAACCCGGCCCAGGCCGCCCAGTACCGGGCCAGGCACGGGGTGGCCGGGGCCAAGTCCGACCCCGGCGACGCGCACGTGCTGGCCGAGCTGGTCCGCCTGGACCGGGCCCATCACCGCCCGCTGGCCGGGGACTCCGCCCTGGCCGAGCACGTCAAGGTCCTGGCCCGCTCCCACCAGAACATGATCTGGGCGCGGCAGCGGCAGACCAACCTGCTGCGCTCGATGCTGCGCGAGTACTACCCCGCCGCACTGGTGGCCTTTGAGGAGCTGGGAGGCCGGGACGCCCTGGCTGTCCTGGCCGCCGCCCCGACCCCCGAGCAGGGCGCCCGGCTGAGCCTGTCCCGGATCCAGACCCTGCTGCGTCGAGCCGGGCGGCAACGCAACCTGGCCACCCGCGCCGCCCAGATCCAGGCGGCGCTGCGCACCGAGCAGCTACCCGCCCGGGCCGAGGTGGTCCCGGCCTACGCCGCCTCCACCACCGCACTCGTGGCCGTGATCACCGAGCTCGTCCGCCAGGTCCACACCCTCAGCGAGCAGGTGAGCGCGGGTTTTGGCCAGCACCCGGACGCTGAGATCTACCGCAGCCAGCCCGGCCTCGGCGCGATCCTCGCCGCCCGGGTGCTCGCCGAGTTCGGAGACGACCCCCACCGCTACGCCGATACCCGCGCCCGCAAGAACTACTCCGGGATGGCCCCGATCACCCGCGCCTCGGGCACCAAACGCGTCGTCCTGGCCCGCCACGCCCGCAACCGGCGCCTGGCCGACGCGCTCTACCAGCAAGCCTTCGCCGCCCTGGGCGCCTCGCCCGGCGCCCGAGCCTTCTACGACCGACACCGCCAACGCGGAGCCACCCACCACCAAGCCCTGCGTGCCCTGGCCAACCGGCTCGTCGGCGTCCTCCACGGCTGCCTCGAGCACCACATGCCCTACCAGGAACACCTCGCCTGGCCGGACAACCATCGCCTCGCCGCTTGACCGCTTAGCGCCGTGGGATGTCTAGGCGCGCCGCAGCATGTCCGCGCGGGCGCCCCTGTCGCCGAGGAGCTCATTGCCGTGGGTCGCCGGAACACGCCGCTGAGCTGGTGACCGGGGAGCCGTCGAGGGTCGGGGCGTAACCACGGTGGCGTGGCGCTCGTTTGCCCGGAAACGCGCCCGGACGGGCGTGTCGTCTGACCGGACGGTGCGCAGGGTGCCGACCGGTGACCTCGAGGAGATCGCCTCATGCCGATCCGCCCCCGCATCGCCCGGCCGCGCCGGGTGCTGGCCCTGACCGCCACAGCGGCGCTGCTCGTTGGAGGGGTGGGTGCGGCTGCGGTCGCGGCCACGCCCTCGGAAGGTTCGGTGTCCGACACCTCGCCCTCCACGCAGTGGACTGCCGGGCCGTTCGCCGCCCCCAACGTCACCGGCACCGCCGGCGACGTGACCTGCGGCCCGGGACTGTGCGACGACTTCGCGCTGCACGTCAGCACTCCAGCTGGCTACGGCGACACCCACCAGCTCACGGTCACGGTCGGGTGGGCCAACAAGGCCGCCGACTTCGACGTCTATCTGCTCGACAAGGCCGGCACGGTTGTCGGCACGTCGGCCTCCAGCGCCGACCCTGAGGTCATCCAGGTGCCGCCCACGAGCGGCGACTACACGGTGCGCGTCGTCCCGTTCAACCCGCTCGGTGAGTCGGTCACGGGGACCGCTGCCCTGACCGACATCCCCGCGAACCCGCCGCCGAGCACGGACACCCCGCCGACGTTCAGCCAGTACGGCGCGCCCGAGTCGTTCCCGCAGGCGCACAGCGCCGGTGAGCCGTCGATCGGCAACAGCCACAAGACCGGGGCGACCTTCTACCAGGCGCTCTACGACACCTACAAGGCCACGTGGGACGACAGCGTCACCCCGTCGAAGGTGAGCTGGAGCAACGTCTCGGCGACCTCGGCGAACGGGTGCCCCACCGGCAACACCGCGTCGCTGGACCCGATCGGCTTCACCGACCCGGTGACCGGCCGGGTGTTCGAGAGCCAGCTGGCGGGCAAGACCTCGCTGATGTGCTTCTCCGACGACGACGGCACGACGTGGTCGCCGAGCCAGGGCGGCGGCATCAACTCCGGCGTCGACCACCAGACGGTGGGCGGCGGTGCCTGGCCGGCAGGGGCCGTCGGGTCGCTGCCGACCAGCAGCTACCCCCGGGCGGTCTACTACTGCAGCCAGGACATCGCCGACGCCAGCTGCGCCTCCAGCCATGACGGCGGCACGACCTTCGGCCCGGCCGTCCCGATGTACTCCCTGCTCGACTGCGGCGGCCTGCACGGGCACGTCAAGGTCGCCCCCGACGGCACCGTCTACGTGCCCAACAAGGGCTGCGGCAGCAACCAGGGCGTGGCGGTCTCCGAGGACGGCGGCACCACGTGGTCGGTGCGCACCGACCCGGCCAGCACCCCCGGCGACTCCGACCCCAGCGTCGGCATCGGCGCCAACGGCACGGTCTACATGGGTTACCAGGCCGCCGACGGCACGCCCCGCGTCGCCGTGAGCCGGGACAAGGGCAAGACGTGGACCGACGACCAGAACGTCGGCGCCGCCCTGGGCATCCACAACACGGTCTTCCCGGCCGTGGTCGCGGGTGACGACGACCGCGCCTCGTTCGCCTTCATCGGCACCACGACCGCCGGCAACTACCAGGACGCCACGAACTTCCACGGCGACTGGCACCTCTACGTCTCCACGACGTACGACGGCGGCAAGTCCTGGGTCACCGTCGACACCACGCCCACCGACCCGGTGCAGCGCGGCTCGATCTGCACCGGCGGCACGACCTGCGGCAACGACCGCAACCTTCTCGACTTCATGGACGCCACGGTCGACAAGGACGGTCGCGTGCTGGTCGGCTACGCCGACGGCTGCACCGGCGCCTGCGCGGCACCGGGTGGGACGGAGAACTTCGACGCCTACGCCACCATCGCCCGCCAGCAGACCGGCAAGACGCTGTATGCCGCGAACGACCCCCTGCCCAACCTCACCCCGAGCGCGCTGTCGGTGAGCAAGGCCGGTGGGCTCTACGTCCCGACCGCGACGCTGGCCAACACCGGCGGCGCGCCGGCGCCGGGAGCGGCCCTGCAGCTCGTGGTCGACGGGAAGGTCGTCTCGACATCGACGGCGAGCGACCTGGCAGCGGGGGCCACCCGTACGGTCACCTTCGCCGGGCTCAAGCTGGCCAAGGGCACGCACACCGTCCTGGTGGTGGCGGACCCGGCCAACACGGTCCGCGAGTCCGACGAGGCGGACAACAAGCGCTCGGTCACGGTGACGTCGTGATGCGGGGGCGTGCGGCCGGAGGCAGCGCCTCCGACGGCGTCCGCGTCCTGGTCGGCGCGGCCGCCCTGCTGCTCGCCGGTGCGCTGACCGGGTGCGAGAGCGCCGGGCAGAAGGCGATGGAGTCCACGGCCGACCAGATGTCGGTCTGCGCCAGGGATGCCTCGGCAGTCGAGCTGCCGGCGGCGTTCCCGTCGAAGGCGGCACTGCCGGACGGCTACGTCGTCACGCACGTGGAGTCCCGCGCCGGCGGCCGCGTCGTCGTCACGGCGGTGTCGCCGAAGCCGTTCCGCGCCACGCTCACGGACATGCAGGCCACCTACGCCCGCAACGGCTGGTCCCTGTCGGAAGGGGAGGTCGAGGCCGATGACGCCGAGTCCAACTTCTCCGGCAACGGACTCAAGGGGCGCTGGGCGATCCGGGCGATGGACGCGTGCCGGGGCAACACCGCCGTGTCGCTGGTGACCGGCAGGGCGGGCTGAGGCCAGCGCCGAAGAGACGCCCACGAGTGGAGCAGGGCCCTGGAGCACACCGGGGCCCTGCTCTTGGGACAACAGTCAACCGGATGGTCACATGTTTGGGGTCGGCGGCGCGGCATACAGTGCCTGTTCGTGAGCACCTATGCCGACGCCGACCGCGAGCGGTGGGTCCGCGAGGACCCGGCGCTCAAGCGGGCCGACCGCGACGACTTCGCCCGCGACCGGGCCCGCGTCGTGCACTCCTCGGCGCTGCGCCGGCTCTCGGCCAAGACACAGGTGGTGCAGCCGACCAGCGACGACTTCGTCCGCAACCGGCTCACCCACTCCCTGGAGGTCGCCCAGATCGGCCGCGAGTTCGGGGCCGCGCTCGGCTGCGACGCCGACGTCGTCGACACCGCGTGCCTGGCGCATGACCTCGGGCATCCGCCGTTCGGGCACAACGGCGAGACGGCGCTGGCCCAGGTCGCGGCAGACATCGGCGGGTTCGAGGGCAACGCCCAGACGCTGCGCCTGCTCACCCGGCTGGAGGCCAAGCGCACCCACCCCGACGGTCGCCCGGCCGGGCTCAACCTCACCCGGGCCAGCCTCGACGCCGTCCTGAAGTACCCGTGGCGGCGCGGCGAGGCGCCGTCGCAGACCGCCAAGTTCGGCGTGTATGCCGCGGACGCGCCGGTCTTCGAGTGGGTTCGGCTCGGGGCGCCGGAGGCCGATCCCACCCGCCGGTGCCTCGAGGCGCAGGTCATGGACTGGTCCGACGACGTCGCCTACT
>NZ_DASVZH010000009.1:0-11291 GCF_036391795.1 Oryzihumus sp.
CCGGGCGCGGCCGGCAGGGCCCCGGCCAGCCGGCGGGCGAAGGCCGCGAGGGACTCCTCGGCGGGCAGCTCGCCCACCCGGCCGAGGGCCTGGCCCTCGACCTGCGCCAGCGGGGTGAGGTCGTGCAGGCCGATCGCGGTCGCGAGCGCGTCGCAGACCCCGGGGGTGGCGACGTCGGCGTTGGTGTGCGCGACGTAGAGCGCGAGGTCGGCCACGACCAGGGCCGTGACCGTCGCACCCTTGGCGGTGGTGGTGGCGACGCTGTGCACCCCGCGCAGCAGCAGCGGGTGGTGCGTGACCAGCAGGTCGGCACCGGCGTCCCGGGCCTCCTGCACGACCGCCAGCGTCGCGTCGACGGCCAGGTGGATGCGCCGCACCGGCTGCTCCGGGTCGCCGGTCACCAGACCGACGCTGTCCCACGAGGCCGCGGTGGACGGCGGGTAGAGCCCGTCGAGGGCGTGGACGACCTCGGCGAGGGTCAGCTCCTGCATGTGGGCCCGGCCGGTCTCGAACCGACGACACCCGCGGTGTAAACGCGGTGCTCTACCACCTGAGCTACAGGCCCCACCCGGTCCGGCGCTAGGCCTCGACCAGGGTCTTGAGTGCGGCGTGGTAGCCGCTGAAGTCACGCGCCTCGCCGACCGAGTTGACCAGGGTCCAGCGCACGATGCCGTCGGTGTCGATGAGGAACGTCCCGCGCGCCGCGAAGCCTCCCTGCTCCTCGAAGACGCCGTAGGCCCGGGCCACCTCGCCGTGCGGCCAGTAGTCGGACAGGAGCGGGAACTCGTAGCCCTGGGACTCCGACCACGCCCGCTGGGTGAACATGTGGTCCACGGACACGGCCAGGACCTGGACGTGCTCGTTCTGGAACGCGGCGAGGTCGTCGCGGATCTGGCCCAGCTCTCCGGTGCAGGTGCCGGAGAAGGCGAACGGGTAGAAGACCAGCACGACGTTCTTGCTGCCGTGGAAGTCCTGGAGCGACACGACCTGGCCGTGCTGGTCCTTGAGGTGGAAGTCGGGTGCGCTCTCGCCGATGGCAGGGGGCACCGACACGACCGGGAAGGCGTGTACGTCCGAGGGGCTCATGGCGCCCAGTGTGCCAGCCGTCAGCGGCGCGCCGACTTCGGGGCGACCAGACGCGTGCCGGCCCAGTCGGCGCACGCGTTGACCGTCCCCGAGGTGTGCAGCCCCGCCGTGAGCGCGGCCTCCTCCACGTCGCTGGCGTCGACGTGCCCCTCACGCCCCGCCTTGGGGGTCATCAGCACGATGAACCCCCGGTCGGCCAGGTTGGTCAGCCCGTCGACCAGGGCGTCGACGAGGTCCCCGTCCTCCTCGCGCCACCACAGGAGGACGGCGTCGGCGACGTCGGTCGACTCCTCGTCCTCCAGCTCGTTGCCGGTGACCGCCTCGATGGCGAGCCGCAGCTCGTCGTCGACGTCCTCGTCCCAGCCGAACTCCTGGACTCCCTGCCCCGAGACGAACCCCAGCTTTGCGACCGAGCCGTTCGTGGCTGCCGCTTCCGCGGTCGCACCCACCGTCGTGTCCTCCTTGTTGACGTCCCCCGCCGAGCGGCGAACCGAGATGTTCTGTCCTGCGTAGTCCACTAGGTCAAGCAGAAACATGCAAGCAGTTCGTCCCGATCTGGTCAGGTCGGGCCATCTGCGGGTCAGGTGGGCACCCCCTGCGGGAGGGGGCGGCGCGGCATACAGTCTGGCCATGGTCGATCCAGAGGCGCAGCCACGAGTCCACCCGCCCAAGACGTGGGCGACGGGGGTGCCGGCCATCGCCAGCTCCTTCAAGCAGGGACTGGAGCAGATGGGGGCGGCCCGCACCGCGCGGACCTTCCTCAAGCTCAACCAGGACAAGGGTTTTGACTGCCCGTCGTGCGCCTGGCCCGACCCCGACCCGGAGGACCGGCACACCGCCGAGTTCTGCGAGAGCGGGGCCAAGGCGGTCGCCTGGGAGGCGACCACCCGCCGGGTCGACCGCGCGTTCTTCGCCCGGCACCCGATCGCGGCGCTGCACGCCCAGAGCGAGTGGTGGCTGGGCCAGCAGGGCCGGCTGACCGAGCCGATGTACAAGCCCGAGGGTGGCACCCACTACGAGCCCGTCACCTGGGACGAGGCCAACGCGATCATCACCCGCCACCTGCGGGCGCTGCCCTCCCCCGACGACGCCGCGTTCTACACCAGCGGCCGCACCAGCAACGAGGCGGCGTTCCTGTACCAGCTCATGGTGCGGGCCTACGGCACCAACAACCTGCCGGACTGCTCGAACATGTGCCACGAGTCCTCCGGCCACGCCATGTCCGAGCAGATCGGCATCGGCAAGGGCGCGGTGACGCTCAACTCCCTGGAGCAGGCCGAGCTGATCGTCATCTGCGGGCAGAACCCGGGCACCAACGCCCCGCGCATGCTGACCCACCTGGAGAACGCCAAGAAGAACGGCGCCACCATCGTGGCGGTCAACCCGCTGCCCGAGGCCGCGCTGATCCGCTTCCGCAACCCGCAGAACGTTAAGGGCATCCTCGGCACCGGCACGGCGATCGCCGACGACTTCCTGCAGATCCGCCTCGGTGGCGACCACGCCCTGTTCCGGGCCCTCGCGCACCTGCTGCTGCAGGCCGAGGACGCCAACCCCGGCTCGGTCGTCGACCACGAGTTCGTCCAGGAGCGCACCACCGGGTATGCCGAGTACGTGGCGTCCCTGGCCACGCTCGACTGGGCGCAGACCGAGCGGGCGACCGGCCTGGCGCGCGAGGACATCGAGTCCCTCGCAGAGCGGTTCCTCTCCTCCCGGGCGACCGTCGTCTGCTGGGCGATGGGCCTGACCCAGCACCAGCACGCCGTGGCCACCATCCAGGAGGTCACCAACGTCCTGCTGCTGCAGGGCAACATCGGGAAGCCGGGAGCCGGCCCCTGCCCGGTCCGGGGCCACTCCAACGTCCAGGGCGACCGGACCATGGGCATCTGGGAGCAGATGCCCCAGGAGTTCCTCGACAAGCTGGCCAAGGAGTTCGCGTTCGTGCCCCCGCGCGAGCACGGCCTCGACGCCGTGGGCGTGGTGCGCCGGCTGCGCGAGAAGTCGCTGCGGGTGTTCTTCGGCATGGGCGGCAACTTCGCCATGGCCACGCCGGACACCCCGGTGGTCCACGCGGGGCTCGAGGCGTGCGACCTGACCGTCCACGTCTCGACCAAGCTCAACCGCTCGCACACCGTGACCGGCCGCGAGGCGCTGATCCTGCCCGCGCTGGGGCGCACCGACCGCGACGAGACCCCCCGCGGGGTCCAGGCGGTCAGCGTCGAGGACTCCCAGAGCCAGGTGCACCTGTCCTCGGGCTCGCTGACGCCGCCGTCGGAGCACTGCCGCAGCGAGGTGCGCATCGTCGCCGACCTGGCTCGCCACCTCGTGCCGGACGTGGGCGAGGTCCCGTGGGCCACGTTCGCCGAGGACAACGACGCGGTCCGTGACCGGATCGCCGACGTGGTCAAGGGCTTCGAGGACTTCAACACCCGGGTCCGCGAGCCCGGCGGGTTCCTGCTGCCACACAAGCCGCGCGACTCCCGCGAGTTCGACACCAAGGACGGCCGCGCCCAGCTGGTGGTCAACCCGGTGCAGGTGCTGGAGGTGCCCGAGGGGCGGCTGCTCTTGCAGACGATCCGCAGCCACGACCAGTTCAACACCACCGTCTACGGCCACGACGACCGCTATCGCGGCGTGCACGGCGGCCGGCGCGTGGTCCTCGTCAACCCGACGGACCTGCACCGGATGGGGCTGCACCAGGGCGACCTGGTCACCATCGTCAGCGAGTACGACGGCACCGAGCGGCGCGCCGAGCAGTTCCGGGTCATCGCCTATCCCACGGCACCCGGCTGCGCTGCGGCGTACTACCCGGAGACCAACGTGCTCATGGCTACTGACCACGTGGCCGAGAAGAGCAACACCCCCGTGGCCAAGAGCCTGGTGATCCGCCTCGAGAGGGACTGAGACCCGGGACTCACCCACCCGGCCTACCGCATCTGGCGCAGGCGGCCCCGTCGTTTCGCCTCAGGCGGCGCTCCATCAGTTGCGCAAGGCTCCCTCTTGCGCCGGTGTTCGCGGCGCGTCTCGACGGGGAGGGGCAGCTCATGGCACTCGCACACCGTCGCGCCGTCGTGCTCGGCGCGACCACCTGCCTGGTCCTGGCGGTGACGTCGCCGGGGCTCGCCCACGCGGAGGGGTCCCGTCATACCGTCCAGCCCGCACCGGCGTGGACTGCTCACGCCACGGCGGCGCACCGGACCGCGTCAGATGCGCGGCACACGTTCCGCGCCGTCCTCGCCCTGCGCGACGAGGCGGGGGCGGAGGCGTTGGCGCGGGCCGTCTCGGACCCGGCCAGCCCCGGCTTCCGGCACTACGTCAGCGCCGCCGAGTGGCGGGCCCGGTTCGCACCCACCACCTCCAGCGTGGGCGCCGTCACCGGCTGGCTGCGCTCCAACGGCTTCACCGTCACCGACATCCCGGACAACCGCCGGTTCGTGACGTTCACCGGCACCACCGCGCAGGTCGACCGCGCGTTCGCGACCGACCTGCGCGACTACGTGCGCTCAGGCCGGACCGTGACCGCCAACGCGATCCCGGCCTCGGTGCCCTCCGCGCTGGCCGGCCAGGTCCTCGGGGTCGGCGGCCTCGACTCCTCCGCCCTCAGCGCCCCGCAGCACACCGGCGGCCCGCAGGCCACCACCAGCTCGACCGGCGCCACCTCAGGTCCCGCGACGGTGCTGCCGCCACCGGACCCGGTGTTCCACAACGCGCCCCCGTGCTCGACGTGGTACGGCCAGAAGGCTGCCTCGTCGGTGCCGCAGATCCTGGCCGACCCGCTGACCTACGCCCCCTGCGGCTACACCCCGCCGCAGCTGCGCGGCGCCTACGGCGTGCAGGCGGCGGTCGACAGCGGCACCACCGGCCACGGCGTCACCGTCGCGGTCGTCGACGCCTTCGCCTCGAAGTTCATCGCCAAGGACGTCAAGACCTACGCCACGCGCCACGACTCCGCCAACCCCTGGGGACGCCACCAGCTCAGGCAGCTGGTGTCCCCCACCTTCACCAACATCACCGCCTGCTCCGCCAGCGGCTGGTACGCCGAGGAGACCCTCGACATCGAGGCGGTGCACGCCAGCGCGCCGCAGGCCGACGTCCTCTACGTCGGCGCCCGCAGCTGCGCCAACACCGACCTCAACGCGGCCGTCAACCTGGTGGTCGACCACCAGCTGGCGCAGGTCGTGACCAACTCCTACGGCTCGGTCGGCGAGCCCGCCAGCGTGGCGGACGTGGCGGCCCAGCACCAGACCTTCATCCAGGCCGCAGCCCAGGGCATCAGCATGCTGTTCTCCTCCGGCGACAACGGTGACGAGATCGCCAACACCGGCTCCCGTCAGGCCGACTACGAGGCGACCGACCCGTTCGTCACCGCGGTCGGTGGCACCTCGCTGGCCGTCACGCAGAGCAACGGCTACGGCTTCGAGCAGGGCTGGGGCACCGGCAAGTCCATCCTGACGGGCGGCGCCTGGTCCCCGCGGCCCCCGGCCTTCCTCTACGGCGGGGGTGGGGGCACCAGCAAGCTGTTCCCGCAGCCGGACTACCAGCAGGGTGTGGTCCCGACCTCGATCAGCGACTTCTTCGGCAACGGGGCGCACCGCGCGATACCGGACGTGGCGATGGTGGGTGACCCCAACACCGGGATGCTCGTGGGCCAGAGCCAGACCTTCCCGGACGGCTCGATCCGCTACGACGAGTACCGCCTCGGCGGGACGAGCCTGTCGAGCCCGCTGCTCGCCGGGGTCGTGGCCCTGGCCGGTCAGACCTGCGGGTCCTCGGTGGGCTTCCTCAACCCCGTGCTCTACGGCGCGGCCGGCAGCTCGGCCTTCCGGGACGTCAACCACGGCCGGGCGGTCACCGACGGCGTCGTGCGCGTCGACTTCCTCAACGGCTTCGACGCCACGGGCGGGACGACCACCAGCCTGCGGACGTTCAACCAGACCGGCACGATCTACACCCGTCCCGGCTACGACGATGTCACCGGGCTCGGCAGCCCGAACGGCACCGACTTCATCAGCGCGGTCGCCAAGGGCTGACGGCCAGGCTTGCCCCGGTCAGAGGCGGGTCAACGCGGTCACGACGAACGTCGTGCTGCCGCAGGAGCTCACCAGGTCGGGGCGGACGGTGCCCGTCACCCGCACCTTCGCCCCGACGGCCAGCCCCTTGGCCAGGTCACCGGTGAGTGCGTAGCGCCGGTCGGGGACCTGCAGCACCACGCAGCTGGGTCTGACGCCCTCGATGACCTGGCCGGTGACCGTGGTCTGCTGACCGGTCCCCGGGGAGCTGCTCGATGAGGCCGAGGGCGAGGACGGCGAGGCGGCCGACGACGAGCCGGAGGGAGTCCCCCCGGTGGTCTGGCCGCCGCAGGCGGCGAGGGCGACAAGGAGCACGCCCCACGCCCCGACCAGCAGCCGCCGCGGTCGCCGGCGCGTCGTGATGGAGGTCATACAGGTCTGACGAGGACGCCGGTGCAGCAGTTCCGTACCGCCGGGCGCCGATGCGGCGTCAACCGGTGAAGAGCTTCGCGGCCTTGACCAGCGTCTGCCACAGCCCGTAGGCCAGCGGCGTGGCCACGACGAGCCAGGCGCCGAGGACGGCGGCGACCGGGGTGCCCCGCTCCGGCTCGTGGGTGGCCCGGCGGGTCTGCGACTCGATGCTCATGCGCTGACCTCCTGCAGGGTGTCGGCCTCACCGGCCACGGACCCGTCGAAGTGGCGCCGGTCCACGTCGCGGACCAGCAGGTTGGCCACGAAGCCGACCGCCAGCACGCCCACCATGACCAGCAGCGCCGGCCGGTAGGCCTCGGCCGTCAGGGTGCCCGGCTTGCCCGAGGCGTCGAGGATGCCGTTGACGATCAGCGGCCCGGCGACGCCGGCGGCCGACCAGGCGGTGAGCAGCCGGCCGTGCACGGCACCGACCTCGAGCGTGCCGAACAGGTCCTTGAGGTAGGCCGGCACGGTGGCGAAACCGCCGCCGTAGAAGGAGATGATGACGGCCGCGAGGCCGACGAACAGCGCCGTCGAGGACGTGCCCACCGTGGCCAGCAGGAGGTACATCACGATGCCGACCCCGAGGTAGACGACGTAGATCCGCCGGCGCCCGGTCCAGTCAGAGGTGGAGGACCACACGAACCGGCCGGCCATGTTGGCCAGGCTGAGCAGCCCGACGAACCCGCCGGCGGCCGCTGCCGTCACCGACGAGGCGCCTCCGGCGCGGAAGAAGTCCTGGATCATCGGCGCGGCCTGCTCGAGGATGCCGATGCCGGCGGTGACGTTGCAGAACAGCACCACCCACACCAGCCAGAACTGCGGCGTGCGGATCGCCTGCGCGGCCCGCACCTGGGCGCCGCGGTGGCCCGGCACGTGCGCCGCGCTCGCGTCACCGTGGCCGCTGCCCGGCGGCACCCGCACCAGCGCGGCACCGAAGAGCATGAGCACCAGGTAGCCCACCCCGAGGACGAGGAACGTCATCGCCAGGGCGTGCCCGTCGGCGACCGCGGCCTTGGCGGTCGGGTCGAAGCCGGCGTCGAAGTGCCCGAGCAGGGCGTTGGACAGCGGCGAGGCGATCAGCGCGCCGCCGCCGAAGCCCATGATCGCCATGCCGGTGGCCAGCCCGGGCCGGTCGGGGAACCACTTGATCAGGGTCGAGACCGGGGAGATGTAGCCGATGCCCAGCCCGATCCCGCCGATGACGCCGTAGCCGAGGTAGAGCAGCCACAGCTGGCTGGTGGCGATGCCCAGCGACCCGACGAGGAACCCGGCGCTCCAGCACAGCGCGGCCACGACCATCGCCGCCCGCGGGCCGTGCCGTTCCACCCACGTCCCGCCGAAGGCCGCCGACAGCCCGAGCATGACGATGGCGATGGAGAAGATGGCCGCCACCGGCGTCTGCCCGGTGCCGAAGTGCGCCACCAGCGAGGTCTTGAAGACGCTGAAGGCGTAGACCTGCCCGATGGACAGGTGGACCGCGAGCGCCGCCGGCGGGATGAGCCAGCGGCTGAAGCCTGGGCGCGCGACGCTGCGCTCCCGATCGAGCACCGACATGGTGGACCTCCCCTTGCCCCGTGGGCCGGACGCTACGCCGGGACGGGGTGGACCGCGCGCTGAGCGGCGCGGCATACAGTCGGCGCATGGGACGTGTCACCCGCCGCACCCCGGCTCACCGCATCGACCTGGGCGGCCCGGAGGGGCCGCGCGTGGTCGCCCGCCCGGACACCGTCACCGTCGAGGAGCCGCTGGAGGTCAGGGTCGGCGGCACCTCCCTGGCGGTGACCATGCGCACGCCCGGCGACGACTTCGACCTGGCGATCGGCTTCCTGCTCACCGAGGGGCTGATCGGCGCGGCCTCCGACGTGCGTCACCTCATGCACTGCCTGGACGAGGGCGAGGACGGGCGGCCGACCTACAACGTCGTCGACGTGACCCTGGCCGAGGGCGTCCAGCCGCCGCCGGCCAGCGCGGCCCGCGACTTCTACACGACGAGCTCCTGCGGCATCTGTGGCAAGGCCAGCATCGAGGCGATCACCACCAAGAGCCGGTATGCCGTGGCGCAGGACCCGCTGCGCCTCTCCCCCGCCGTCGTGGCCGCCATGCCGGCGGCGCTGCGTGCGCAGCAGAAGGTGTTCGACCGCACCGGCGGGCTGCACGCGGCGGGGCTGTTCACCGGCGACGGCGAGCTGCTCGCGGTGCGCGAGGACGTGGGCCGGCACAACGCGGTGGACAAGGTCCTCGGGTGGGCCGCGCGGGAGGACCGGCTGCCGCTGGCCGGGCACGTGCTGGCGGTCAGCGGCAGGGCCAGCTTCGAGCTGACCCAGAAGGCGCTGATGGCCGGGGTGCCGGTCCTGGCCGCCGTCTCCGCGCCCTCCAGCCTGGCCGTGGAGCTGGCCACCGAGGCGGGGATGACGCTGGTCGGCTTCGTGCGCGACCCCCGGATGACGGTCTACGCCGGGGGCGAGCGGCTGGGGCTTACCGACGGGTAGGTGTCAAGGTCCCGGACCCGAATGTGACCAAGCCCGCGTTCGGGTGGAGGATGGGGTGTCACTGAGGGCCGCACGCGGCCCCGACGGGTCACCGTCGCCAGTGACGGACAGTGCGAGAAAGGACAAGGCGTGGTGGCACGCGAGGAAGCCGGACCGATCCTGAACGGCATCCCCAGTCAGCTCCCGGACATCGACCCCGAGGAGACGCAGGAGTGGCTCGAGTCGCTGGACGGGGTGATCGACGAGAGCGGGCGCACCCGGGCGCGTTACGTCATGCTCAAGCTCCTCGAGCGGGCGCGGGAGCGCCAGATCGGTGTCCCGTCGCTGACGGCGACCGACTACATCAACACGATCGCCCCCGAGGGCGAGCCGTGGTTCCCCGGTGACGAGGAGGTGGAGCGCCGCTACCGCGCGTTCCTGCGCTGGAACGCCGCGGTCATGGTGCACCGCGCCCAGCGGCCCGACATCTCCGTCGGCGGCCACATCTCGACCTACGCCTCGGCCGCGACGCTCTACGAAGTGGGCTTCAACCACTTCTTCCGCGGCAAGGACCACGAGGGTGGCGGCGACCAGATCTTCATCCAGGGTCACGGCTCCCCCGGCATCTACGCCCGCGCCTTCCTCGAGGGCCGGCTGACCGAGCAGCAGCTCGACGGCTTCCGCCAGGAGCACTCCCACGTCGTCGACGGCAAGCCGCTGGCGCTGCCGTCCTACCCGCACCCGCGGCTCATGCCGGACTTCTGGGAGTTCCCCACGGTGTCCATGGGCCTGGGCCCGATGAACGCGATCTACCAGGCGCAGTTCAACAAGTACCTGCACAACCGCGGCATCAAGGACACCAGCCAGCAGCACGTCTGGGCGTTCCTCGGTGACGGCGAGATGGACGAGCCCGAGTCGCGTGGCCTGCTCCAGGTCGCGGCCGGTGAGGAGCTGGACAACCTCACCTTCGTCATCAACTGCAACCTGCAGCGCCTCGACGGCCCGGTCCGCGGCAACGGCAAGATCATCCAGGAGCTCGAGGCGTTCTTCCGCGGCGCCGGCTGGAACGTCATCAAGGTCGTCTGGGGCCGTGAGTGGGACCCGCTGCTGGCCGCCGACCGCGACGGCGCCCTCGTGCACCTGATGAACACCACGCCCGACGGTGACTACCAGACCTACCGGGCCAACGACGGGGCGTTCATCCGCGAGCACTTCTTCGGCCGCGACCCGCGCACCCGCGCCATGGTCGACGGGATGACCGACCAGGACATCTGGAACCTCAAGCGCGGCGGCCACGACTACCGCAAGGTCTACGCGGCCTACAAGGCGGCCATGGAGCACAACGGCCAGCCGACGGTCATCCTGGCCAAGACCATCAAGGGCTACGGCCTGGGCACGCACTTCGCGGGCCGCAACGCCACGCACCAGATGAAGAAGCTGACCCTCGACGACCTCAAGGGCCTGCGCGACAGCCTGCGCATCCCGATCAGCGACGAGCAGCTCGAGGCCAACCCCTACCTCCCGCCGTACTACCACCCCGGCGAGGACGACCCGACGATCCAGTACCTGCGCGAGCGGCGGCAGAAGCTCGGCGGCGGCATCCCCAACCGCCGGGTCCAGCCCAAGGCGCTGAAGCTGCCGGAGCACACGGCCTACGAGGCGGTGAAGAAGGGCTCGGGCAAGCAGCAGATCGCCACGACGATGGCGTTCGTCCGGCTGCTCAAGGAGCTCATGCGCGACAAGGAGTTCGGCCGCCGCGTGGTGCCGATCATCCCCGACGAGGCGCGCACCTTCGGCATGGACTCGTTCTTCCCGACGGCCAAGATCTACAACCCGCACGGGCAGAACTACACCTCGGTCGACGCCGACCTGATGCTGGCCTACAAGGAGTCCCCGCAGGGCCAGATCCTGCACGTGGGCATCAACGAGGGCGGCTCGGTGGCGGCGTTCACCGCGGCGGGCTCGGCCTACGCCACCCACGGCGAGCCGATGGTCCCGGTCTACGTCTTCTACTCGATGTTCGGCTTCCAGCGGACCGCCGACTCGATCTGGGCGGCGGCCGACCAGATGGCGCGTGGCTTCCTCATCGGCGCGACCGCCGGCCGCACCACCCTCACCGGTGAGGGCCTGCAGCACGCCGACGGGCACAGCCCGCTGATCGCCTCGACCAACCCGGCGGTCGTCTCCTACGACCCGGCCTACGCCTACGAGATCGCCACGATCGTCGAGGACGGCCTGCGGCGCATGTACGGCGACA
>NZ_DASVZH010000010.1:0-6965 GCF_036391795.1 Oryzihumus sp.
CGCCGAGGCCTGGCGCACGTCGGCGCGTGTCTAACCGGTCGCCGCCCAGGTGCGCAGCCGATAGGCCGCGAGCCGGGCCCGGTGCCGCAGCGTGGCTCCCCGGCACGGCCCGTTCCAGAGGACCACGTCGTCGAACGCGTGCGCCCCGGGCCGGTCCGCGACCGACCGGGCGGCGTCACGCACCGCCACGAGCTGGGCCACCGTCATCGGCAGCGGCGCCTCGTCCGGCTGCCAGGTGGCCCCGAGCGGGTAGTCCCGTCCCGGCGTCGTCGTCATCTCGACGTGACAGCCCAGAACCGCGGTCACTGGGCGTGACGCAGCCAGCGCCACCAGCCGGTCCAGGCTGTCCAGGAACGCCGGCATGTCCTCCACGTAGAGCCGCCCGGGGTAGACCGTGTCACCGGTGAGCAGCCACCCGGTCCACCGGTCGAACACGGCCACGGAGGCCTCGTGGTGGCCGGGGATGCCGGTCACCTCCAGCACCCGCCCGCCGAGGTCCAGCGTCTCGACCTGCGCGGGCCAGTCGGTGAACCCGAAGAAGGCCTGCACCGAACCGAGGTCGCTCCCGACCACGGTGACGTCCGACCGGCCGGCGAGCTGGGCGTCCCCCGCGACGTGGTCGCCGTGCGCGTGGGTGTGCGCGACGACCAGCTCGTAGGTCTCGCGCGGGTGCTCGCGCAGCCACTCCACGACCAGGGCCTCGACCGTGTCCGCCAGCGGGAACCGCGCCGGGTCGGCCGTCGCCCCGGTGTCGAACAGCACGGCCCGCTCGTTGCCGAACAGCAGGAACAGGAACGGCCCCTCGTAGTGCACGTCCTTGCTCTGCCGGAGCACCACCGTGTGCGGGTCGGCCCGGTGCACCTGGATCGGCGGGTCCGTGTGGCCGCGCCGCGACCCGTGCACCCAGGCCACCTCGAGGTCCGCCGGCACCGGTGTCGCGCGGGTGAAGTCGACCTCCGTCATCCGCACCACTCCTCCCGGCCACCCGCCCTCGGGAGGCCATCCAGCGGACCTGCGACACGGCATACCGCGGGGGTGGTCCACAATCGGTGACCATGACTGCCGTTGAGACTGACATTCTGGCCGTCGCGCGCGAGCAGGTGCTCGAGCGCGGCGAGGCGCTGCGCTACGAGCAGGTCCTGGCCGTGCTGAACACCCCGGACGAGCAGCTCGAGGAGCTGCTGGCGCTCGCCCACGAGGTCCGGATGAAGTACAACGGCCCCGACGTCGAGGTCGAGGGCATCGTCTCGCTCAAGACCGGCGGCTGCCCCGAGGACTGCCACTTCTGCAGCCAGTCCGGGCAGTTCACCTCCCCGGTCCGGTCGGTGTGGCTGAACATCCCCGAGCTGGTCAAGGCGGCCAAGCAGACCCGCGAGACCGGCGCGTCCGAGTTCTGCATCGTCGCCGCGGTGCGCGGGCCCGACGAGCGCCTCATGAGCCAGATGCGCGAGGGCGTCAAGGCGATCCACGCCGAGGTCGACATCCAGGTCGCCGCCAGCCTGGGCATGCTCACCCAGGAGCAGGTCGACGACCTGCGCGACATGGGCGTGCACCGCTACAACCACAACCTCGAGGCCGGCCGGTCGTACTTCCCCCAGGTCGTCACCACCCACTCGTGGGAGGAGCGCTGGGAGACCTGCCAGATGATCAAGGCCTCCGGCATGGAGCTGTGCTGCGGTGGCCTGGTCGGCATGGGCGAGACCGTCGAGCAGCGCGCGGAGCTCGCCGCCCAGCTCGGGGAGCTCGAGCCGCACGAGGTGCCGCTGAACTTCCTCAACCCGCGCCCCGGCACCCCGTTCGGGGACCTGCCGGTCATGGAGGCCAACGACGCGTTGCGCACCATCGCGGCGTTCCGCCTGGCCCTGCCGCGCACGATCCTGCGCTACGCCGGCGGCCGCGAGCTGACCCTGGGCGACCTGGGCACCCGTGACGGCCTGCTCGGCGGCATCAACGCGGTCATCGTCGGCAACTACCTGACCACCCTGGGCCGCGACCCCAAGGACGACCTGGCCCTGCTGGACGACCTCAAGATGCCGATCAAGGCGCTCAACGCGACCCTCTGAGACCCGTGACGACGACCGGTATGACGGGTGCCCCCGTCTGGTGCGGCCGCTGCGGTGAGTCCGCGGCCGAGGGCGACCACGGCGCGTGCGCCCGGGCGCTGGAGCTGGAGCCGCCGCGCTACTGCGTGGCGTGCCGGCGCCGGATGAAGGTGCAGGTCACGCCGGGCGGCTGGAGCGCGACCTGCGTCGAGCACGGCGTCAGCGAGACCTCGACCTGGGGTTCCTGACCCGCTGGGCGAAGGGCTGACCACGCGCGGTCAGCCCTTCGCGCTGCCGCTGAGGGCGACCTCGTCCTGCCGGGTGACCTGCAGCAGCGCGATCGGCAGCACGAACGGCACGATGAGCAGCTCGAGCCAGTCCCACAGGGTGTTGCCCCGGAAGCCGGTCCACGCCCAGCCGAGCACGTAGCCTCCGACCACCAGCACAGCGAAGACGAGCGCGCCGACGGCCAGGCCGAGGAGCCAGACCATCTCCAGCCGGCGGTGGGTGCGCAGCCACAACGGCAGCAGCGCCAGGACGACCGGCAGCACCAGCAGATGCAGCCAGTCCCACAGCGTGTTGCCGCGGAACCCGGTCCACGCCCACCCCCCGAGGTAGCCCCCGAGCGCGCAGACCGCGATCGCCCCGACCACCCCGCCGAACGCCACCGTGTGCCGTCGTCGCACGACCATGGCGCCAGCATCGCCACGCCGTCCCCGGGGCGGTTCCCTCAGGTGGACGAGTCCCGGGTGAAGGGTTGACCACATCCGGGTGGGGTCAACCCTTCACCCTGCTGCCGGTCGGCCACCGACCTCGGCCAGCCGCCGCTGCAGGAACGCCCGCTCGGCCGCGTTGTCGGTCAGGTCCAGTGCCTGCCGGTATGCCGTGGCCGCCTCGGTGGCGCGGCCCACCCGCCGCAGCAGGTCGGCCCGGGCGGCCGGCAGGTAGCGGTAGCCGGCGAGCGCCCCGGCGTCGAGGGCGTCCAGGGCGGCCAGGCCCGCGTCCGGCCCGTCGCGCATCGCCACCGCCGCGGCCCGGTTCAGGGCGACCACCGGGGAGGGCCAGGCCTGCAGCAGCAGGTCGTAGAGGCCGACGACCTGACGCCAGTCGGTCTCGGCCCAGCTCGGCGCCTCGGCGTGCACCGCGGCGATCGCGGCCTGCAGGGCGAACCGGCCCGGCCGTCCGCCATGCAGGGCCTCCACGACCAGGGCCCGCCCGTCGGCCACCTGCGCGCGGTCCCACCGGCTGCGGTCCTGGTCCTCCAGCAGCACCAGCTCGCCGGCGGCGTCGACGCGGGTGGCCCGGCGGGCGTCGGTGAGCAGCAGCAGCGCCAGCAGGCCCCGGACCTCCCGCTCGTCGGGCATGAGCTCCAGCAGCACCCGTGCCAGGTCGACCGCCCGGGTGACGAGGTCGGGCCGCACCAGGGTGTCTCCGGAGGGGGCGGTGTGCCCGGTCGTGAAGACCAGGTGCACCACGGTGAGCACCGCGTCGAGCCGCTCGGGCAGCTCGTGGGTCTCCGGCACCCGGTAGGGGATGCGGGCGGCGGCGATCTTCTTCTTCGCCCGGGTCACCCGGGCGGCCATCGTCGGCTCGCTGACCAGGAACGCGTGCGCGATCTCGGGGGTGGTCAGCCCGCAGACGAGCCGCAGCGTCAGGGCGACCTGCGCCTCGCGGGCCAGCGCCGGGTGGCAGCACGTGAACACCAGCCGGAGCCGGCCGTCGGGGATGTCGCCGCCGTCCGGCCGCTCGCCCGGCCACTCCTCGGTCACCTCGGGCTCGATCAGCAGCGGGAGCTTGGTGCGCAGCGTGGAGGCGCGGCGCAGCGCGTCGAGCGCCTTGCGCCTGGCCGTGGTGGTCAGCCAGGCGCCGGGGCTGCGCGGCACACCGTCGCGCTCCCACGCCTCGACGGCGGACAGGTACGCCTCCTGGGCGCACTCCTGCGCGAGGTCGAGGTCACGGGTGAGTCGCACCGTCGCGGTGAGCACGTGGGCCCACTCGCGCCGGTGCGCCTCGGCGAGCGCCTCGCGGACCCGCTCACGCTGCGCTGCCAAGCGATCAGCCCTGCTCCGGGAACTCCATGACCGGGCGCACCTCGACCCCGCCGAACGGGGCTGGGCACAGCCGGCTGATCTGCAGGGCGTGGTCGAGGTCCTTGGCCTCGATGAGGTAGAAGCCGCCGAGCGCCTCCTTGGTCTCCGCGAACGGGCCGTCGGTGACCACGTCGCCGCGGATCGAGGTCGCGGTGGCGGTCGGCTGCAGCGCGTTGCCGCCCAGGATCTGCCCGCCGAGCTCGCCCACCTGCTCGGCGAACCGGTTGTGCGCCTGCATCGTCTGCTGCCAGACGCTCGGGTCGGCGCTCTCGTAGCCGGACTCGTTCTCGTAGATCAGGACCAGGTACTGAGCCATCGCGGTTCTCCTCCGCCAGTCGGTGTGCTCGGACATGACCTCGACGAACGGGCCGCGCCGGAATCGACAGCCCCAGTCTCGGGTGCCGGTGCCCGCGAAGCCAGCCACACGGCATACAGGACAATCGGTGGCGATGAGCGACCTCGACGACCTGCTCGCGTTCGACCGCGACCACCTGTGGCACCCGTACTCCTCGGCGCTGACCCCCTCGACCCCGCACCTGGTCGAGTCGGCCGGCGGCGTGCGCCTGCGCCTGCGCCTGGCGTCCGGCGAGCGGCGCGAGGTCGTCGACGCGATGTCCTCGTGGTGGTGCGCGGTCCACGGGTATGCCGTGCCGCAGCTCGACGCCGCGGCCCACCGGCAGCTGTCCCGGATGAGCCACGTGATGTTCGGTGGGCTGACCCACGAGCCGGCGGTCGCGCTGGGCCGGCGCCTCATCGACCTGGCGCCCCGGCCCGCGGGCGCCGACACCTCGCCGCTGCAGCACGTGTTCTTCGCCGACTCCGGCTCGGTCTCGGTCGAGGTGGCGCTGAAGATGGCGTGGCAGCTGCACGTCAACGCCGGGCGCCCGCGCCGGAAGATGTTCACGATCCTGGGCGGCTACCACGGCGACACGTTCGCGCCGATGAGCGTCACCGACCCGGTCGGCGGCATGCACACGCTGTTCACCGGGGTGCTGCCCGAGCAGGTGTTCGCCCCGCGCCCGCCGGCCGGCCTCGACGTCGGCCCGGACGACCCGGGGATGGCGGAGTGGGAGCGGGCGACCCGCTCGCTGTATGCGGAGTTCGCCGACGACATCGCCGCCGTCGTCGTCGAGCCGCTGCTGCAGGGCGCCGGCGGCATGCACGTCTACAGCCCGTATGCCGTGCAGGTGCTCGCGAGCCTGGCCCGCGAGCACGGCGCGCTGGTCATCTTCGACGAGATCGCGACCGGCTTCGGGCGGACCGGCACGCTGTGGGCGGCCGAGCGCTGCGGCGTGGTGCCCGACGTGATGACGGTCGGCAAGGCGCTCACCGGGGGGTACCTCACGCTCGCCGCGGCGTTGTGCACCCCCGAGGTGGCCCGGGCCGTCAGCGGCGGCGCGTCGGGGGCGCTGATGCACGGCCCGACGTTCATGGCCAACCCGCTGGCCTGTGCCGTGGCCCTGGCCAGCCTGGACCTGCTCGAGGCCAACGACTGGTCGGCGCAGGTCGCCCGGCTGGAGGAAGGACTGGCGCGCGGGCTCAAGCCGGCGGCCGACCTGCCCCACGTCAAGGACGTGCGCGTGCTCGGCGGGGTCGGCGTGATCCAGCTCGACGAGCCGGTGCGCACCGCCGAGGTCGCCGCGGCGGCGATCGAGCGCGGGGTGTGGGTGCGCCCGTTCCGCGACCTCGTCTACACGATGCCGCCCTACGTCAGCACCGCCGAGGACGTCGCCACGATCTGCTCGGCCCTGGTCGGCGCCGTCGCCGAGGTCCACGGCGCCTGACCCGACCTCTCATCTCCGAGAGGGACGTTCCTCGGGCCTGGAGGGGCCTCCAGGCCTGAGGAACGTCCCTCTCGGCGCGGTGGGTGGGGCGCGTCCAGGAAGTGACCCCGTGGGCGGGCGGCGGCCCGGCGTGGGGCACCCTTGGCGGGTGAGCTGGTTCCTCGATGACCTGGCGGCCCGCGCCGCCGAGCGGGAGCGCCTGGGCCTGACCCGGCACCTGGTGCCCCACACCCCGGCGAGCCAGGGCGGCCTGCTCGACCTGGCCGGCAACGACTACCTCGGGCTGCTGCACCGCCCCGACGTCATCGCCAGTGCGGTCGCCGCGGCCCGGCAGTACGGCGGGGGCGCCGGCGCGTCCCGCCTGGTGACCGGCTCGCTGGACCTGCACGAGCGGCTCGAGCGCGAGCTGGCCGCGCTGACCCGCAGCGCCGGCACCCTGGTGTTCTCCACGGGCTACGCCGCCAACCTCGGCGCCGTGACGGCCCTGACCGACGCCGACACCCTCATCGTCTCCGACGCCCACGTCCACGCCTCGCTCATCGACGCCGCACGGCTGTCCCGGGCGCAGGTTGCCGTCGCCGACCACAACGACCTCGCCGACGTCGAGCGCCTGCTGCGCGGCCGCACCCAGCGCCGGGCGATGGTCGTGGTCGAGTCGGTCTACAGCGTCCTCGGTGACGCCGCGCCGCTGGCGGAGCTGGCCGACCTGGCCGGCCGCCACGACGCCGTGCTGCTGGTCGACGAGGCGCACGGCCTCGGTGTCGTCGGCGAGCGCGGCGAGGGGCTGGCCGCCGCCCTGGGGCTGACCGGGCTGGACCACGTGGTCCTGACCGCCACGCTGTCCAAGTCGCTGGCCGCGCAGGGTGGGGCGGTCCTCGGCCACGCCGCCGTGCGCGAGCACCTGGCCAACACCGCCCGGACCTTCATCTACGACACCGGGCTCGCGCCCGCCGCCACCGGCGCCGCCCTCGGCGCCCTCCGGGCCCTGCGGCACGACCCGGGCCTGCCTGGCCGGGTGCGCGCCAACGCGGCCACCCTGGCCGAGGCGT
>NZ_DASVZH010000011.1:0-3477 GCF_036391795.1 Oryzihumus sp.
AGCGGGTCGACCACGCGGCCGAGGTAGCCGTCGCCCACCGGCACGGACAGCACCTCACCGGTGCGCCGCACCTCCTGGCCCTCCTCGATGCCGGCGAACTCGCCGAGGACGACGACGCCGATCTCGCGCACGTCGAGGTTCAGCGCCAGCCCGAGCGTGCCGTCCTCGAACCGCAGCAGCTCGTTCGCCATCGCGCCGGGAAGGCCCTCGACCTGTGCGATGCCGTCGGCGGTCAGCGTGACCCGCCCGACCTCCTCGGTCGCGGCCTGCTTCGGCTCGTACGACTTCACGAAGCTGTCCAGCGCGGCGCGGATGTCCTCCGGCCGGATCGTCAGCTCAGCCATGGTGTCTGTTCTCCTCGTGGGTCGCGCGCGTCGCGCGGGGGGTGCGTGGGCCCGGGACCGCCGGGCGGGGACGAAGGGTCATCCGGCGAGCTGTCGGCGGGCGTCCGCCAGGCGGGCGAGCACGGTCGAGTCGATGACGTCCGGGCCGGACTGGACGCGCAGGCCACCGATCACGCGGGGGTCCACCACCACGTCGAGCTCGACCTGCCGTCCGAGGGCCGTCGCCAGCAGCCCGGCGAGCCGGGTGCGCTGGGCGTCCGACAGCGGGGCCGCGACCGTCACGGTCGCGACGCGGTGGTGACGCCGCTCCGCGATGAGGTCCACGACGTCACCGAGCCAGGCGACGTACCGCCGACCGCGGGGGGCCGCGGCCGCACGGCGAGCGAGCAGCAGCGTCGTGGCGCTGACGTGCGACCCGAGCACGCGCTCGGCCAGGTCCGCACGGGCCTGGCCCGGCACCGCCGGGTCGAACAGCGCGCGCCGCAGGTCCCGCTGCCCCGACAGGGCACCGATCACGGCGAACAGCTCCTGCTCGACCTGCTCCAGCGTGCCGGCCGACTGCGCCGCCGCCAGCACGGCGGAGGTGCCGAGCCGCTGCGCGGCGTCGGCCAGGTCGGCGTCGGCCGACCACCGGGAGCGGGCCAGGTCCTGCGCGACCGCGACCGTCCGGGCGTCGGCGGCGGCCAGCAGCCGTGCCGCCAGGGCCGCCTTGGCATCCCCCGCGGCGGACGGGTCCGCCCGCACGCGGCGCCGCGACCCCGACGCGTCCAGCGCGTCGACCAGGGCGTACAGCTCCTGGCCCAGCACTGTCGCCTGCGCCCCGGCCGCCTCGAGGACCGGCTCCCACCGGCCCTCGACCGCGTCCAGGGACGCCTGGCTCGTTCCCCGCATCAGGCCCCCTTGCCCTGGCCCGTCGCGACACCCGCGGCCTGGTCGGCCTCGAGGTCGTCGAGGAAGCGCTCCACGACACGGGACCGGCGGACCTCGTCGGCCAGGGACTCGCCGACGATCTTCTCCGCGAGCTGGGTGGCCAGCGCGCCGACATCGGACCGGAGGGCGACCACGGCCTGCTGCCGCTCCGCCTCGACCTGGCGCTGCGCCGTCTCGAGGATGCGGGCGGCCTCCTCCTGCGCCTTGGTGCGCAGGTCGGCGACGATCTGGGCACCCTCGGTGCGCGCGTCCTCCCGGATGCGCGCCGCCTCGGCGCGGGCGTCGGCCAGGTGCTGCTGGTACTGGCCGAGGACGGCCGCAGCCTCCTCCTGGGCGGACTCCGCCTTGGCCAGACCGCCCTCGATCTTCTCGGCACGCTCGTCCAGCACCCGCTGGAACGCCGGCAGCACCCAGATGCGGAAGGGGACGGCGATGATGATGAGGACGACCAGCGACCACACGATGTCGAACGTGTGGGGGATCAGCAGGTTGACGCCGTCAGGCTCCTGCGTTGCGGCCGTCACGACGGCCGCGGCGAGCGCGGCCGTGCTCACTTGAAGAGGAACCCGGTGATCAGGCCGAGGAGGCCGAGCACCTCGACGAACCCGATGCCGATGAACATGGTGGTGCGCAGCTGGCCGGAGACCTCGGGCTGACGGGCCATGCCCTCGATCGTCTTGCCGATGAGGATGCCGAGGCCGATGCCGGGGCCGATCACCGCGAGGCCGTAGCCGAGCGTGGCGAGGTTGCCCGAGACGGTGTCCGCCGCCGCCAGGATGGTGCTGGTGTCCACGGTTGGTCGTTCCTTCCTGTGGGTGCCGCAGGTGGCGGCACCGGGGTTGGCGGGGCCGAGGCCCCCGGGTGGTGCGTGTGCGTCAGTGCGTCGTCAGTGCTCCGCCTCGACCGACAGGCTGATGTAGACCGCCGTCAGCACGACGAAGATGTACGCCTGCAGCGCCGCGACGAAGACCTCGAAGGCCGTCAGCGCGAGGCTGGCCACCAGGGTCAGGGCGCCGAAGGCCTTGAGCCCCGGGGCCGCCTCGACGACGAAGTACTGGGTGGCGGCGAAGCAGAGCGCGAGCATCAGGTGCCCGGAGACCATGTTGGCCATCAACCGGATCGCCAGCGTCGCGGGCCGGATGACCAGGACCTGCAGCAGCTCGATCGGCGTCAGCAGGATGTACATGAACCACGGGACGCCCGGCGGGAACAGGCTCGACTTCACGAAGCCGCCGAAGCCCTGGGCCTTCACCCCCGCCGAGAGGTACGTCACGTACGCCCAGACCGCGAGCAGCACCGGCAGGCCGATCAGCGACGTGCCGGCGATGTTCAGGCCCGGGATGGCGCCGGTGATGTTGAAGGCGAGGATGCCGAAGAAGACGGTCGTCAGCATCGCCGCGTAGCGCTTGCCGCGCTCGGTGCCGAGGATCTCGTTGACGACGTTGACCCGGACGAAGTCGAGGATCATCTCGACCGCCGCCTGCGTGCGCCCCGGCACCAGCCGGGCGCGGCGGGCGACGACCACCATGAAGGTGACGAGCACCACTGCGGCGACGAGCCGCACGAGCATGATCCGGTTGAACTCCAGCCAGGTGCCCTGGAACAGCACGGGCGCCGGGAAGAAGTCCGCGATCGAGGGCGGCTCGAAGCCGCCGGTCCCGCTCTGATCGGCGGCGAACGGCAGCATGGTCGCGAGGCTGGTCAGAGCAAGCTCCTGGTGGTCGTGAGGTCGAACGGGCGCCTTCCGCAGCGGTGCGGGCAGGCCATCGGCACCCCGGCCGTCATGGATGTTGGCAAGCCTAACCCATGGCCGAAGGTCCCATGCGCAGGGTTCAGCAGGGTCACCGACGGCCCCCGTCACCCGGTTCGACGTACGGTACCCGCCCCGTCGAGACCGCTCGGTAGTCGAGCAGGGCGGAGCCGATCGCACCGAGCGCGAGCACGCCCGCGAGCACCGGCGCCGAGTAGAAGTCGAGACCGCGCAGCAGCGCGAGGGCCACGATCACGACGAGCACCTTGGCCAGCCAGGTGCCCATCACGACCCCGGCCATCACCTGCGGTGCCGAGCGCGTGGTGCGCAGCATGGCCACGACAGTGGTGCCGGAGAACACGGCAGCGAGGCCCACGCCGATCAGTGCGCCCCAGACGCCCCGCAGGCCGGAGACGAGGGCTCCGACCAGCACGCCCAGCACGGTGAGGGCAG
>NZ_DASVZH010000012.1:0-5459 GCF_036391795.1 Oryzihumus sp.
GGGCTGGCCACCGCAACCGCGGCACCGCAGGATGCGGGCACGCGGTATGCCGTGGGGCTTGGTCCGGCGCTGACCCTGCTGCGGTCTGCCCTCGGCGCCCGGCCCCCGCACCTGCGGGGTGCACGGCGTCCGCGACCTCGGCCGCACACCGCGGGCACCAGGCGGAACCCGGGCGGGCGCACCCGCCGCAGCTGCGCGGCAGCGCCAGCTCGGCGAGGGCGCTGAGGGCAGACCGCAGGAGGGGCAGCGCCGGACCGGGCCCCACGGCATACCGCATGCCCGCATCGTGCGGTGCCGCAGTTGCGGTGGCCAGCCCCCGGGTGCAGCCTGTGGACGATGGGGAGGGGGCCGCAGGGGCATGGGGAAATCGGGCGGATCGAGCATTGGCCGGACACGGAGCCGGTCCACGCGTCACCATGAGACCGGAAGCCGACTGCCGCGGTGCCTACTCCGGGGGTGACCTGAGGACGTGCTGAACCCATGAGCGCACCCGGGGTCCCCCATGCCCAGGCACAGCCGCCCGAGAGCCCTGCCTCAGTGGCCGAGCGCCTCGTCGACGAGGTCGCCGAGCACCTGACCGGGAGCCGCCTGGCGCTGCTGGCCGGCGCCGGCGACTCCCCCGCGGTCGTCCTGGCCCTCGTCGGGGCCGAGCAGGCACCGTGGCCGGATCCCCGCCACGACGACTCCCCGCTGGGCCGGGTGTGGCGCGGCGCGACCGCCACGACCGGCACCTGGGCGGCTCCCGGGGGCTCCCGGTCGATGGTCGTGGTGCCGCTCGAGGCCGAGGAGGGACGGTGCGGCGTGCTCGTGGCCGACCGCGACGCGGCCGTGCCGTTCGACGTCGCCGACCTCGCGTTCGCCGCCGGCGCCACCCACCGCCTCACCCCGGCCCTGGCCCACGCGCTGGAGGTCGCCGCGCTCGCCGAGCGGGAGGCGCACGACGAACGCGTCCGTCTGGCGCAGGAGCTGCACGACGGCCTCGCCCAGGAGCTCGTGGCGCTGGGCTACCGGATCGACTTCACGCGCCGGCAGGTGGACCGCTCCGACCCGACGCTGGCCGGCCCGCTGCACGAGGCCCGCGACGAGCTGAGCCGCATCCTCGCTGACCTGCGGCTGAAGATGGCCGACCTGCAGGCGTCCGTGGACCCCGACGGCGGTCTGGCCCCCGCACTGCGCAGCCGGCTCGAGCAGTTCGCCGAGATCACCGGCCTGGAGGTGCACGTCGAGGTCGACGACGACGGGCTGGCGCTGGCCCCCACGGTGCAGGACCAGCTGTTCCGGTTCGTGCTCGACCTGCTCGCCGACGCGCGGCACGCCCGCGGCGCCACCCGGCTGGAGCTGGCCGTGAAGGTGGGCGCGCCCCAGGTGCGGCTGCGGTTCACGCACGACGGCGAGAGCTCACTCCCCTCCCGCGACTTCTCCGGACACCCCCTCGCGCAGCTCGGCGCCGTGGTATTCATCGGAGACGCGTCCCGACCAGGGGTCGAGCTCACCCTCGAGATGAGCCCGGCTGACTCCGGGACCACGGACCGCCGCCGGTCGGAAAGGATCCCGCTGCGATCATGAGCATCAACGTCGTGGTGATCGATGACCACACCCTCGTGCGCGAAGGCGTGTCCCGGGTCATCCAGGCCGAGCCCGACCTCGCGGTCATCGGCGAGGCCTCCTCCGTCGGTGACGCCCGCTCCCTGCTCGGTGCCAAGCAGCCCGACGTCATGCTGGTCGACGTCTCCCTGCCCGACGGCAGCGGACTGGGCCTGGTGCGCGCGGCGCGCGCGGCCTACCCACGCCTGGGCATCGTCGTGCTGACCATGCACAACGACGACGACACCCTGCTCGAGGCGCTGGACGCCGGTGCCACCGCCCTGGTGCTCAAGAGCGCGTCCTCCACCGAGGTCGTCGACGCGGTCCGCCGCGCCGCCACGGCCCCGGACTCCTTCACCGCGAACGGCCTGGCTGCCGCCCTGCGGCGACAGGCCAACACCACCGTGCCCAAGCTGACGCCGCGCGAGACCGAGGTGCTCGAGCGACTCGTCGACGGCGCGTCGGTCGCGGAGGTCTCCCGCGACCTGTTCATGAGCGAGTCGACGGTCAAGACCCACGTCACCAAGCTCTACGACAAGCTGGGCGCCCACAACCGGGCCGGGGCCATCATGGCCGCGGTCCGGCTCGGCCTGGTGAAGGCCGAACCGGACCGCCAGCACTGATCACTCACATGTGGCTGAACACGGCCACCAGGCGGATGATGCCGGGGCCGATGACCACGATCATCAGGACCGGGAAGATGCAGAAGATCATCGGGAAGAGGATCTTCACCGGCACCTTCTGCGCCTTCTCCTCCGCGCGCTGACGGCGCACCAGCCGCATCTGCACCGCCTGCTCGCGCAGCACGGCGCCGATCGGCAGGCCGAGCCGGTCGGCCTGGACCAGCGCCGTGATGAACGTCTTCACCTCGGCCACGTTCGTCCGCCGTGCCAGTGCCGCGAAGGCCTCACCCCGGGGTTTGCCGATCTGGATCTCCGACAGCACCCGGGCGAACTCCCCGGCCACCGGGCCGGTCGTCGACCTGGCCACCTGCTGGAGGGCGGAGTCGAAACCCTGGCCGGCCTCGACGCACACGGTCAGCATGTCGAGGGCATCGGCCAGGCCGCGACGCAGCTGGTCCTGCCGCTTGACGCCGGCGTTGTAGACGAGCAGGTCGGGCAGGAAGAACCCCGCGGTGCCGGTCAGTGCCGCCACGACGAGTCCCTGCGGGCTGAGCCCGCCGCCCAGGAGCAGCCCCAGGACCGAGAAGACCAGCAGCGCCAGGCCCTTGGCACCCAGGACCCGCTCGACGCTCCAGGCCGGCGGGTTGCCGGCCACGTCGAGCATGCGGGCCAGGCGCTCAGCCGTTCCCGAGGGCGAGAGCCGCAGGGCCAGCCGTCGAGCGCCGTCCAGTGCCGGCTTGACCAGTCGGTCGGCAGCCGGGGCGTCGTGACGCGCAGTGTCCCGGCCGAGGGTGGCACCGGTGTTGATCAGGGCCAGGCTGCGCGCGACGCCGCTGGGGCCTGCCCTGTCTACCAGGGCAACGCTGACGCAGACCAGGAGGCCCAAGCCGAACAGTCCGGCACCGACAAAAAGCAGTGAGCCGTTCATCAGACCTCCACCTGAACCACTCGACGCATCCAGACCACGCCGATGACCAGACCGATGAGTGCGCCGCCGTCCATCAGCCAACCGATCGGGTTGGACCAGAGGAGCGAGACGTAGGCGTAGTTGGAGTTGAGCATCCACAGGAACATTGCCACGGGCAGGGCGATGAGGATGTAGGCGGAGAGCCTTCCCTCCGCGGAGAGCGCCCGGACGTGCCGGTGCAGAGCCTCGCGCTCGCGCAACGTGGTCGCCGTCGTGCGCAGGGTCTCAGCCAGGTTGCCACCGACCTGCCGCTGGATCGCGACGGCCATGCCGGTCCACCGAAGGTTGTCGCTGCCCATGCGCTCGGCGACATGCTGCAGGGTCTGGTCGATGTCGGTCCCGATCCGGGCCTCCGCCAGCGCCCGCGCGAACTCCTTCGCCGCGGGTTGGGCGGCGTCCTGGGTCACGGCGTCCAGGGCCTGCAGGAGGGAGAACCCCGTAGCGAGGCTACTGGCGACGAGGGTCAGCACGTCGGGCAGCTGCTGGTCGAACTTGCGGGCGCGCCGCTTGGCTGCGAGCCGCAAGTAGGCCGACGGGCCGAAGACCCCTGAGAGGGCGCCGATGATGCCCGCGCCCACCGCCGTCAGGAATCCGGAATGGAAGAGCATCACGGCGGCGGCAGCCACGACCACCATGGCGCAGCCGCGCAGCACCGCCCACTCCCCCGGCTTGAACGACAGGTCGGCGCGCTCCAGCAACAGCGCGGTGCGGGCCGTGGACGCCCGACCGGCCGTCACCTGGTCGGCGAGGCCGACGATTTGCTCGTTGAGCGAGCTGGCTGACGGGGCCCTACCCCCCTCACCAGGTGAGGCGTGGTTGCCACTGACGTAGTCCTCGATGGAACGGACCCGTCGCTCACGTGCGGACTGCAGCGACGGGGCCAGGAGGGCGAACACGAGCCCGGCCAGGCCGAGGAACACGGCGCAGAACGCGAGCACCAGCGGGAGCGTGATGAACGAGGTTGCCGGCGCCGCGGGAGGGGCCGCGGGAGCCGACGCAGAGGGTGCCGGTCCCGGGTCCGGAGTATTGACGCCGAAGTCGACCCTGCTGGCGGCTTGGACCGGGTGGCCCGAGGCGAGAGCACTGACCGTCAGGTCCTGGGTCCCCTGGACACCTGCGGGGTCGCTGATGGACACGCGGACCTGGGAGTCGAGGATCCTGGCCGCGGCGGTGAAGGCCGCATTCACAGCCGTGGGGTTGCCCGCCGCCGCCACGCTGCCCCGCCCGGCGCTGGCCAGACCGGCCAGCACGGCACTCTGGGTCTCGTCGGTCTTGAAGGCGACCACTTCGGTGCGGGCGCCGGAGGATTTGACGTCAGCGGTGGCTTGGGCCAGCGTGTGCTGGCTTCGGGTGTCACCGCCGTCGCTGAGCAGCACCAGGCTGCGCTCGCCGCCTGTCCCCAGCTGGCGGAGCGAGAACAGCAGCGCGTCATACAGGGTGGTCTCTCCCCCCGCCTTGAGGTGACCGACCGCGGTGCGCACGGACTGACGGTCGCGGGTCGGCGCGACAACGAGCCGCGGCGCGTCCGAGAAGGACACGAGGCCCACGAGGACGTCGGAGGGGACCGTGCCGAGGAAGGCGTTCACCGCCGAAGACATTGTGGCCATGCCAGTGGTGCCCATCGACCCGCTCGTGTCGACCACCAGGACGGAGACCCGGCGCTCCTGGCTGATCGGCGTCACCGCGACCGGCGCCGAAACACCGTTGACGCGTGCGGTGATCGAGCCCGTGTCGATGCCGGCCGCCCCACCGGCACCCGGGACCGTCAGGAGTGCCGTGATGTGGCCGTCGCTGTGGCGGACGTCCGTCAGGGACCCGGGCAGCGGGGTCGGGGCAGCCACCGCCGGGCCGGCGAGGGCCGCGGAGGTCAGGAAGGCCAGGACGGTGGCGACCAGGGCCGGGCGCCGCCGTGGGCGGAAGCGCGACAGCGGGCCCGCGGGATCGATGACCCGGCTCATCGCTGGTCCCGGGAGAACATGCCGAGGGGCAGCTCGATGCCCTGGTCGCGCAGGTCCTCGGTGAACTTGGGACGTAGCCCTGTGCTGCGGAGGGCGCCCAGGAACCGGCCCTGCTCGTCACGGCCGGCGTGGAAGTCGAAGGCGAACAGGTCCTGCATGGTGATGACGTCACCCTCCATGCCCTCGACCTCGCTGATGGCGATGATCCGCCGGGTGCCGTCCTTGAGTCGCTGCTGGTGGACGATCAGGTCGATCGCGCTGGCGACCTGATCGCGGATGGCCCGCACCGGCAGCTCGATGCCCGCCATCAGCACCATGGTCTCCAGG
>NZ_DASVZH010000013.1:0-7906 GCF_036391795.1 Oryzihumus sp.
GCAGTGGGTCGTCCGCGAGATGGACACCCGCTACGACGACCTGGCGGCGTTCGGCTACAAGCACGTCGACGACTTCAACAAGGCGGTCAAGGCCGGCAAGGTCAAGCCCCTGCCGGGCTCGGAGCGCCAGATCCAGCCCTACCCCTACCTGCTGGTGATCGTCGACGAGCTCGCCGACCTGATGATGGTGGCCCCGCGCGACGTCGAGGAGTCGATCGTGCGCATCACCCAGCTCGCGCGCGCCGCCGGCATCCACCTGGTCCTGGCCACCCAGCGTCCCTCGGTCGACGTGGTCACCGGCCTGATCAAGGCCAACGTGCCCTCGCGGATGGCGTTCGCGACGTCGTCGCTGGCCGACTCGCGGGTCGTGCTGGACCAGCCGGGCGCCGAGAAGCTCATCGGCCAGGGTGATGCGCTCTTCCTGCCGATGGGGGCGAGCAAGCCGATGCGCGTCCAGGGCGCGTGGGTCACCGAGTCCGAGATCGAGCAGGTCGTCGCCCACGTCACCGAGCAGCTCAAGCCCAGCTACCGCGAGGACGTGACCGTCGTGGCGGCCAAGAAGCAGGTCGACGACGACATCGGCGACGACCTCGACCTGCTGCTGCAGGCCACCGAGCTGGTGGTCACCACGCAGTTCGGGTCGACCTCGATGCTCCAGCGCAAGCTGCGCGTCGGCTTCGCCAAGGCCGGCCGGCTCATGGACCTGCTCGAGTCGCGTGGCGTCGTCGGCCCCTCCGAGGGGTCGAAGGCGCGCGACGTGCTCGTCAAGGCCGACGACCTGCCGACCACGCTGGCGCTGATGCGCGGCGACGAGGTGCCCGACCCCGAGCCGGTCTTCGACCAGGCCGAGACCGCCGCCGCACCCGCCCCGCTCGGCGGCGCGACCCGTGACTCGCTGGCCCCCGAGGGCTACGAAGAGGTCGAGGCCGACGACGAGGACGCCTGGTCGCTGACCGGACGCGACTGAGCCGGCACGGTCCTGGCGCCCGACCCGGTGCCGGCGCGGCACCCGCGGTCAGGGGCACGGCATACCGCCCGGGTGCCTTGATGCAACCTTGACGCGGCGTTGACGCGAAGGTCCCTGTCCCCCGGGGCGGGCCGGGGTTACAACGAAGTCATGACACGTGACCTGCTCCGGGTGCGGCTGCTCTGGCTGGCGGCCGTGGTGGTGCCTCTGGCCGTCTGCGTCCTCGCGGTCCCGGTCCGGGACACCGTCGCCAACACGAGCGTGGCGCTGGTCCTGGTCATCGTGGTGGTGGGGGTGGCCAGCCTTGGCCGGCGCTGGCCCGGCATCGTGGCCGCTGCCTCGGCCGGCGTGTGGTTCGACTTCTTCCTCACCCAGCCCTACCAGCGCCTGACGATCACCTCACCCGACGACGTCGAGACGCTGCTCCTGCTGCTCGCGGTCGGTGTCGCGGTCACCGAGGTGGCCCAGTGGGGCCGTCGCCAGCAGGCTGCGGCGTCCCGGCGTGAGGGCTACCTGCAGGGGTTGGAGACCATCGCCACTGCGGCCTCGGCGGGCACGAGCTCACCCTCGTCGCTGGTCGACACCGCGTGCGAGCAGGTGGCCGACGTGCTCCACCTCGACCGCTGCCGTTTCGTCTACGACTCCGGCCTCGGCCGTCCCCGCATCGAGTCGGACGGGCGCCTGCGCATCGGGGCGGCCCTGCTCGACGCGGACGTCCTCGAGCTGCCGGTCGAGGACGAGACCGAGCTGGTCGTCGAGAGCGGCGGGCGGTTCATGGGCCGCTTCCTCATGACGCCGCTGGCGGGCGCGGCGACCACCCGCGCCGAACGGCTCGTGGCAGTGGCCCTGGCCGCGCAGGTGGGCGCAACGCTGCGGGCGTACGCCGACAGCCACCCGGCCCGGTGAGCCTCAGACGTTGAGCCGGTAGCCGATGCCGGGCTCCGTCACCAGGTATCGCGGGTGGCTGGGGTCGGGTTCGAGTTTGCGCCGCAGCTGGTTGGCATAGACCCGCAGGTAGTTGGACTCACGCCCGTAGGCCGGGCCCCACGCGGCGCGGAGGAGGTCGGCGTGGGTGACCAGCCGACCAGGGCTCTGGGCCAGCGCAGCGAGGAGCCGCCACTCGGTGGGGGTCAGCCGGACCTCGTCCTGCCCCCGCGTGGCGCGGTGGTCGCCGAAGTCCAGGGTGAAGTCCGCGGTGGTCACGACCGGCGCCTCGGGGGTGTCAGACGGGCCGCGGCGCACCGCGGCCCGGACGCGGGCGAGGAACTCGTCCATCCCGAACGGCTTGGTGACGTAGTCGTCCGCGCCGGCGTCCAGCGCCTCCACCTTGTCGTCGGACTCCTGACGCGCGGACAGCACGACCACGGGGATCTGGGAGGTGGCGCGGATCTGCTGGAGCACCTCCACTCCGTCCATGTCGGGCAGGCCCAGGTCGAGCACCACGACGTCGGGCGTGCGCTCCTGCATCACCTGCAGGGCGGACCGGCCGTCGCCGGCGGACTCGACCTCGTAGTCGCGTGCCCGCAGGTTGATCGTCAGGGTGCGCACGATCTGCGGCTCGTCATCGACCACCAGCACGAACGTCATGAGGCCTCCCTGCCCACGGCGCCCCCGGTCGGGGCAGCCTCCGGTGCCTGCTCCGGCGGCATCGCGCCGGCCGACCGGTCGCCCGCCACGGGCAGGTCGACCACGATGGTCAGCCCGCCGCCGGGGGTGTCCTCGGCGGTCAGGGAGCCGTTCATGGCCTCGGCCAGACCCCGGGCCACGGCCAGCCCCAGCCCGACGCCGCTGCCGCGGGGCACGTCGCCGAAGCGCTGGAAGGGGGCGAAGATGCCCTCCTTGGCGCTGTCCGGGACCCCGCTGCCGCGGTCCACCACGCGCAGCTGCAGGTGGCCGCCGATCCGGCTGGCGTTGACCACCACCTCCTGACGGCCGGGGGAGTGGCGCAGGGCGTTCTCCAGCACGTTGGCCAGTACGCGGTCGAGCAGCCCGGCGTCGGCGAGCGCGGGGGGCAGCTCGTGCGGGATCCACGTGCGCACGCGCTGACCGTCCGGCAGCGCGGCGACCGTGCCGGCCACGACCTCGTCGAGGTGCAGGGGCAGCAGGTGCGGTGCGACGGTGCCGGACTGCAGGCGGGACATGTCGAGCAGGTTGCCGATCAGGACGTTGAGCCGGTCCGCGGATGCCTCGATGGACTCCAGCAGCTCAGCCTCGTCCTCAGCCGACCAGGTGACGTCGGTCTGGCGCAGGCTGGACACAGCCGCCTTGATGCCCGCCAGCGGGGTGCGCAGGTCGTGCGAGACGGCCGCGAGCAGCGCGGTGCGGGTGCGGTTGTCCTTGGCCAGCGCGCTGGCCGCTCGTGCCTCCTCGACCAGCTCCTCGCGGGTGAGGATCGCTGCGGCGTGCGAGGCGAAGGCGGACACCAGGCGGCCCTGGCTGGCCGGGGGCACCCTTCCGGTCATCACCAGGAAGGTCGTGTCGTTGACGCGGGAGCGCACCTCGGCACCCTCCACCATCGCCACGTCGAAGCCCTCGGTGGCGGCCAGCACCTCCCACGGGTCGCGCACCGAGGCGCGCCGCACGACGGCGGCCGTGCGCATGGAGAACGTGTCGCGGGCCTGCTCCAGCAGGGTGGGGAGCTGTTCGGGCGTGCCCAGCAGCGAGTGGGCCAGCTGGGCGAGGATGCGGGACTCCTGCTGGGCGGCCAGGGCCTTGCTGGCCCGCAGTGCGCTGATGTGCACGACGGAGGACACCGACACGGCGACCATGACGAAGACGAGGACGGCCAGGGCGTTGGCGGGGTTCTCGATGCTGAACGTGTGCAGAGGCGGGGTGAAGTAGTAGTTGAGCAGCAGGCTGCCGACCACGGCGGTGAACACCGCGGGCCAGATGCCGCCGACCAGGGCCGCGGCCACGGTGAGGGCGAGGAAGAGCAGCATCTCCAGCGGCAGGTCGTGGCGGCCCCGGGTCGCCGCCAGGCTCCACGTGAGCAGCGGCAGGCCGATGAGGGTCATCAACCATGCCGCGATGGTGCGCTGGCGCCCGACCGTCCACTCCGGCAGCACCTGCTGCACGCCACGGTGGTGCTCGCCGTGGCTGACGATGTGCACGTCGATGTCGCCGGACCCGGCGACGACGGCCTCGCCGACCCCCCTGCTCAGCAGGGACTGCCAGCGCGAGCGCCGGCTGACCCCGATGACGATCTGGCTGGCGTTGACGCCGCGGGCGAACTCCAGCACCGCCTCGGCGACGTCGTCGCCGGAGACGGTGTGGAACGTGCCGCCGAGCTCGGCGGTCAGCCGGCGTTGCTCGGCCAGCTGCTCCAGGCTCGCGCCGACCAGGCCGTCGGATCGGGCCACGTAGACCGCGACCAGCTCCCCGCCGGCGCCGGCGGAGGCGATCCGTGCACCGCGCCGCAGCAGGGCGTCCGACTCCGGGCCGCCGGTGAGGGCGACGACGACCCGCTCGCGGGCCGGCCAGGTCTCGGAGATGCCCTGGTCGTGGCGGTAGCGCTCCAGGGCCTCGTCGACCCGGTCCGCCAGCCACACCAGCGCCAGCTCGCGCAGCGCCGAGAGGTTGCCCACCCGGAAGTAGTTGGACAGCGCCGCGTCGACCTTCTCCGCGGCGTAGACGTTGCCGTGGGCCATCCGGCGGCGCAGCGCCTCCGGTGACATGTCGACCAGCTCGATCTGGTCCGCGGCGCGCACCACGTCGTCGGGCACCGTCTCCCGCTGGCGGACGCCGGTGATCGCCTCGGTGACGTCGTTGAGCGACTCCAGGTGCTGGATGTTGACCGTGGAGATCACGTCGATGCCGGCGTCGAGGACCTCCTCGATGTCCTCCCAGCGCTTGGCGTGACGCGACCCGGGCACGTTCGTGTGGGCCAGCTCGTCGATGAGGACGACCCGCGGCCGGCGGGCGAGGACCGCGTCGACGTCCAGCTCCCGGAAGGTGGCCCCGCGGTACTCGATCTCCCGGGTCGGGATGCGCTCCAGGCCCTCGAGCAGCTGGGCGGTGAAGGTGCGCCCGTGCGTCTCGACCAGGCCGACCACGACGTCGGTGCCGCGATCCCGACGCCGGTGCGCCTCCGAGAGCATGGCCACGGTCTTGCCCACCCCGGGAGCCGCCCCGAGGTAGATGCGCAGTGTGCCCCGTGCCATGGCTTGATTCTCGCCCTAACCCGCGGCCCGCCGCGCGCACGAGGCGGCGGCGGGTCGCGGCATACGCTCGGGTGAGGTCACCGGGAGCCGAGCGAGTCGAGGGCAAGGTTGAGCTCGAGGACATTGACCCGCGGCTGGCCGAGGAACCCGAGGGACCGGCCCTGGGTGTGCTCGTCCACGAGCGTGCGCACCTGGCCCGCAGACAGGTGCCGGGCCGCGGCGACCCGCGGCACCTGCCACAGGGCGTAGGCGACCGAGATGTGCGGGTCCAGGCCACTGGCAGAGGCGGTGAGCGCGTCGGCCGGGATGGCGCCGGTGGCCTGCGGGTTCGCCTTGAGCAGGGCGGCCTTGCGCTCGGCCACGGCCTTGACCTGCCGCGGGTCGTCGGCGGGAAGGTTGGACGCCGCGCTGGCGTCGCCGCTGTAGCCGACGGCCGACGGGCGGCCCTGGAACCACTGGGGTCCGGTGAAGCTCTGGCCGATCAGGCTGGACCCGACCACCTGCCCGCCGCGCTCCACGAGGGAGCCGTTGGCTGCCGACGGCCGGACGACCTGGCCGATACCCCAGATGGCGGCGGGGTAGAGGGCTCCGAGGACCAGGGTGAGCAGCAGGATCATCCGGGCGGAGGCGCCCAGCTGTCGCATGAACGTCATGGCAGATCAGCCCAGTCCGGGGAGGTGCGAGATGAACAGGTCGATGGCCTTGATGCCGATGAACGGGGCGATGACGCCGCCGAGTCCGTAGATCAGCAGGTTGCGGCGGAGCATCGCCCCCGCCCCGACCGGGCGGTAGCGGACGCCCTTCAGGGCCAGCGGGATCAGCGCCACGATGATGAGGGCGTTGAAGATGACCGCGGAGAGCATCGCCGACTGGGGACTGTGCAGCCGCATCACGTTGATGCTGTTCAGCCCCGGGAAGACCGCCAGGAACATCGCGGGGATGATCGCGAAGTACTTGGCAACGTCGTTGGCGATGGAGAACGTCGTCAGCGCACCACGGGTGATGAGCAGCTGCTTGCCGATAGCCACCACCTCGATGAGCTTGGTGGGGTCGGAGTCGAGGTCGACCATGTTGCCGGCCTCCTTGGCGGCCGACGTGCCGGTGTTCATCGCGACACCGACGTCGGCCTGGGCCAGGGCCGGGGCGTCGTTGGTGCCGTCGCCCATCATGGCCACGAGGCGGCCGCCCTCCTGCTCCTTCCTGATCAGGGCCATCTTGTCCTCGGGCGTGGCCTCGGCGAGGAAGTCGTCGACACCGGCCTCCTTGGCGATGGCCGCGGCGGTGAGGGGGTTGTCGCCGGTGATCATCACGGTGCGGATGCCCATGGCGCGCAGCTCCCGGAACCGCTTGCGCATGCCCTGCTTCACGACGTCCTTGAGGTGGACGACGCCGAGCACGACCGTGGGGCCGTCGCCGTCGCGGCGGGCGACCACCAGTGGGGTGCCGCCGGACTGGCTGATGTGGTCGACGACCTGCTGCAGCGCACCCGGCACCCTGGCGCCGCTCTCCAGCACCCACTGCGAGACCGACGTCGTCGCGCCCTTGCGGATCTGCACCCCCGAGGGCAGGTCCACCCCACTCATGCGGGTGGCTGCGCTGAAGTCGATGAACTGCGCCCCCGTGGTGGCCAGCTGCTCGGCGGAGACGGCGTCCTCGTCGGACAGGTGCGTGCGGGTCAGGTCGACGATGGACCGCCCCTCCGGGGTCCCGTCGGCCAGGCTGGCCAGGTATGCCGCGTGGGCCAGCTCGGTGTTGGTGGCCTCACCGACCGTGACGATCTCGGTCGCGTGCCGGTTGCCGAGGGTGATCGTGCCGGTCTTGTCCAGCAACAGGGTGGAGACGTCGCCCGCGGCCTCGACCGAGCGGCCCGACATCGCCAGCACGTTGTGCTGGACGAGGCGGTCCATGCCGGCGATCCCGATGGCTGACAGCAGGGCGCCGATCGTGGTCGGGATGAGGCAGACCAGCAGCGCCACCAGGACGATGATCGACTGCTCCCGGCCGGAGTAGGCGGCCAGCGGCTGGATCGCCATGACGGTGATCAGGAAGATGATGGTCAGCACGACGAGCAGGATGTTGAGCGCGATCTCGTTGGGGGTCTTCTGCCGTGAGGCGCCCTCGACCAGGGAGATCATCCGGTCCAGGAAGGTCTCGCCCGGCTTGGTGGCGACCTGCACCACGATCCGGTCCGAGAGGACCGTGGTGCCGCCGGTCACCGCGCACCGGTCGCCGCCGGACTCGCGGATCACCGGTGCGGACTCGCCGGTGATGGCGGACTCGTCCACCGTGGCGACGCCGTCGACGACGTCGCCGTCACCCGGGATGACCTCGCCGGCCTCCACGACCACGCGGTCGCCGATCCGCAGCTCGGACCCGGCCACCGTCTCGGTGCCGCCGTCGGGCAGCAGGCGCCGCGCCACGGTCTCCTTGCGCGCCTTGCGCAGCGTGGCGGCCTGGGCCTTGCCGCGGCCCTCGGCCACGGCCTCGGCGTAGTTGGCGAACAGGACCGTGATCCACAACCACGCGGTGATGGAGATCGCGAAGGTCGAGGGGTGCAGCACCGACAGGACGGTCGTGCTCAGTGACCCGACCCAGACCACGAAGATGACGGGGCTGCGGAACAGGTGACGTGGGTCGAGCTTGACGAACGCCTGCGGGATGGTGGCCACCAGGGTGTGGCGGTTCATGCGAGGGCCTCAGCAATCGGTCCGAGGGCGAGGGCGGGGAAGAAGGTCAGGCCGGCCACGATGACGGCGATGCCGACGAGCAGGCTGACGAA
>NZ_DASVZH010000014.1:0-8754 GCF_036391795.1 Oryzihumus sp.
GGGCTGCAGGCCACGATCGACCGGCTGCTGCTCCTGCAGCCCGGCCCCCGGACCACCGCCGGCGGTGCGGCATGAGCCCCGCCGCCCGGCACCTGGCCGCCGTCCCCGCCTCGTGAGAGTGACTGTGCCGTCGTACCGCCGAGTGCGACGAACAGTCGGATCTGGCTCCCTTCTGTGTCAAGACGCGCGTGGCAGTCGGGTCTTAGGCTTGGCCTTGACGGGTCCGGGAAGTGACTTGTCCGAAGAGCCGGTGTGGGGATGCGAGCCGGCCGCGCTGGATTGAAGTGACGCGCCCCCGTGTCCTCCCGGGCCTGTCGCTTTGTTCGCGACCAGGTCGTTGAGCATGGTGCGGAAGACGATGTGGGACAGCCGTCTCTTGAGGCAGCGCATGGCTTCGTTGGATGACTTGCCGGCAGCGATCTTGCGGTCGTAGTAGGCGCCGCCCTGGGTGGGTTTGCGCAGCTGAACGGTGGCCATGATGTGCAGCACCACGTTGATCTGCCGGTTCCCGCCTCGCGACAGGCGATGGCGCACTCGGTCGCCCGAGGAGGCGTCGATGGGTGCGGTCCCGGTCCAGGACGCGAAGTGGCCGCGATCAGGGAACCGGGTGATGTCGCCGACCTCGACCAGCAGACGGGCAGCCCCGGAAGACCCGATCCCGTGCAGGTCGAGCAGCCCGGTGCCCGTGCTCTTGATGAGCTCGATGAGTTCCTTGTTCGCGACCTTCTTGCGCTGGTAGATCCGCTCGAGGTCGACGACTAGCTCCATGGCGTGCTGCTTGCGGGTCTTGCCCACCACGTCTCGGGGCCGGACACCAGCCAGCAGCTTGCGGGCCTGGGCAGCGGACAGGTCCCGCTTCGCACCACCTGGGATGAGTTCCAGCAGCAGCTGGTGAAGCTGGCAAACCATTCGGGTGTGCTCTTCACCGAGGCGGCGGCGCCGGTCGACGAGCAGTCGCAGCAGCTCGAGCTGTTCGTCATCGACGACAGCGCGCAGGCCGTTCATGCGCACGCCGACCAGGGCGATCGAGTGGGCGTCGGTGTCGTCGGTCTTGCCGCCCTGGCCGGTGGCGAAGACCCGCACCCATGCCGACAGCTTCGCCGGCACATCGACCACCGACTCGCCCTCGGCGATGAGGCGCTGAGCGACGTGGCGGCCGATGCCCTCACAGCCCTCGATCGCCCAGACCCGATCCGGCCAGGCTGCGACGTAGGCCAGCATCGAGGCGAACCCCTCGACATCGGTGGCGAAGCGGCCACCGCCGAGGACCTGCTCATCGCTGGTCATGACCTCGATCGTCACCGACCGCTTGTGCGGGTCCATGCCGATCACAACGTGGTTGCCCTCGCCCACGAGGTACTCCCTTCGGCTCGACTGATGGTGATCAAGTGGAGTCAGGAGGGCACCGCTACTACCAGCAGAGCATTCCCCTCTTGAGCCACACCGCCCCGCCGGTGCCCGGCGGTCCGCAAGCCGGAATAGAGCCACACCCGCGAACAGGTGGGCAGCCGCAAAGCGAGCGTTCCGCCGAGCACCTAGACCGAGTCTGGCCAGACACCGGCCCTACGGGAATCGTCTAGTAGCCGTGAGCGAGGGGTCACTCCAAGTCCCTATGTGCGGGCCGCTCGTGCGCCCTCAAGTTGGGTCTGCTGCGCGGTAGGCCACTCGCTAGGCTGCGGACATGACCGAGCCTGACGTTCGTGACGGGGCTCGACGCTCACGCCTCCAGGCTGTGGCTGATCGGGACGCCTGCCCTGCCAGCGAGTCCGCGGCGGCCGGGAGTGCCCACTGGTTGCTGACCGACCCGAGACGCGTGACCTCCACGCAGGGGGCTGCGATCGCCGCTGGCCTTGTCGTCAGCAAGTGGACCCTCCGTTCCTTGGCCTTCGTCGTTGCCGACTCCCGTGAGCCCTCGACCGCTTCCCCGGAGGCCTGACGAGGTGGACACCTCCGACCGCCACCGCATAGCCGCACCCGCATCCGCTGTGGCGCCCGGGGCTGGGGCAGACGTCGCCACGCCGGTCTTCTTCCTGGCCGGGGGCACCGGAATCTCGGCCGAGACGCTCGGCAACATGATGCTCCAGCAGTTTCCTACCGTCTCCTTCTCACGCCGCAAGATCCCGTTCATCACTACGGCCGACCAAGCCCGCGAGGTGGTCGCCCAGCTCGACGCGACCAAGACCGCTGCGGTCACTCCCTTGGTGTTCTCGACCGTCGCCGACGAGGACGTCCGGGCCGAGCTGCAGAAGACGACGTGTGCCTTTATCGACCTGTTTGGCACGCACTTGGGCACCATCGAGCGGATCCTGCACGTCAACGCCGCGCACGACGTCGGCGCGCTGCACGGCGTCGGTGACCTGCGCCGCTACGAGGCCAGGATGAAGGCCATCGACTTCGCCATGGAGCACGACGACGGCCAGAGCCTGCGCAACCTCGCCCAGGCCGAGCTGATCCTCATCGCCCCGTCGCGGTGCGGCAAGACGCCGACCTCGATGTACCTCGCCCTCCAGCACGGCATCAAGGTTGCGAACTACCCGCTCGTCGAGGAGGACTTCGAGCACAGCGAGCTCCCGAGGCCGGTGGCGCCGTATGTCGCAAAGTGCTTCGGCCTGCTCTCGACGCCGGCCCGGCTCAGCCAGGTTCGCGGTGAGCGGCGGCCGGGCTCGAGGTACGCCACCCTTGCGCAGTGCTCCTACGAGCTGCGCCGTGCCGAGAACCTGTACCGCTCGCACCGCATCCCCTCCATCAACTCGGCCTCGATGTCGGTGGAGGAGATGGCTGCCGTCATCATGCAGAGCGCCCGCCTCAACAACGAGCAGTGACCGTCACACCGTGGTGACGGCGAACCGGAAAGGACGCCCATGAGCGCCAACGTCATGTGGTTCAAGGACCTCGGACTCAGTGACGTCGAGTCGGTGGGAGGCAAGAACGCCTCCCTGGGCGAGATGGTCCAGCACCTGTCGAAGGCTGGGGTGTCCGTCCCCGACGGGTTCGCCACCACCGCCGACGCCTACCGGCGGTTCCTGGCCAAGGACGGCCTGGCCGACCGCATCAACGCGATGCTGGCCGAGCTCGACGTCGACGACGTGCGCCGGCTCGTCGAGATGGGCCGCGAGATCCGCGACGCGGTGGAGGCACAGGACTTCCCGGCCGACCTCGAGGACGACATCCGCACGGCATACCAGAGCCTCGTCGGCGACGCCGGCGACGAGGTGAGTTGGGCGGTGCGCTCGAGCGCGACGGCGGAGGACCTCCCCGACGCCTCGTTCGCGGGCCAGCAGGAGACGTTCCTGAACATCCGGGGGATCGACAACATCCTGCACGCCATCAAGCTGGTCTTCGCCTCGCTCTACAACGACCGCGCCATCGCCTACCGCGTGCACAGCAACTTCGACCACTCCGTTGTCGCACTGTCCGCCGGCATCCAGCGGATGGTGCGCTCCGACATCGGCGCATCGGGCGTGATGTTCACCATCGACACCGAGTCCGGCTTCCCCGACGCGGTGTTCGTGACCAGCAGCTACGGGCTCGGCGAGGCCGTGGTGCAGGGCGCGGTGAACCCCGACGAGTTCTACGTCTACAAGCCGGCGCTGCGCCAGGGACGCCCCGCGATCCTCAAGCGCGGCCTCGGAGGCAAGGCCACCAAGATGGTCTACACCGACGACGCGGCCGTCGGACGCACCACCGAGTTCGTGCCGGTCGACGAGGCCGACCAGGTGCGGCTGAGCCTGACCGACGACGAGGTCACCGAGCTCGCCGCCCACGCCCTCAAGATCGAGGAGCACTACGGCCGCCCGATGGACATCGAGTGGGGCAAGGACGGCGTCGACGGCAGGCTCTACATCCTTCAGGCGCGCCCCGAGACCGTGAAGTCACGCGCGAGCGGCTCAACGCTGCAGCGGTTCCGGATGAACGAGCGCGGCCCGGTGCTCGTCGAGGGGCGCGCGATCGGCCAGAAGATCGGCGCGGGCGCGGTGCGCCTGATGAGCTCGATCGATGCCATGCACGAGTTCCAGCCCGGTGAAGTCCTCGTCGCGGACATGACCGACCCCGACTGGGAACCGATCATGAAGCGCGCCAGCGCCATCGTCACCAACCGCGGTGGGCGCACCTGCCACGCGGCGATCATCGCGCGCGAGCTCGGTATCCCCGCCGTCGTCGGCACCGGCGGCGCCACCAGGGACCTGAAGGAGGGGCAGGAGGTCACCGTCTCCTGCGCCGAGGGCGACACCGGGTTCGTCTACGACGGCAGGCGCGACTTCTCGGTGTCCGAGACCTCCCTCACGGACATGCCCGAGCTGCCGGTGAAGATCATGATGAACGTCGGCACCCCGGAGCAGGCGTTCGAGTTCTCCCGCCTGCCCAACAAGGGGATCGGGCTCGCGCGGCTCGAATTCATCATCAACCGACAGATCGGGATCCATCCCAGGGCGCTGCTCGAGCTCCACGACCAGGAGCCGGGCCTCAAGGCGGAGATCGAGCGGCTCATCACCGCCTACGACAGCCCGCGTGACTTCTTCGTCAAGCGGCTCAGCGAAGGGATCGCGATGCTGGCGGCCGCGTTCGCGCCCGAGCCAGTGATCGTGCGGATGTCCGACTTCAAGTCCAACGAGTACGCCGGGCTACTGGGTGGGCAGCGCTACGAGCCGCACGAGGAGAACCCGATGATCGGCTACCGCGGCGCCTCGCGGTATCTGTCGGCCGACTTCGCCGACTGCTTCGCCATGGAGTGCGAGGCGCTGCGGTACGTGCGCGATGACATGGGGCTGACCAATGTCAAGGTCATGATCCCCTTCGTGCGCACAGTCGCCGAGGCCAAGGGCGTGATCGACCTGCTCGGGCAGCACGGCCTGCGGCGCGGCGGTAACGACCTCCAGGTCGTCATGATGTGCGAGCTGCCCTCCAACGCGGTCAACGCCGAGGAGTTCCTCGAGCACTTCGACGGGTTCTCGATCGGCTCCAACGACATGACCCAGCTGACACTCGGGCTCGACCGAGACTCCTCGCTTGTGGCGGGCTCGTTCGACGAGCGGGACCCCGCCGTGAAGAAGATGCTGGCCATGGCCATCCGGGCCTGCCGCGACCAGGGCAAGTACATCGGCATCTGCGGACAGGGCCCCTCGGACCACCCCGACCTCGCCGAGTGGCTGCTCGACGAGGGCATCGAGTCCATGTCGCTCAACCCGGACACCGTCGTTGACACGTGGTTGCGGCTGGCCAAGCACGCCAGGTGAGCGCGGTCGGCGCAACCCGCCAGCATTGGTTGACCGCCCCGAGCACGTTCGCAAGCGCCTATCGGCGACACAGACCGGTCCCTGTACCTCAAGGCGACAGGACACTAGATCAGACGGGAGTTTGTTCGTGACCGAACCCAGCCCAGCCCAGATGACCAACGTCGGGGCACTCGCGGCCCGCGCGTCGCACTAAAGCAACGTCCTCAATTCGGCTGCTTGTTTCATTGCCTCAGAACCGCGGCCCGGCCAGGCTTCGGTTCAGGCGCCCGGGCTGTCGCTCTCATTTCGGCCTGCCCACGCTGGTCGTGTGGCTCTCATCTGGCCTGCGTGGCCCGGGCGTCGCCGGAGCCAGGAGAGGCTGGGCCCGCGGTGGCGGGGCAGTTGGCGGGGCTGGGAAGGGTAGGTTCTGGCACGTGGCGATCACTCACCTTCAGGTGCTCTCAGTGCCCGTGTCCGATCAGGACCGGTCTCGAGACTTCTACGTCAACGTTCTCGGCTTTGACCTGGTCCGTGACGCCCAGATGCAACCCGACCTGCGCTGGGTGCAGGTCGCCCCGCCCGGTGGCCAGACGTCTTTGACCCTGGTGACCTGGTTCGAGTCGATGCCGGCAGGGTCGTTGCGTGGGTTGGTACTGGAGACCGACGACCTCGACGGCGACCTTGCCGAGTTCACCGCACGCGGCGCAGAGGCCCCGGGTGGTGTCCAGGAGCAGCCTTGGGGGCGCTACTTCACGCTGACCGATCCGGATGGCAACGGGCTGGTGGTGCAGGAGACCCGCGCTCGGCGTCCCGGCTGATTCATCGCCGGGTGAGTGCGTTATTCCGCCGCCATTCGGCGCAGGGCGCTTTCCGGATCTGCCGAGCAGTGGGTATCTGACTTTGGTCGCGAGTCTGACTAGTCGCCTGCCCCGCCGATCAGCTGGTGCACCCAGTGGTCGAGCCGTTGCAGTTGGGTTTGCGACCCGAGCAGCGGTTCCTTCATGTTCGCAGCGTGTTGTCCGCCGAATGGTGCAGACCAACCGCTACTGATGCCCGAGGGTTGGCCACCGGCCCGGGACGCAGCCCCGGTCGCGCGATGAGGGGAGTCCAGGCGTCAGGCCTGCCGGTGATACTCGGCCAATGGCTACCGGTGAGCAGTCCAGAGTTTTCGCGCCGGGAGTTCGGACCGGACTGAGCAAGGTGCCGGCAGTCACCGCACTGTTCTGGGTCACGAAGGTGCTCACCACGGGCATGGGGGAGACCGCGTCGGACTACCTGGTCCGACGGATCAACCCGTTCGTGGCCGTGACGCTCGGCGCGCTGGCCTTCACCGCCGCGCTCACCCTCCAGTTCGGCTCGGGCCGTTACCGGCCTTGGCGCTACTGGTTGGCGGTGTCGATGGTGAGCGTGTTCGGGACCATGGCGGCTGATGTGGTGCACATCGGCTTCGGTGTGCCCTACGTCGTCAGCACCATCTTCTTCGCGGTGGCCTTGGCGGTCATCTTCGCCTGTTGGTACAGGCGCGAGCACACGCTGTCGATCCACAGCATCCGCACGCCGCGGCGAGAACGCTTCTACTGGGCCGCCGTGTTGTGCACCTTCGCCCTGGGAACGGCTGCCGGTGACATGACGGCCTCCACCATGCACCTGGGCTACTTCGCCTCCGGGATGCTTTTCGCGGTCGTGATCGCCATCCCCGCCGTGGCCCACTGGCGGCTGGGGATGAACAGCATCGCCGCGTTCTGGTTCGCCTACGTCGTGACGCGTCCCTTGGGCGCCTCGTTCGCGGACTGGCTGGGTGTCCCGGCTAGCCGGGGCGGCCTGGACCTTGGCACCGGCCCGGTCACGCTCACCCTGGCCACCCTGATCGGCGTCCTTGTGACCTACCTGTCCGTGACCGGCGCTGACCGCCCAGTCGAGGACGCCGAAGCGGCGCCGGACACGGCGCGAGCGTAGGCCAGCTGGGAATTGACCCACGTCTCGGCAAGGCCCGGTCGTGCACCACACGGTTCCTTTGTCCGGGGCGATCAGTGGCCTTGAGCTCAAACCTTCCAACTCGGCTCGAGGCCCACCAGCAACATCGCTCGAAGGGCGCAGGTCCCGTGCCCTCCCAGCCTTACGCAAACCTTCTGGCAGAGAGCTCACAGCGGAAATCACCCCTGCGGCCGAGAACTGACCCACGCGCAGCCCGCACCCTTGATGCGTTGGGGAAGAGGTACTCGGGAAAGCGCTCTCGCCACAAAGGTGCCCGAGTACGCAGCCGCCCACGGACTCTCACACCTCCCTCGTGGGCGGCTGCAGACCCGGCCGCCCCGGGTGCTCGACACCCTTGCCGGCTAGACGCTCGGCATGCACCAAGCCATGCGCCCATCTGGGCAACTGTCGCGGCCCGCCAACGCAACGTGACACGGGTTGAGGGCCGGGCGGCAACGAGTGGATTTCCTGTCTCAAGCCCGGAAGAGCGCTCGGACCACTGAATGCTGCAGAGACCGCTTGCCGCGGGGGATCCGGTCAGACAGGGAGCGGCGAACCGTCGCCGGCTGATTCGGGCGCCTCGGAGCGGCTACGCACGCCGCGAAACGCAATGCCCGCGCTGACTACGACGATCGTCTCCGAGCCCACTGAGAGCACCCCCATTGGCTCGAACCAGTTCCCGACGTCGTCGGCCAAGAGCGGGAAGGCGACCAGCCGTGTGGCGATGTAACCCAGGATGGCCAAGGCGCAGGTCAGCGCTGCCAAGGCGTAGACCGCCATCGTGTCCCGGACGATCGCTGCCGCCGCAAGGGCAACACATGCGGCGGTGAGCATGATGAAGAGCACTCCCATGTAGGGAGCTTCGGCCAGGTGGGGACCGATGACGGGCAGATGTGCGGCCGCGGCCACGAGTGCCGCTGGTGCCAGTACCCAGCGAAGCGGCAAACCCTGACGATCGACGAAGAAGGACCTCATGACAGCCTCCCCAGGGCGCGGTCGGGGGCGCCCGCAGCGTGCCTCGGATTGCACTGCAAGAGGGTCGCTACGGGTCCGACCCCAAGCCCGATGGTGGCGATCCCAACGGTCGTGCAGATCGCCCAATCGGGTGAGCAGACCTGCTCCAACCGCTTGACTGCGCCCGTCCTCGGCAGCGCCCTCCGTCCTCGCCACGGCAGCAGCCTTGACGCACAACGCATCCCACCAGAGGGTCAACGACTGACGTCGAGAGCTGCGCCGGCCCGCAGCATTACTCCGCCAAAGTCACTGCCCGTCTACGCCATCGGCCTTGGCGGACCGTCGGGCACATGCGCAGGTCAGGTACGTCAGCGTTCTCCCAGAGCCCGGGATCTTCGGATCAGGTCGCCTACGGCACAGAGGCGGAGCGCCTTTGACCCCGCCCCGTCACCGTTCCATCACACACCCAACAATCGGGGAGCTGAGGGAATGAGAAAACTTGTGTCCGCCGCGGCCGTCGTCGCCGCGGCATTGTCTGCGACGACAGCCCTGCCGGCCGGGGCGGCCGTGACCCCGGGGTCATGGTCAGCGCCATTCACGCCAGCTGGTCCGA
>NZ_DASVZH010000015.1:0-2046 GCF_036391795.1 Oryzihumus sp.
AACCCGGATCCCACCGCCGCCACGATCGTGGTGCGGCCGGTGCTGATCCGCGCCGGGAAGGTCTACTACCTCGACGCCGCCGGCAACGTGCAGTTCTTCGAGAGCGCGGTGGCGGAGAGCCACGACTTCGCGATCAACCACAACGTGGTCCCGAAGCGCGACCCGGCCAACCCGGCGCTGAAGCCCGGTCCGTACGGTGCGGGTGGCTGCACCGACTGCCACTCGGCCGGCTCGACGTTCTTCTTCGGCAAGCAGCTGAGGGAGCCGGCGGAGGATCAGTTCCTCGATTCCGCCGGCACCATCCCGAATCCCAACGCCGGCCAGCCAAGGTTCGTCGAGCACTGGGAGGCGATGGGCTACTCGCAGGTGCGGGTGGCGGCGCTGACCGGCGGCCAGGTGCCGGTCTACGTTCGCATGTACGGCAACGCCCCCGGCAGCAGCGTCACGGGCGCAGGCATCGACTGTCGCTTCGACATCGGCAGCTGCAGCACCGTGGTGGCCCAGGGCGGCACGCTCGTCCTCACCGCCAGCGCCGGCGTCGGGTCCGTCGTGACCGGCTGGACCGGATGCGCGTCGGTCTCCGCGGACGGTCGGGCCTGCACGTTCTCGGGGGTCGGAGCCGTGGACGGCCTGGGCGGCACCAAGCTCGTCACCGTCACCTTCGGCGCGCCGGTGCAGACGACCCCGGTGACCGGCTCGGGCATCAACCTGAGCGTGGTGGGCACCGGCTGGGGCAACGTGAGCGGCGGCGCGTTCAACTGCAACATGGGCACGCAGGGCGCCTGCAACGCGGCGCTCCCTGACACCACCGTCGTGACCCTCACGGCGAATCCCGGTCCAAACACGACGTTCGTGAGCTGGCAAGGCTGCACGCCGGTGGCGGGCGCTCCGGCACAGTGCACCGCCACGGTGGCCGGGACGACCGGCGTCACCGCCCTGTTCAGCGACGGTTCGGGTGGCGGTCCCTACTCACCGACGCAGGCGCTGGTCGTCCGGGTGTTCTCGAGCAGCGGGAGCACGATCACCGGCGGCGGCATCTCCTGTGGCGCCGGCGGTGACCAGATCTGCCGGATCGACCCCGCCACGGGGAGCACCGTCACGCTCACGGCCAACCCCGCCGGAGGCGCCACGTTCCTGAGGTTCGAGGGCTGTGACTCGACCTCGGGGACGACCTGCTCCGTCAACATGACGAAGCCCAGGCTGGTCGTCGGGTACTTCTCCCGGTAGCCAGTCGCAGTGAAGGGGCCCGGCTGTCCTTCGTGGCGGCCGGGCCCTCTCCTTCTTGAAGGCATCAGCCGCGCGGTCGGGACTGCGGTCAACCGTGCGACGTCGCTCGCGTTTCGTGCACATGCAGCATGAGTGCCGGATGAGAGGCTTGCGGCAATCGGGCGCATGGCGCGCGCGAAGCGCTGTGCTCCATTTGGGCTCTCAATGGACGTCGTGACGGGACCCATGCCAGCGCACATCGACCTCGAGACACTCCCCTTCCTCGGCCTGGGGAGCGAGGGCGCGGTGCGTGTGCTCGCGGACGCGCTGCCGCACGGCCTGTTCACCACGGACGTGGCCGGACGCGTCACCTACTGGAACCGCGCCGCGGAGCGGATCACCGGCTACTCCCGCGAGGACGCGCTGGGTCGGGACTGCTCGCTGCTCGCCGGCGACTCCGTCCAGGGGTGCGCCTGCGGTCTCGGCCCCATCAAGTGCGGGATGGTCGAGCGCCAGCGTGTCTCCAAGACCTGCACGGTCAGGACGAAGGATGGACGGCTGCTGCTGATCGTGAAGAGCGCGGTGCCCCTGCTCGCGCCGGGCGGCGAGCCCGTCGGCGCGCTCGAGACCTTCACCTCGGTGATCGAGGCCCCCGAGCCGCACCCCGACGCCGGCGGCGAGGAGGGGAGCCCGCTCCGGAGCCGCGCCCCGGCCATGCTGGAGCTCGAGCGGATGGTCCGGCTGGTGGCCGGCTCCGACGCGACGGTGATGATCCTCGGTGAGAGCGGGACCGGGAAGGAGCGGGTGGCGGAGGCGATCCACGCGGCCGGCCCGTGGGCG
>NZ_DASVZH010000016.1:0-4269 GCF_036391795.1 Oryzihumus sp.
GGGCGTGGCGGTGGCAGTACCGCCACCGGTAGACCCCACCCAGCCCGTCGGGGTTGGTCCGAGTGGACCTGCCCGGGTGCACCGCCCCGGTGACCACGTGCCCGCCGCGGTAGGCGTGGTTGCGGGTCACCTCCCGCCAGAGCGTGGACCGGTCCCGACCGATCACCGCCGCGATCTGCGGGAAGGTCAGCCCCTGCCCGAACAACACCTCGATCTGCGCGCTCCTGCTCCGACAACCGTGCACCAGGCATGACCGGATCCTTCCGTCATCCTCGTTGCAACAACCACTTGAAGCGGCCGGGCCCCGAGCACGAGAAACGTCCCTCTCGGCGGAGTAGACGAGGCCCTCGGGACGGTGCTCAGTCGGCGGGGCGCTGCTTGCGGGAGAGGCCCCAGGCCATCCAGCCGAGCGCGCCCAACGGGATCTCCATGAGGTGGGTGTAGACCGAGAAGAGCACCACGCCCGCGGTCGCGCCGGCGGGGTCGGCGCCCCAGCCGACGAGCACGGCCGCGGTGCCGGTCTCGGTGACCCCGACTCCACCGGGGGTGATGCCGACCGCGGTCAGCAGCCGGCCCAGGGCGTAGGCGGCGAACATGTGCGCGAAGGAGACGTGCACCCCGGTGGCGTTGAGGCAGAACCAGAAGAGCACGTAGTAGACGCCGAAGAAGCCGACCAGGCCGAACGTCATGCTGGCCCAGCCGGTCTGGACCACCCCCGAGATGCGCCCGCGCAGGTCGTGCACGAGCTCGTCGATGCCGAGGTCGTGGCTGCGCTGGGTGCGCCGCGAGATCGGCCGCAGCAGCTTGTCGAGCGTCCGTCCGACCACGGTCGCGGCACGCTCGGAGGCGATCACCGCGATGAACGTGCCGAGCAGCAGCACCCCGAGCAGGCCCCCGACCACGGCCCCGCCGGCGACGGCCCGCGGCAGGTCACCGGCGCCGAACAGCAGCGCCGCGATGCCGATGATCGGCAGCACCACCCGGGCCAGGACGTTCCACACGCCGCTGACCACGATCGAGGTCGAGATGTCGCGGCGCGAGAAGCCCCAGGAGCGGCACATCGCGTAGGTCGCCGCGACCCCGGCCGCCCCGCCGAACGGCAGCAGGTTGCCCACCGAGGAGCCGCACACGTTGACGATCAGCGCCCGGGGGTGGGACAGGCCCGGCAGCGACCCGGTGAGGGTGAACGTGTAGAGCCACAGCCCGGCCATCATGAGGAGCAGCAGGCCCAGCGCCGTGGACGGGCCGACGTGGCGCATCAGCTCGAAGACCTTGTGCCAGCTCGTGCCGACGAAGTGCGGCAGCCCCCAGGCGAGCACCGCGACCGCGATGGCCAGACCACCCAGGCCCTGCAGCAGCTGCCGCGCGGAGGGTCGGGTGAAGCGGGGGACGTCGGTCTCGTCGGTCGTGGCGCGTGCCACGGTCTCTCCCTGGGCGCTCACGTCAGCCCCGCGAAGACGTCATGGGCCACGGGGGCCCCGGCCGGGTGCCGTGGGTCGACGAACCACTCCCGGCCGAAAACGAGGTCGTAGAGGGGGCGGGGGATCCGCAGGAACGCCGCCAGGGTGCGGTCGGCGCCCCCGTCCGCGCTGGCCTGGGAGGCGTGGGCGCGCATGGAGGCGCGCTTCGCGGCGGCATACCGGCGCACGCTGATCCGGTGGGTGATCGCCGAGCGGGGGCTGAACGCGCGTTCGAACGAGGTCGGGTCGAACTCGGGCGGGAAGCGGTAGACCTTGCCGGCCAGGGCGATGGCCCGGCAGATCGTGTCGCGCGGCACGGTGGCCTCGAGCACCCTGGGGGTCCCCGCCAGCTCGGCCGCACGGGCTCCCACCTCGTGCACCTTCACGTGGTCACGATGCCCGTAGCCGCCGTTGGCGTCGTACGTCAGAAGGACGTCGACCGACTCCTCCACCAGGATGGCGGCCAGTCGCCGCGCCGCCTCGTCGGTGTCGGCTCGGACGAAGCGGGTCTGCCCCGGCGGGTCCGGCCGCAGGTCGTCGGCCAGGCCGCTGTCGGCGTAACCCAGGTGCTCCACGCGTGCCACCCCCAGTGCCTGCGCGCTCTCGCGCAGCTCCGCCAGCCGGCGTTGTCCCAGCCGGCCGTCCCCGGCGAACGCGGAGGAGGCCAGCCCCAGATCCCCGTCCGTCGCCACCACCACGATGACACGGTGACCCTCCGCCGCGGCACGCGCCATCGTCCCCGAGGTCAGCAGCGCCTCGTCGTCGGGGTGGGCGTGAAAGGCACAGAGGGTGTGTGGCATCGGGTACATCCTGACTCATGGAAGGCTGGGTTTCGTGAAGGTTGCCCTGCTGTCCGACTGTTACCTGCCCCGCCTGGGGGGCATCGAGGTGCAGGTCCACGACCTTGCCGTGCGGCTGCGCGGCCGTGGACACCAGGTGAGCGTGTTCACCGCCACACCCGGTGCGCGCGGGGAGCGGGGCGGTTTCGTCGACGTGGTCGACGGCATCGAGGTGCACCGGCTGGCCCTGCGGCTGCCCTTCGAGCTGCCGGTCAACCCTCTCGCGCCACCGGAGCTGCGACGCCGGCTGCAGGCGGGCGGGTATGACGTGGCGCACGTGCACATGGGCGTGGTCAGCCCGTTCGCGGTCGACTGCGCGCGGGTCACCACCTCGATCCGGCTGCCCACGACGATGACGTGGCACTGCATGCTCGGGGCGGCGGCGCCGCTGTTCCGGCTCGTCCCGGCCGTGCGCGGCTGGGCCGAGGCGGGGATGGCCATGAACGCGGTCTCGGCCGTGGCCGGGGAGCCGCTGCAGCGGGCGATCGGCGACGCCGGGGTGGTGGAGAACCTGCCCAACGGCATCGACGTCTCCGCGTGGCTGACCAAGCGCGGACCGCGCGCGGGGGCGGACGGCATACGGGTGGTGTCGGCGATGCGGCTGGCCGCGCGCAAGCGGCCGATGGCGCTGCTGCACGCGGTGCGGCGGGTGCGCGAGCTGGCCCCGGAGGTGCCGTTCACCCTCGAGGTGCTGGGGGAGGGCCCGGACCGCGCCCGGCTGCAGCGCTTCGTGGACCGGCACGACCTGGCCGGCACCGTGCGCCTGGTCGGGCGGGTCAGCCGGGAGGAGCTGCGCCGGACGTACGCGGACGCGGACATCTACGTCGCCCCCGCGCGGCTGGAGAGCTTCGGCATCGCCGCACTGGAGGCCCGCACCGCCGGGCTGCCCGTGGTGGGCCTGTGGGGCAGCGGGCTCAACGAGTACGTCGAGGACGGCGTCAACGGGTTCCTCGCCGGCGACGACGAGGCGCTGGCCGGCTGCGTCGCCCGGCTGCTGCTCGACGACGCGCTGCGCCGGCGCATGGCCGAGCACAACCGGCAGGTCGCCCCGACCCAGTCCTGGGAGCACGTGCTGGAGCGGGCCGAGGCGGAGTACGCCCGGGCGATCGCGCTGGCGGGGGCCCGCCGATGACGCGGCAGCGCACCCCGCAGCCGCTCATCGAGGTCGTCGGGGTCGACGCCGCCGGTGACGAGGTCGCCCGGCAGAGGCTCGGCCACGGGCAGGACCCGCAGGCGCTGCTGTGGGCCTCTGGCTGGCGCGTGGTGGATGCCCTGGAGGTGAGCAGCGTCTCGAGGGAGCAGCACGTGCTGACCGCGAGCTTCCGGGTCGCCCGCGCGCAGGGCCGGCCGCCGGTGCCGCAGACCGCGGTCGTGCACCGCGACCGCGACCTGGTCGTCGGGCCCGGTGAGGTCGCCGACCCCTACCAGCGGGTGGCGGCGTATGCCGTGGTGACCAGCGAGCGCGGGCTGCTGCTGGCCCAGCTGTCGGGGCTGACCAGCGAGCCGGGGCGCTGGGGCCTGCCCGGCGGTGGGCTCGACCCGCACGAGGCGCCGGCCGACACGGTGCTGCGCGAGGTGTGGGAGGAGAGCGGGCAGCGGGTCGAGGTGACCTCGCTGGCCGGCATCCAGAGCAGCCACTGGGTCGGCCGGGCGCCGGACGGCCACCTGGAGGACTTCCACGCGGTGCGCATCGTCTACCGCGCCACGTGCGGGGAGCCGACCGAGCCGGTGGTCCACGACGTCGGCGGCACGACCGCGTCGGCGGCATGGTTCCCCACCGACGACCTGGCCGGCCTGCCGCTGACCGCAGGCTGGCGTGCGGCGCTCGCGCTGTGGCCTCCCCACGGCCACGACGCCTGACGTGCCGAGAGGGACGTTCCCCGGGTCTGCGGTGGCGGCGGTTTCAAGCGGCTGATGCAACGAGGAGCTCGTTCAGCTTCTGGGCGGGATTCTTCCAGTCCAGGGTCTCG
>NZ_DASVZH010000017.1:0-1570 GCF_036391795.1 Oryzihumus sp.
CGGACAAGCCGATCACCGTCGAGCCGATCAAGGGCCTTCCCGTGGAGAAGGACCTCATCGTCGACATGGAGCCGTTCTTCGACGCCTACCGCGAGGTCATGCCGTTCCTGGTGACCAACGGCAACGAGCCGACCAAGGAGCACCTGCAGAGCCAGGCCGACAAGGACCGGTTCGACGACACCACCAAGTGCATCCTCTGCGCGGCCTGCACGACCAGCTGCCCGGTGTTCTGGACCGACGGGCAGTACTTCGGCCCGGCCGCCATCGTCAACGCGCACCGGTTCATCTTCGACAGCCGTGACGAGGCCGCCGAGCAGCGCCTGGAGATCCTCAACGACAAGGAGGGCGTGTGGCGCTGCCGCACGACCTTCAACTGCACCGAGGCCTGCCCCCGCGGCATCCAGGTGACGCAGGCGATCCAGGAGGTCAAGCGCGCCCTTCTGACGCGCAAGTTCTAGTCCGCGAACCTCTCACCGCTCGGGCCCGGGGACGACTACGGTATGCCGTTGATGTCACCCCTGCCTCGCACCGGACGCGCCCTCGCGGCGAGCATCCTGCTCGCCGCGACGGGCGCGTTCGGCGTCGGCGCCCCGGCGTCGGCGGTGCCGGCCGCCGGAGGCACCCCAGCCCCCTCGACCACGACCACGGCACGCCCGGCCGCGGCCTCCGCCCCCTCCCGGCCCGTGATCGGCGGGGAGGCGCTCGGCCGGCCCGGGGTGATCGTGGACAGGCCGGCGGGTGTGCCCGCCCCGCCGGCGATGCCGTGCGGCTCGTGGCTGGTCGCCGACCTGACCACCGGTGAGGTCCTCGCCGCCAAGGCACCGCACGCGCGCTTCCTGCCGGCCAGCACGCTGAAGACGCTGGCCGCCCTGGCGCTCATCCCCCGGGTCCGCCCCGAGACCAGGGTGATGGCGACCCGGGAGGACGCCAACGCCGACGGGACGCGCGTCGGGATCGTGCCGGGCACGGCCTACCCGGCCGGCACCCTCTTCCAGGCGATGCTCATGGCGTCGGCCAACGATGCGGTCTACGCGCTCGCCTCGGCCAACGGAGGGCGCCCCCGGACCCTGGCCGAGATGAACGGGATCGCCCGGCACCTCGGCGCGCTGGACACCCTGGCCGTCGACCCGAGCGGCCTGGACGGGCCCGGGCAGACCAGCAGCGCCTACGACCTGGCGCTCATCGGCCGCGCCGCGATGCAGCTCCCGGAGTTCCGCACCTACGTCGCGACCAAGCACATCAAGTTCCCCGGCGGCAAGGACGCCCGCGGGCGGCAGCGACCGGCATACGACATCCAGAACCACGACCGGCTGCTCTACAACTACCCCGGCGCGATCGGCATCAAGAACGGCTACACGATCGCCGCGAAGCAGACCTTCATCGGGGCGGCGACCCGGCACGGGCACACCTACCTGGTCACCCAGATGGCCGGCACCAACGGCAGCTGGCGGGTCACCGCGAAGCTGCTCGACTGGGCCTTCGCCTACGGCACCAGGGTCAGGCCGGTCGGCATACTCGTCGAGCCGGGGGCACTGGAGCAGAAGCCCGCGCAGGCCCAGTCCGGCCTCCA
>NZ_DASVZH010000018.1:0-14335 GCF_036391795.1 Oryzihumus sp.
CGCCTTCTGATCGCTTGGGTCGAAGACCCCGACGGCAACCCAATCCAGATCGTCCAGCACCACTGACACGCGCATACCGGTGGCTTCACCGCCGCAACCTCAAGAGCGCGAAAACCGTTTCGAGACAATGGCTTCGGCCGAAGCCTGAGACCGGGTAAGACTCCTCAGGACGGGCGTTTCCATTCGAACCTGCCCGAGGGCGGGGTCCGTTGCCGGAACCGCATGGAGGGCGGCAACGGCCCGGCGCGGGAACCCCCACCGGCACGGGGGCATCGGAACGACGTGACATCGACTGGTGGCGGGGGGATGAGGCGTGGGGTCGGCGCCGTGCTGATGGGCGCGGCGGTGGCCGGTTGCACGGGATGGGTGACCACTCCCGTGAGCTTCCACAGAGCCCTGGTCATGCCAGGCGATCCGGCGGGACTGACAGTGGTCGCCGACTCGTGTCACAGCCAGCCCTACGGGGTGCGGGTGGCCGAGTCTGCCAGCGCGGTCCGCATCGAGCTCGCCGCCACCGTGCCTGATGGCCAGGTTGCGGCGGCCTGCAGCGATCTGGTGAAGGTGCGACTGACGAGGCCGCTGGGCACACGCCGCCTGATCGACGCCAGCTCCGGCCGACAGGTTCCGATCGGCGCGACACCCGCAGGCGCTGACTCGTGACGACGCATCCCTCAGGTGTTGCCGGCCCAAGCGCACAGCTCGGCATGGCGAGCGTCGCCGCACAGGACGTCGGCCGCCCTAGGGCGTCAGCCTGATGCGCACGAGGGTGTTGAACCCGCTCTGCCGCTTGATGGCCACGTCGATCGAGCTGACCCCTCGCTTCGGGTGCAATGCCACGGCGGTCAGGCGACTGTCCCTGGCTCGCGCCTGGCCGTCATCGGTGGCGGATCCGGACGGGCTGATGGTCACGTCCGCTCCGTGGGCACAGTCGCCGGTGAGTCGAAGGAAGACGTCGAAACCACTGGACAGCGCGCTCACGGTCACAACCTTGGTCGCCGTGACGTCTTGCACGACCGGCCCCGAGGCCGACGACCAGACGACCTGGCCACACACGGTCCAGGGCCGCGCGCCGTTGCTGTTGCCACCCGCGCCGCACCCCACAGCCGCCGCGAGGGACAGCACGAGCGCGACAGCCCCCAGTACGGGAAGCAGGTCAAGCCGCACACGTCCCCCGAGACCAACGCGCCCACGACCGAACGGCCGAGCCGTCTGTCTGTCACATCGCGGAACCAACCTCGCCCCCCTCGGACCAAGGATCTCCGAGGGCTTTCCCCCAGCGCAGTGTCGCCCCTGAAACGCAACTGAGCCCTCAAGGACGCTCACCGTCAACGCAGCCCCTGCGGACCAACAGTCAGACATTGATGAGCTAGGAGCAGACGGTCTCGAACGCCGTGGCCCCGCGCCGCAGGGTGAAAGTCTCGCGATGGCCCCTCATGTCAGTGAACACCGCGCGCGCGGTGTAGATGGTCAGGGCTCCACGCTGGTAGGGGTTGTCCCACCCCGCGGGTGGGTTGCCCTGACCGTCGTCCAACGGTCCACCTGCACGCACGTAGTAGTTCCCGCGGAACGCCAGCTCGTGGACGCCGCAGTGCGTGTAGAGCGCGAACGGGACGGCATCCACCAGACCGTCAGGGTGTCCTGTCTGATGAGCTGGGGGGCTCGAGTTGATCGCCACCGTCGTGCCGCAACCCGACAAGGCGACCACGACGGCCAGCACCGAAGCTGTCCTCAACTGCATCAGAGCCTCCCGGGGCGGTGCGTCCTGGATTGAGACGGCCACACCGTGACGGGAGTTCCGACACACGCGTCAGGAGCTCGTGAGGATGACCAGCTGCTGGGTCGCCCGGGTCATCGCCACGTAGCGGTCGACCGCTCCTTCGATGCCGATGCCGAACGCCTCAGGGTCGACGAGGACAACCAGGTCGAACTCGAGCCCCTTGACCAGCTCCGGGGTCAGCGACCGGACACGGGGCGTCTCCTGGAACGTTGGGTCGCCGACGACGCACGCCACACCCTCACCGTGCGCGGCGCGCCAGGCGTCGAGGATCCCGTCCCGCTCCGAGACGGACCCGTGCGAGACCGGGAGGCCGCTCTCTCGGATGGAGGTCGGCACGTTGGCGTCCGGGAGCGCGGCCCGGATGACCGGCTCGGCCTCCGCCATCACTTCTTGGGGCGTCCGGTAGTTGATGGTCAGCGACGCGAGGTTGACGTGGTCGAGCCCGATCCGCCCGAGGCGTCCCTGCCACGTCTCCGTGAACCCATGGCGGGCCTGCGCGCGGTCACCGACGATGGTGAAGCTGCGCGAAGGGCAGCGCACCAGCAGCATCTGCCACTCCGCGTCGGTCAGCTCCTGCGCCTCGTCCACGACGACGTGCGCGAACGGTCCGGCGAGCCGGTCGGGGTCGGCGCGGGGCACGGCATCCTCGTCGACGAGATTCAGCCGCAGGTCCGGGTGGCGCAGCATCGACATGACGTGCATGTCCGAGTCGTCCGTGGCGATGAGGTGGTCGATGACCCGGCTCATCTCCTCGTGCTCCGCGGCGAGGACCGCCTCGCGGCGTTGCCTCCGCAGCGACGCCGACGGGTCCCCCAGCCGCTGCCGTGCCGCGTCCAGCAGCGGCAGGTCGGACAGCGTCCAGGCGTGGGGGTCCGCCCGCTGCAGCGTCCGCACCTCGTCGGGGCCGAGCCAGGGCGCGCATCGGCGCAGGTAGGCGGGCACCGACCACAGGTCACCCACGAGGTCAGTCGCCTCCAGCATCGGCCAGGCACGGTTCAGCGCGGTCCGCAGCTCACGGTTCTGCTCCAGCGACCGGCGGACCTGCTCGGGCGAGGCCTCCTCGACGTCGAGCTTGTCGGCGAGGATCGAGACCAGCTCGTCCCGGACCTGCTCGCGCGCCTCGTTGTGCGGGGTGCCGGGCTCGGGGGCGTCGAACGCCTCGGCCCAGTCGGAGGCGCTCAGCCAGACGTCGGCCCAAGGGGTCTCGACCTCCATCCCCTCGGTGGGCGGCTCCTCGTAGAGCCGAACGGCCGGCTCGACCGCCGCGACCATCGCCGCGGTCGCCTTCAGCCGCGCCACCTCCGGGTCGCGCTCGGGGAGCGCGCCCGCTCCCTCCGGGACGAGGTCGCGCAGCGTGCAGGTCTGCACGCCCTCCTCGCCCAGGCTGGGCAGCACGTCGGAGACGTAGGCGAGGTAGGGCTCGTGCGGGCCGACGAACAGCACGCCGCCGCGCCGGTGCCCGAGGCGCGGGTCGGAATAGAGCAGGTATGCCGTCCGGTGCAGTGCCACCACCGTCTTGCCCGTGCCCGGACCACCGTCGACGACCAGGGCCGCGCGGGAGCCGGCCCGGATGATGGCGTCCTGGTCGGCCGCGATGGTGCCGAGCACGTCTCGCATCCGGGCCGACCGGGAGCCACCCAGGCTGGCGATGAAGGCGGAGTCGTCGTCGAGCGCGGCGGGCTGCGTCTGCCCGTCCACACCGAACACCTCGTCCCAGTAGTCGCTGACCCGACCCCGGGTCCAGCGATACCGACGGCGGCTCGCCAGGCCCATCGGGTTGGCGTAGGTCGCACCGAAGAACGGCTCAGCCGCGGGCGAGCGCCAGTCGATCAGCAGCCGGCGCCCCGCGCTGTCCTTGAGGCCCAGCCGCCCGACGTACACGGGCTCGGAGTCGTCGGCGCCGACCATGCGGCCCAGGCACAGGTCCAGCCCGAAGCGACGGAGGGTCCGCAGGCGGGCGGTCAGCCGGTGGATCTCCATGTCCCGGTCCATCGCCCGCTGGCCCGCACCGCCGGGCGCGCTGCGCGCCGCGTCGAGCCGGCCGGACAGGTCCGCGATCGTGCCCTCGAGGCTCAGCGCGATGGCCTCGAAGTGCTCCTCGTCGCCGGCGATCAGCGCCGGGTCGGCCTTGAGGCCGAGGCGTTCGGGAAGGTCGAAAGCGCTGGTGCGCACGGGGTTCACGTGAGCGGCTCCGATCGCTGCAGCAGCGCTGCGGCCACTGTCACCCCGTCGATCCGATTCGCGCAGAGGCATGGCGCCACCCCCAGGTCCGTTGGTTCTGGCCTCGGCCGGCGATTCTGAGGCACGACCGGGGCCTTGCCGCAAGACCCGGGGTGCGCTATACGTTGGAAATGGAGAGGGACACCCTCTCCTTTTCCATGTCACCGGGCGGCTCGACCTGGACTGCGCCGATCGACCTCGACCCAGCGGCACGGCCCGGTCACTAGGGTCGGGTGCCATGCAACTGACGGTTCTCGGCGGCTGCGGTGCGTGGCCCACGGCGGCTCAGGCCTGCAGCGGATACGTCCTGGAGCACGACGGGTTCCGCCTGCTCATCGATCCCGGCTACGCCACGCTGCCTCGCCTGCTCGAGCACGCAGCGGCCGACGAGATCGATGCGGTGCTGATCAGCCACGGCCACCCTGACCACTGCGCCGACCTCAACCCCCTGTTGCGGGCCAGGGCCCTGAGCGACGACCCGCCCCCTGCCCTGCCGGTGTACGCCGCCCACGGCGCGCTGGACGCCGTCCTCGCACTCGACAGGCCGGGCATGCTCGGCGGCGCCTACACGCTGCACGAGTTCCCGCCCGGCGACCGGTTCGACGTCGGCCCCTTCGTCTCCGCCACCTGGCTCCTGCCCCACTTCGTGCCGAACGCCGGCCTGCGCCTCAGCACCGAGGATGCCGTGTTCGCCTTCACCGGCGACACCGGACCGAGCCCGGACATCCCGCGCCTCGCCGAGGGCGCTGACCTGCTGCTGTCGGAGGCGACGTACGTCCACCAGGTGCCGGCCGCCGATGCGCCGTACCTGCTGACAGCACGTCTGGCCGGCCAGTACGCCGACCAGGCCGGCGCCGCCCGGCTCATGCTCACCCATCTCTGGCCCGGGACCGACCGCACGCCGCTGAGGACGCGGCCGCCGAAGTCTTCGGCGGACCCATCAGCGTAGCCACCCCTGGGACCACCACCCGGCTCCCGGCACCTGGCCTCAAGATCCAGGAGCCCGACCGTTGCGCTGACTGACCCCGCGCGTGGTGAGGTCCGGCTAGCGGACCGTGTCCAGCTGCCGCTTCGTGAACACCGAGCGCAGCTGCACCCCGACCTCCGCCAACGGGTGGGTCTCGCCGTCGAACCGGTCGATCGCGCAGACCACCAGGTCCACCGTCGCGCCACGGCTCCGCAGCTCCTGCGCCGCAGCCCGGGCCGCGCCACCGGTGCTGACCACGTCCTCGACGAGCACGACGCGTCGCCCCGCGACCTCGGCGCCCTCGATGAGCTGGCACGTCCCATAGGTCTTGGCCTGCTTGCGCACCAGTCCCAGCGGCAGCCCGGTGAGCGAGCTGAGCACCGTGGCGATCGGCACCCCACCGAGCTCGAGCCCGCCGAGCACCTGGGCATCCGTCGGCAGCAGCGGGACCATGGCCTCAGCCACCCGCCGCAGGAGCAGAGGGTCGGCCTCGAACCGGTACTTGTCGAAGTACTCCTGCGAGACAGCCCCCGAGCGCAGGGTGAACTCCCCTGTCAGCCGGCACCGGGCATCGACCTCGCGGGCCAGTTCAGTCAACGCGTCTGCGGGCATGCCGCGATGCTGCCATGCCGCGGCACGTCTCGCTGCCGACGGACTCTGCCAGCCGTCAGTGCGCCTCGATCACCGCGGCGAGCAGGAAGTAGGGCACCACCACTCCGACGGCCAGGGCCAGGGCGACGAGCCCCAACGACCGCTCGGCCCGCGAGCGCACCGACCAGAGACCGAACACCGACGCCAGGAACATCACGAGGAAGCCCAGGCGGATCACGCTGTTGACCGCGTTGCCGGCGGCCACGGTGGTGGTCTGGACGTACGACGGCACGATCGTCAGGACCAGGCCGAGCCCGAACGTCCCCAGCGCCGACCAGCCCCAGCGGGTGCACGGCAGGAACGTGAACGACCGCCCGCGCCCCCACACCCAGCCCATCACCGCGACCACCAGGGCCAGTCCGAGCGCGACGAACCCGAGGTAGTAGAACAGCCCACGCAGCTCGTCGCTGCCGAGGAAGAAGACCGGCACCACGAGCGCCGCACCCACGACCGCCAGCACCGCGGAGACCCGGCGCCACGCCCGCCGCCGGGGTGGGACCCCCTGTCCCGCAGCCAGGTTCGTCGGTGATGCGTCCATGACGGCCTCCGTCCGCTCCGTGCTGCAGCGCCCGGGCGCTGCCTCCTTGGGCAGACCCAGCCTCGCGGGGGCGCCGGTGCGGCCGTCAGGCCAACGGTCCCTACCGGACCTCGGGGGTATGCCGTGTGGCCGGCTCCCGCGGTCAGGCCGAGGGCACCGGCTGCGGGGGCGGCGGGCCGACGTAGCGCGAGGAGGGCCGGATGATCTTGCTGTCCAGTGCCTGCTCGAGCACGTTGGCACTCCAGCCGATGACCCGCGCGACGGCGAACGTGGGCGTGAACATCGTCCTGGGCAGGCCGCACAGCTCCATGACCACCCCGGCATAGAACTCGACGTTGGTGTGCAGCTCGCGGCCGGGCTTGAGCTCGGCGAGGACGGACAGCACCCCGTGCTCGACCTCCTCGGCGAACCCGACCAGGCGCTCGGCCTGCGGACGGCCGGCCGCCAGCCCCCGGGCGACCCCCTTGAGCATCCGCGAGCGCGGGTCCTCGGTGCGGTAGATCGGGTGGCCGAAGCCCATGATCCGGTCGCCGGCCTCCACGGCGGCACGCACCCACGGGTCGATCCGGTCGGGTGACCCGATGGCGTCCAGGGTGTCCAGCGCACGGCTCGGTGCCCCACCGTGCAGCGGTCCGGACAGCGCGCCGAGCGCGCCGACCACGCACGCCGCGACGTCCGCGCCGGTCGAGGCGACGACCCGGGCCGTGAACGTCGAGGCGTTGAAGCCGTGGTCGACGGTGAGCACGAGGTACTGCTCCACCGCCCGCGCCGCGGCGGGCTCGGGCTCCTGCCCGGTGATCATCCACAGGTAGTTGGCCGCGTGCCCGAGGTCGTCCCGCGGAGGCACCGGGTCCAGACCGGCGGCGAGCCGGTGCAGCGCGGCGAGGATCGTGGGCACCGCGGCGGCGAGCGTCACGGCGTCGGCCCGGCGTTGGGCCGGGGTGAGGTCGTAGACCGGACGCATCCGCCGGGCCGCCCCGAGCCAGGACAGGGCGGTGCGCAGCCCGGTCATCGGGTCGCCGCTCGCGGCGACCAGGGGCAGCGCCTCCCACAGGTCCTGCGGCAGGTGCCGAGCCGCCGCGACCTCGGCCGCGAACCGGGCCCGCTCGTGCGCGTCGGGCAGCCACCCCTCGAGCTGGAGGTGCCAGACGTCCTCGAGCGAACGGCGCTCGGCCAGCTCGACGGCCGAGTACTGCCGGTAGTGGTAGAACCCCTCGCGCCCGCGCACGGTGCCCAGGGCGGTATCGGTCACCACCACGCCCTTGAGCCCCCGGGGGACCTCGACCACATCGTCCTGCAGCGCGGTCATCACGCTCTCCTGCCTCGTCCGCCGCCGGCCCCGAGCCGGCGGTCAGCAGCACTGTGCGCCCGCGATCAACTGTCGTCAACGTTGATACAGTCAATGTATGGCGACCCCGGACCCTCGCGACCAGCTCACCTCCCGACAGGTGGCCGACCGGCTCGGTGTGCGGCTGGAGACCGTCTACGCCTACGCCAGCCGGGGCCTGCTGACCAGCACCCGCGTCCCTGGCGGCCGGGGCAGCGTCTTCGACCGGGCCGAGGTCGACGCCCTGCGGGACCGCGGCCGCCGGGACCGCCCCGCCGCCAGCCCGTCCTGGCGCGGCCCCGTCGTCGACACCGACACCACGCTCATCGAGGACGGCCACCTCTACTTCCGCGGGGTCGATGCGGTCGACCTGGCCGCCGCGCTGCCGTTCGAGCACGCCGCGTCGTGGCTCTGGACCGGTGGGATCGACGCCACCCTGTTCCAGGCGCCCGAGGCTCCCCTGCGGGCGGCCACCCGCGCGGTGCGCTCCCTACCCGGCGCCGCGGACCTCGTGGGCCGGCTGCGGGTCGCGGTGGCCGCAGCCGGGGCGGTCGACCCCCGCCGCTACGACACCCGGGGACCGGCCGCGATCGGCACCGCCGGCGGGCTGGTGACGCTCATGGTCGACTCCCTGCCGCGGCTGGGCGAGGCCCCGGACGCGGGGAGCCCACTGGCCCGCCGGCTCTGGGCCGCCCTCTCCCCCCAGCCGCCCACCGCGCACCTGCTGCGCTGCCTCGACGCCGCCCTGGTCCTGTTGATGGACCACGGCCTGGCAGTCTCGACCGTCGCGGCCCGCACCGCCGCCTCGGTGCGGGCCCACCCCTACGCCGTGGTGGCCACCGGGCTGTCCGCGATGGAGGGGCCGCTGCACGGCGCGGCGAGCACGCTGGCCCACGGCACCCTGCGCGACGTGCTCGAGACCGGCGCCGCGGCAGTGGTCGCCGACCACCTGCGCACCGACCGGCCCGTGCCCGGCTTCGGCCACCAGCTCTACCCGGCGGGCGACCCGCGCGCGAGCGCGCTGCTGGCCCTGCTGGCCGACGAGCGCCGCGCGAAGGAGGTCACCGCCGCGGTGCGCGACCTCACCACCGAGGTGGGCGACCACCCCAACGTCGACCTCGCCCTCGCCGCCCTCGCGGTGACCGCCGACATGCCGCGCACGGCCGGAGAGGTCGTCTTCGCCATCGCCCGATCGGCCGGCTGGGTGGCCCACGCCCTGGAGGAGTACGACGAGACCCCGCTGCGGTTCCGGGGTCACGGTCGCTACCGCGGTCCGCACCCACCGCAGCCGGTGCCGCGCGCCTAGCCCCCGCGGTCGCGGCGCTGCACCCACCGCGCCCGGTGCGAAAACCGCGCGAGCCAGCATCGTTGCGCCGGTAAACTGAACCCACCGCCACCCCCTCCGACCGTGGTCGGACCATGGCGTCCTCCCGCTCCCCACCCACTGCCCCCGGGACCTCGCCATGCCTGTTGCCCTGCGCCGCCGCACGCCCGCGGCCGCCGAGACCACCCCCGGCCGGGAAATCGCCCGGATCGCGGTGCCGGTGAGCCTGGAGTTCGTCCTCAACCTGGTGCTCAACTTCGTCAACCAGGTCGTCGTCGGCACCCTGGGTGCCACGGCCATCGCCGCGGTCGGCTTCGCCAACAGCCTGGTCTTCATCCTCGTGCTCACCCTCGGCGCCCTCGCCGCGTCGGTCAGCATCCTGGTCGCCCGGGCCCACGGCGCGGACCGCCGGCACGACATGAACACCACGGTGTCCACGGCGCTGGTGGTCGCCGCCGTGCTCGCCGCGCTCTGCTCCCTCGCCCCGCTCCTGTTCTCCCACGACCTGCTCCGCGCGACCGGCGCCTCGCCCACCGTCGCCCGCGCCGGCGCCGGGTACTTCCAGCTCATGGGCCTTGCCCTGGCCCCGGCCGTCCTGAGCATGCTGCTCAGCGGCGTGCTGCGCTCCACCGGCCACGCCCGTGCCCCGATGCTCGCGACCTCCGGCACCGTCGTGCTCAACGCCGCGATCGGCTACGCCCTGGTCACGGGCGCCGGCCCGCTGCCGCAGCTCGGGGTCGCCGGCGCCGGCGTGGCGACCCTGGTCACCAACCTGCTCAAGCTCGCCATCCTCACCGCCCAGGTGTATGCCGTGCACCGGGTCGTGCGCTGGGAGCCCCCGACGTTGCGCGGCGGCTGGCAGCCGGTGCTGCGGCCCCTGCTCGTCCTCGCGCTGCCGCTCGGGGTGACCGAGCTGTTCTGGACCGGCGGGACCTTCCTCTACAACGTCGTCTTCCAGAAGCTCGGCGACCAGGCCCTCGCCGCGGCCCAGATCGCCGCCACGCTCGAGGGCGTCTTCATCGTGGGCAGCCTGGGCCTCATGAGCGCCACGACCGCCCTGGTCGGCCGCTCCATCGGGCAGGGCGACGCCGCCGCCGCCCTCGCCTGGGTGCGCCGGATCAAGGCGGCGGGCATCCGCACCGGCATCGGCTTCGGGCTGCTCTTCGCGTGCTGCGCGTTCCTGCTGCAGCCGCTCTACGGCCACGCCGGCCCGCAGGTCCGCGCCGCCGCCGCGGTCGGCATCCTCATCAACGCCGCGTTCCAGGTGGTCAAGGTCCGCAACATGATCATCGGCGCGGGCGTGCTGCCCAGCGGTGACGATGCCCGGGGCGTCATCCTCGGCGACGCCGGCGGCGCGTTCCTCGTCGGGCTGCCGCTCGCGGTGCTGCTGGGCCTGCACTCCCCGCTGGGGATCGCCGGGGTCTTCCTCGCCCGGGTCGTCGAGGAGGTGGCCAAGCTCGTCATCTTCACGTGGCGCGAGCGCCGCCTCGACTGGGCCCGGCTGGCGGCCACGACACCCGCGCCGGTCCCCCCGGCCGCGCCGGTGGCGGACGCCGACGTGGTCGCCGCCCAGGAGGTCAGCGAGGTGGCCGAGCTGGTCACTCGCTGACCGGCCGCCCCCGCCGTCGGGTCAACTACGCTGCCACACAAGCCGCACCAATCCGCTCACCGGTGCGCCTACGAACCTCTGCCGTACACGTCCGAGCGGCACCGACCGCGCGCGCCGAACGGAAGGGACCCCGGTGACGGCACGTCCACACACCCCCACAGACCACCGGACGCTGCGCGCTTCCTCCTGGCACGCAGCTGGAGGGGCGCGATGAGGCCGACGTCGTCGCGCCCCTCCGTGGCGGTGGTGGGAGCCGGCGTGTCGGGCCTGACCGCGGCCTACCTGCTCAACCGGACCCACGACGTCACGCTGTTCGAGGCGCAGGACCGCCTCGGAGGCCACGCCCACACCCACGACGTCACCGCCAGCGACGGCAGCCGGCACGCCGTCGACACGGGGTTCATCGTCCACAACGACCGCACCTACCCGCTGCTGCGACGCCTGTTCAGCGAGCTGGACGTGCCGGTGCGCCCCACCGAGATGAGCATGAGCATCCGGTGCGAGGGCTGCGGGCTGGAGTACGCCGGCGGCCGCGGCCTCAGGGGACTCCTGGCCCAGCGCGGCCGCGCCGTGGACCCCACCTTCCTGCGCCTGCTGGGCCAGGTGAAGCGGTTCCACCGCCGGGCCAGCGCGTTCCTGGACACGAGCACCGACGGCGACCTCACGACATACGGGGAATTCCTGCGCCGCGAGGGCTTCCCGGAGTACTTCATCACCCACTACGCGGTGCCCGTCGTGTCCTGCGTGTGGTCCTCGGGTCAGGAGACCGCGCTGCTCTACCCCGCGCGCTACCTGTTCCGGTTCCTGGACCACCACGGCATGCTCAGCGTCACCGGCTCGCCGCAGTGGTACACCGTCGCCGGCGGGTCCCGCACCTACGTCGAGCGGATCGGCGCGCAGCTGCCCGCGGTGCGTGTCAGCGCCGGCGTGCGCGACATCACCCGCTGGTCCACCGGCGTGACGCTGGTCGACACCACCGGCGAGCGGCACGGGTTCGACAAGGTCGTCATCGCCACCCACGCCGACGAGGCCCTGGCCATGCTCACCGACCCGACCGACGACGAGGTCAGCACGCTCAAGGCGTTCAGCTACTCCCGCAACGAGACCGTGCTGCACACCGACGCCTCGATCCTGCCGGCGGCGCGCCAGGCCCGGGCCTCGTGGAACTACCTCATGACCTCGTGCACCGACCTTCACGACTCCACCGTGGTGACCTACTGGATGAACCGGCTGCAGGGGCACACCTCCCCGGACCAGCACCTGGTCACGCTCAACGCGCGCGAGCGCGTCGACCCGTCGAGGATCCTGGCCGTGATGGACTACGAGCACCCCATCTACACCCCGGAGGCGGTGACGGCCCAGGGCTCGCTCGCCGGCCTCGCCAGCGACACCACCGTCTACGCCGGGGCTTACCACGGCTGGGGCTTCCACGAGGACGGCTGCCGCTCGGGGGTGGACGCAGCGCGGCACTTCGGGGTCGACTGGTGACCCCGGCACTGCCCACGCTGCCGGCGCTGGTCGAGGGCTTCGTCTCGCACTCGCGCAAGGGCCCGGTCCGCCACGGCTTCCGGCACGGCGTCTACCAGTGGCTGGTCGACCTGGACGACCTGCCCCGTATGCCGCGCTGGCTGCGCCCGTTCGCCTCGTTCCACTCCGCCGACCACCTCGGCGACCCGGGGCGCAGCATCAAGGACAACGTCCTCGCCTTCGCCGCCGGCGAGGGCATCGACCTGACCGGCGGGCGGGTGGTCATGCTCGCCAGCGCCCGGGTCCTCGGCCACGTCTTCAACCCGCTGTCGGTGCACTGGTGCCTGGACGCCTCCGGCGACCTGGCCTGCGTCGTCGCCGAGGTGCACAACACCTACGGCGAGCGCCACGCCTACCTCCTGCGCCCGGACGGTCGCGGCACGGCGTGGACCGACAAGGAGCTCTACGTCTCCCCGTTCTACGACGTGTCCGGCCGCTACCAGCTCACGTTCACCCTGACCCCCGGCCAGGTGGCCACCACCGTCGTGCTCCACCGCGACGGCGAGGTCGCCTTCGGCGCCACGTTCCGCGGCACCCCGCGGCCGGCCACGCCCCGCCGGCTGGTGGGCCAGGTCCTGCGCCGGCCCCTGATGCCCCAGCAGGTCACGGCTCTGATCCGGGTGCACGGGGTCTGGCTGTGGCTGCGCCGACTGCCCGTTGCTCCCCGACCGCGCCACCGCGCGCAGGAAGGTGTCTGAGATGACCGCCATCGCACCCACGTCCCTGCGCTGGCCCGCGCTGGAGACCGTGCCCACCGCCCCGGTCCACGCCCGCGTCGCCCGCGTCCTGTTCGAGCGCGCCGTCGGCCTCGTGCCGGTCCGGGCCAGCTACCCCGACGGCCGGGTGGTCGGTGGTGGCGGGCCCGACTCGCCGGTCTTCGAGCTGGTGAACCCGGAGGCGTTCTTCGCCCGGATCGGCAAGGACAGCAAGATCGGCTTCGGCGAGTCCTACATGGCCGGTGACTGGCGCCCCGGCCCGGGCACCGACCTGGCCGACCTGCTCGCGCCGTTCGCGGCCAAGCTGAGCCAGCTCATCCCCGAGTGGCTGCAGCGGTTCCGCACCGTCGTCGACGAGCGGCTGCCGCACCACGAGGAGAACACCCTCGAGGGCTCCCGGGAGAACATCCACCGGCACTACGACCTGAGCAACGAGCTGTTCGCGGCATTCCTCGACCCGACGATGAGCTACTCCTCGGCATGGTTCGAGGAGGGCGACGACCTCGAGGCCGCGCAGCTGCGCAAGATCGACGGCATGCTCGACTACGCCGGGGTCGGCGAGGGCACGCGGGTCCTGGAGGTCGGCACCGGCTGGGGCGCCCTGGCCCTGCGTGCCGCACAGCGCGGCGCCGAGGTGCTGACCATCACCTTGTCGGAGGAGCAGGCCGAGCTCGCCCGCGGACGCATCGCCGCCGCCGGGATGTCCGAACGGGTCGAGGTGCGTCTGCAGGACTACCGCGAGGTGCAGGGCCAGTTCGACGCCATCGTCAGCGTCGAGATGATCGAGGCGGTCGGCGAGAAGTACTGGCCGATCTACTTCTCCACCATCGACCGTCTCCTCGCCCCCGGCGGCAGGGTCGCGATCCAGTCGATCACCATGGCGCACGAGCGGATGCGGGCCACGCGTCGCTCCTACTCCTGGATCCAGAAGTACATCTTCCCCGGCGGGATCATCCCCTCCCTGCAGGCGATCGACGAGACCCTCGCCGGGCACACGAGCCTGCGGGTCGCCCAGCGCCGCGAGCTCGGATGGCACTACGCCGAGACCCTGAAGCAGTGGCGCAGCCGGTTCCTCGCCGAGTGGGACCACGTCCGCACGCTGGGCTTCGACGACACCTTCCGCTCGATGTGGGAGTTCTACCTGGCCTACTGCGAGGCGGGCTTCCGCACCGGCTACCTCGGTGTGAGCCAGCTGCAGATGGTCCGCCCGTAGTGGACCTCGAGGGCCGGGTGGCCTGGGTCGTCGGCGCGTCCAGCGGCATCGGCGCAGCCGTGGCCCGCGAGCTCGCCGCCCGCGGTGCCCGGGTGGCCGTCTCGGCCCGGCGTGCCGACCGGCTGGCCACCGTGGCCGAGGGACGCATGCTCGTGGCGCCCGCGGACGTCACCGACCGGGCCCAGGTCCATGCCGCCGCGGCACGGGTCGAGGCCGAGCTCGGGCCTCCTGACCTGGTGGTGCTGTGCGCCGGGCACTGGCAGCAGATGCCGGCCGGCACGTGGGACGCCGACTCCTTCGAGCGCCACCTCCAGGTCAACCTCGTCGGCATGAGCAACGGCATCGACGCGGTGCTCCCCGGCATGGTCGCCCGCGGCCGCGGCGTCATCGCCGGCGTCGCGTCGGTGGCCGGCTACCGGGGCCTGTCGGGCGCGGAGGCCTACGGCGCCACGAAGGCGGCCCAGAT
>NZ_DASVZH010000019.1:0-16811 GCF_036391795.1 Oryzihumus sp.
GGGCTCATCCTTGGCCTTCCGGGGAGGAGGACGGTATGCCGAGTGCCTGGGTCAGCTGGGCCAGGCCGGCGTCGTGGTCGGTCAGGTGGAGGCGCAGGACCGGGCGGCCGTGGTCGGCCAGCACCTGCGCGTCACCGCCCGCCTGGGCGGCGATGAGGGTGCCGAACGTGAAGTCACGGCCGGGCACCGGGAGGTCCTCGTGCGCCGCGGAGGTGACCTGGAGGTAGACGCCCGTCGCGGGCCCGCCCTTGTGGTACTGCCCGGTGGAGTGCAGGAATCGCGGGCCCCAGCCGAACGTGGTCGGCCGCTCGGTGCGCCGGGCGAGGGCGCGGCGGGCCCCGGCGAGGGGGGCATCGGCCAGCCGGTCGAGGTAGGCCATGACGGCGACGTAGCCGCGCCGGCGGTCCAGCTGGTCGAACAGCGCCTCGAGGGCGGTGCCGACCGTGGTCGCCGAGCCGAGCCAGTCGCCGCCGAGGGCGCGCACCTCGATGGCGCCGTCGGTGAACGCGGGCTCGGCGGCGGCCTTGTCGCCGCCCTCGAGCAGGCCGCGGGCGGCCTTCTTGGCGCTCTCGACGTCAGGCTGGTCGAAGGGGTTGATCCGCAGGACCGCGCCGGCGGCGGCCGTGGCGACCTCCCACAGGAGCAGCTGGGCGCCGAGGGCGCCGCTGACGCGGACCTCCGAGCGCGAGGCGCCGGTGGCGTCGTCGGGGGTGGGGGTCTGGTCGTCGGCCACGTCGGCCACCAGCCGGGCAACGGTGACGTCGGCGGCCGGCCAGGCCACCTCCGGGTCGTCGTCGCCGTCGACGACCACCGGCAGGAGGCCGGTGCCGTCCTTGCCGGTGCTCTCGGCGATGAGCTGCTCGGCCCAGTCGGCGAAACCGGTGATGCCCGAGCCGTCGTCGACGAGCACGAGCTTGTCGCGCAGCGGCTCGGTGCCGGCGATGGCGGCACCGAGGACCAGGCCGGGGTTGGCCGGGTCGTCGTCGGCGAGCAGGTCGGCGACCGACTCGGCGTCGTCGAGCAGCTCCTCGATGTCGGCGCCGGCCAGGCCGCTGGGCACCAGGCCGAAGGCCGTCAGCGCCGAGTAGCGGCCGCCGACGTTCGGGTCGGCGTTGACGACGCGGTAGCCGCGCTCCCGGGCGTCCTTGTCCAGCGGGCTGCCGGGGTCGGTCACCACGACGATGCGCTGGGCCGGGTCGATACCGGCGGCCTCGAACGCGCCCTCGAAGGCGCGACGCTGGGAGTCGGTCTCGACGGTGGAGCCGGACTTGCTCGAGACCACCACGACGGCGCGGTCGAGCCGGTCGGCCAGGGCAGCCCGGACGTAGTCGGGGTCGGAGGAGTCGAGCACGGTCAGCTCGACGCCTGCGGTGGCGCAGATGACCTCCGGGGCGAGCGAGGAGCCGCCCATGCCGCACAGCACCACGTGGTCGACGCCCTGCTCGCGCAGGTGGTCGCGCAGCGCGGCGACCTCACCGACGAGCGGCCGCGAGCTGCGGCCCAGGCCGGTCCAGGACAGCCGGATCGAGGCCTCGGGCTCGGCCGCAGGACCCCAGAGCGTGGGGTCCTGGGCGAACAGGCGGCTGGCGAACCGGTCCCCGACCAGCGTCGCGACGTGGCGCGAGACCGCCTCGCCCGCCGGCCCGGAGGCCAGCACCCCCAGGGCGGAGGAGGTCACTTGGCGGCCCCCGAGGAGGTGGCGGTGGCCTTGGTCAGCTCGTCCTGGACGTCGGTGAGCAGCTCCTCCCAGGACTTCTCGAACTTCTCCACGCCCTCGCGCTCGAGGACGGCGACGACGTCGGCGTAGGAGATGCCCAGGCGCTCGAGCGCGTCGAGCACCGCCTTGGCGTTCTCGTAGTTGCCGGTGACCTGGTCGCCGGCGATCTCGCCGTGGTCGGCGACGGCCTCGAGGGTCTTGCTCGGCATGGTGTTGACCGTGTTCGGGGCGACCAGCTCGGTGACGTACATCGTGTCCGGGTAGGCCGGGTCCTTCACGCCGGTGGAGGCCCACAGCGGGCGCTGCTTGTGCGCACCCTCGGCCTCGAGCACCTGCCAGCGCGGGGTCGCGAAGACCTCGTCGTAGGCGTGGTAGGCCAGGCGCGCGTTGGCGATGCCGGCCTTGCCCTTGAGCGCCTGAGCCTCGGCGGAGCCGTCGAGGGCGTCGAGGCGCTTGTCGACCTCGGTGTCGACGCGGGAGACGAAGAACGAGGCGACCGAGTGGATCGTGGACAGGTCCTTGCCGCCCTCGCGGGCCTGCTCCAGGCCGGTGAGGAAGGCGTTCATCACGCCGCGGTAGCGGTCGAGGGAGAAGATCAGCGTGACGTTGACGCTGATGCCCTCGGCGATGACCTGGGAGATGGCCGGCAGGCCCTCCACCGTCGCGGGGATCTTGATGAGCAGGTTGGGGCGGTCGACCGCGGCCCACAGCTCCGTGGCCTGCTCGACCGTCTTCGTCGTCTCGTGGGCCAGGCGCGGGTCGACCTCGATGGAGACCCGGCCGTCCTGGCCGCCGGTGGCGTCGTAGACCGGACGCATGATGTCGCAGGCGTGGCGGACGTCCTCGGTGGTGAGGGCGAACACCGCCTCGTCGACGTTGCGGCCGTCGTCCGCGAGGGACTTGACCTGCTCGTTGTAGGCGTCGCCCTGGGACAGCGCGGCGGCGAAGATCGTGGGGTTGGTCGTCACGCCCACCACGTGCTTGGTGTCGATGAGCTCCTGCAACCCGCCGCTGGTGATCAGCGGTCGGTTGAGGTCGTCGAGCCAGATCGAGACACCCTGGTCGGACAGGGCCTTGAGTGCGTCAGTCATCGGTTGCCTCCTGCAGCCTGGATGGAGTCGCGGGCAGCGGCGACGACGGCCTCGGCCGTGATGCCGAACTCGCGGTAAAGCGTCTGGTAGTCAGCCGACGCACCGAAGTGGTCGAGGCTGACGATGCGTCCGGCGTCGCCGACGTAGTCACGCCAGCCGAGGGCGACCCCCGCCTCGACGCTGACCCGGGCGCGAACCGCGGGCGGGAGCACCTCGTCGCGGTAGGCCTGGGGCTGCGCCTCGAACCACTCCCGCGAGGGCATCGACACCACTCGGGTGGAGACGCCCTCGGCCTCGAGGGTCTCGCGGGCCTCGACGGCCAGCGGCACCTCGGAGCCGGTCGCGATGAGGATCACCTCCGGAGCGCCCTTCGAGCCGTCGGCGAGTACGTACGCACCGTGGGCAACGCCCTCGGCCGAGCCGAATGTTCCCCGGTCGAGGACCGGCAGGGCCTGACGGGTCAGGGCCAGGCCGGCCGGCCGGTCGCTGTGCTCGAGGATGGTGCGCCAGGCGACCGCGGTCTCGTTGGCGTCGGCGGGGCGCACGACGTCCAGGCCCGGGATCGCCCGCAGCGCGGCGAGGTGCTCGACGGGCTGGTGGGTCGGGCCGTCCTCGCCGAGGCCGATCGAGTCGTGCGTCCACACGAACGTCACGGGGATCTGCTGCAGCGCCGCGAGGCGCACCGCCGGACGCATGTAGTCGGAGAACACCAGGAAGGTGCCGCCGTAGGGACGGGTCAGGCCCTCGAGCGCGATGCCGTTGAGGATCGCGCCCATGCCGAACTCGCGGATGCCGAAGTGCAGGGTGCGGCCGTAGGGCCCGCCCTTCCACTCGTGCGTCTGCTTGCCGGCGGGGATGAAGCTCTCCACCCCGGCCATCGTCGTGTTGTTCGACTCGGCGAGGTCGGCCGAGCCACCCCACAGCTCGGGCATGACGTCGGCGAGGGCGCCGAGGACCTTGCCGCTGGCGGCGCGGGTGGCGATGCCCTTGGCATCGGCCTCGAAGACCGGCAGCGCGTCGGCCAGACCCTCGGGGAGCTCGCGCTCGACGAGCCGGTCGAGCAGCGCGGCGCGCTCGGGCTGGGCGGCCCGCCACGCGGCATACCGCTCGTCCCACTCGGCGTGGGCCTGCTTGCCGCGCTGCTGCACCTCGCGGGCACGGGACAGCACGTCCTCCTCGACCGCAAAGGTGGCCTCCGGGTCGAAGCCCAGCAGCCGCTTGGTCGCCTGGATCTCCTCGTCACCGAGGGCCGAGCCGTGGCTCTTGCCGGTGTTCTGCTTGGTCGGGGCCGGCCAGGCGATGATCGTCTTGAGCACCACGAGGGTCGGCTTGTCGGCGATGGCCTTGCCGCGCTCGATCGCGGCGAGCAGCGCGTCGACGTCCTCGACGTAGGTCGCGCCGTCACCACCCTTGCGCCAGTCCACCTGCTCGACGTGCCAGCCGTAGGCCGCGTAGCGCGCCGCCACGTCCTCGGAGAACGAGATGTTGGTGTCGTCCTCGATCGAGATGTGGTTCTGGTCGTAGATGAGGGTGAGGTTGCCGAGCTCCTGGTGGCCGGCGAGGGCGCTCGCCTCGTGGGAGACGCCCTCCATGATGTCGCCGTCGGAGGCCATCACGTAGATGTGGTGGTCGAACGGGCTCTCGCCGGGCGCGGCGTGGGGGTCGAGCAGGCCGCGCTGGCGACGCTGGGCGAAGGCCATGCCGATCGCGGAGGCCAGGCCGGAGCCGAGCGGCCCGGTGGTGATCTCGACGCCGTCGGTGTGGTGGACCTCGGGGTGGCCCGGGGTCAGCGAGCCCCACGTGCGCAGCGACTTCAGGTCGTCCAGCTCCAGGCCGTAGCCGGACAGGTAGAGCTGGATGTACTGCGTGAGGCTGGAGTGCCCGCAGGACAGCACGAAGCGGTCGCGGCCCAGCCACTGCGGGTCGGTCGGGTCGTGCCGCATGAGGTTCTGGTAGATGAGGTAGGCGGCCGGGGCCAGGCTCATGGCGGTGCCGGGGTGGCCGTTGCCGACCTTCTGCACGGCGTCGGCCGCGAGCAGCCGGATGGTGTCCACCGCCCGGACGTCGAGGTCGGTCCACCCGGTCTGCGTCACGACCGGCGCGGGCAGCGAGGTGTCACGCGTGCGGGGTGCGGTCCCGGTGGTCGCAGGGTTGTGCTCGGTCACGGATTTCACGACTCCTTTACACGGCGTCGCGCAGCGGGGCAGGAGGCCGATCGGGCCACCGTTCCCGCCAACGGCGCCAGCTTGGGCACGACGGTGCCGAGCCTATCCCCGCTGGTGACGGGCGTCGCACGGAGTCCGCCGTCCGGACCACGATGCGCCCGGGCTAGACTGACCGAGCCCACAGGACGCCCCCGCCGAGACCGGCCCGGCATCGCCGGCCGACCGCGAGGCGCCATCGTCGTCGAAGCCCCCGAAGGACACCGTGACCGCTCTCGAGCCGCGCGCCGACGCTGCCGCGGCCCCGTCCCCGGGGCCGGCTGTCACGATCCGCAACTACGTTGCGCTGACCAAGCCCCGCATCATCGAGCTGCTGCTGGTCACCACGGTCCCGACGATGTTCCTGGCCCAGCGCGGGCTGCCCTCGCTGTGGCTCGTCGTCGCCACCCTCGTCGGCGGCGCGCTGTCGGCCGGGTCGGCGAACACCCTCAACTGCTACATCGACCGCGACATCGACAAGCTCATGCACCGCACCGAGGGCCGACCCCTGGCCACCGGGGCGATCAGCCCGGCCGCGGCGCTGCGCTTCGGCATCGCGCTGTCGGTGGTCTCGACGTTGTGGCTCGGGCTGCTGGTCAACTGGCTCTCGGCCGCCCTGTCCTTCGGCGCCATGGCGTTCTACGTCGGCGTCTACACGATGGTGCTCAAGCGGCGCACCGCCCAGAACATCGTCTGGGGCGGCGCTGCCGGCTGCATGCCCGTGCTCATCGGCTGGTCCGCCGTGACCGACACGGTCGCCTGGCCCGCGGTGATCCTGTTCCTCGTCATCTTCTTCTGGACACCGCCGCACTACTGGCCCCTGTCGATGCGGTTCAAGGACGACTACGCCAACGCCGGCGTGCCGATGCTGCCGGTGGTGGCCAAGGACCTCGCCGTCGCCCGGCAGGTCGTGGCCTACAGCTGGGCCATGGTCGCCGCGTCGCTGGCCCTGGTGCCCGTCGCGGACATGGGCTGGGTCTACCTCGTCGGCGCAGTGGTCTCCGGTGCCCTGTTCATCGGCGAGGCGCACCGCCTGCTCGCACGAGCCAAGGAGGGCGCGGCGGCGTCGGTGCTCAAGCCGATGCGGCTGTTCCACTTCTCGATCAGCTACCTGACGATCCTCTTCCTCGCCGTCGCCGTCGACCCGCTGCTGCACCTGGCGCTCTGATGGACGCCGCCGGCTTCGCCTCCTGGGTCGCCGGCTACGAGCGCGCCTGGCGCGCCCCCGGCACCGACCTGCTGGCCACCCTCTTCGCCGATGACGCGGCATACCTCATGAGCCCGTATGCCGACCCGGTGGTCGGGCTCGAGGCGATCAGCGAGCTGTGGGAGGCGGAGCGCGACGGGCCGGAGGAGGTGTTCACGATGACCTCGCAGGTCGTCGCGTTCTCCGGCGACACCGGGGTGGCGCGGGTGCACGTGGTCTACGGCGCGCCCTACCGCGAGTGGCGTGACATCTGGATCGTGCGCTTCGACGGGGAGGGCCGGGCCGTGCACTTCGAGGAGTGGCCGATCGGCCCGCCCGGCTCGCACCGCCCCTCCGGACTCTGACCGGCCCGCCAGGTCGGGCTTTGCTCAGCGCGGGCCGCTCCCGATGCCCTGTCGGCGCCCGGAAAGCGGTCTGGGCCGAGCACACCGGTCCTGAGTGAGCCCGGCACGGGAGTGGCCGCGGTCGTGACAGGCCCTGCGTGGCCCTAGCGGGTGCGCAGCGTCAGCAGGCCGCGGGTCAGCGCGACCACGAGGAGGCTGGCGCCGAGCATGTGCAGCGCGACGACCGCCTCGGGCAGGCCGGTGAAGTACTGCACGTAGCCGATCACGCCCTGGGCGAGGGTCACGACCAGCACCCAGGCCCACGCCCGCCGCGTCCGCGCGGGGGCGTCCACCAGGCGCACCGCGACGAGCATCGCCACGACCAGGCCGGTGAACAGCATCACCGCGTCGGCGTGCAGCCACGAGACCGAGCGCGGGTCGAAGCCGAAGCGGGTCGGGTGCACGGCGTCGCCGGAGTGCGGCCCGGAGCCGGTGACCACGGTGCCCAGGGCGAGCACGACCGCGCCCAGGGCCACGGTGACCCGGCCCAGCAGGCCGACCTCGCGGCGCGCCACCGGGACCGGGGCCGCGTCGCCCTCGCCGGCGCGGACCAGCAGCAGCGTGCTGATCGCGACGATGACCATGGACAGCAGGAAGTGCCCGGCCACGGTCGCCGGGTTGAGGCCGGTCAGCACGGTGATGCCGCCGAGCATCGCCTGCGCGACGACGCCGAGCAGCGGCAGGGTGGACAGGCGCAGCAGCGACCGCCGGCCCGGGGCGAGCTTCCACACCGCGATGATCACGGCGATGGCGGCGAGGCCCACGACCGAGGTGAGGGTGCGGTTGCCGAACTCGATGACCTTGTGGATGCCCTGGGCCTGGTGGGCCACCGGGGTGAACGAGCCGGGCACGCACTCGGGCCAGGTGGGGCAGCCCAGACCGGACCCGGTGAGGCGGACCAGGCCGCCGGTGACGACGATGCCCACCTCGAGCACCACGTTGGCGAGCAGGATGCGGCGCAGCCAGGGGTTCGGCGAGGCGTCGACGGGCGTCGGCGCGGGGGCGGTCACGGAGGGGATCGTCACGTCAGAAGGGTAGATGGCCGGCGTGGGCGAGCAGACGGTGGGCGCAGCTCAGGCCCGGAGCACGACCGCCAGGCCCTGGCCGACGCCGATGCAGATCGCTGCGAGGCCCCAGCCGCCGCCTCGGCGGTGCAGCGCGTGGGCGAGCGACCCGATCACCCGCGCGCCGCTGCAGCCGAGCGGGTGTCCGATCGCGATCGCGCCGCCGTTGACGTTGACGATGGCCGGGTCGAGCTCGGGCCAGGAGCGCAGGCACGCCAGGGACTGCGCGGCGAACGCCTCGTTGAGCTCCACCGCGGCCAGGTCGCCCCAGCCGATCCCGGCCCGCTCCAGCGCCCGCTGCGCCGCCTCGACCGGGCCGATGCCGAACACGTGCGGGTCCACCCCGGAGGCGGCGCGGGAGACCACCCTGGCCAGCGGCTCCGGTGAGCCGAGTCGCTCCAGGCCGGCGTCGTCGGCGAGGAACAGCGCGGCCGCGCCGTCGTTGAGCGGCGAGGCGTTGCCAGCGGTCACCGTGCCGTCGGGCCGGAACACCGGCTTGAGCCGGGCCAGCCCCTCCACCGAGGCGTCGGCGCGGATGCCCTCGTCGCGGGTGAGGTCGGTGCCCTCGACCGGGACCACCTCGGCGTCGTACACCCCCTCCTCCCACGCGCGCGCGGCGTTGCGGTGCGAGGCGACGGCGAACACGTCCTGCTCCTCGCGGCTGATCCCGAACTGGTCGGCCAGGATCTCGGCCCCCTCGCCGAGCGCCACCGTCCACTGCGCCGGCATGGCCGGGTTGACCATGCGCCAGCCCAGGGTGGTGGAGTGCAGCTGCTCGTGCCCGCGGGGGTAGCCGCGCTCCGGCTTCTGCAGCACCCACGGCGCCCGGCTCATCGACTCGACCCCGCCGGCGAGGACGAGGTCGGCGTCGCCGGCGGCGATCGCGCGCGAGCCCTGGATCACCGCCTCCATGCCCGACCCGCACAGCCGGTTGACGGTCGCTCCCGGCACCGAGGTCGGCAGCCCGGCCAGCAGCGCCGCCATGCGGGCCACGTCGCGGTTGTCCTCACCGGCGCCGTTGGCGTCGCCGAGCAGCACGTCGTCAACCCCGGCGGGGTCGAAGCCCCTCCCGGTATGCCGTGCCACGAGCTCGCGCACGACCGTCGCCGCCAGGTCGTCGGGGCGCACCCCGGCGAGCGCACCGGCATACCGTCCGATGGGGGTGCGGACCGCGTCGGCCACCCACACGTCGTTCATCAGCGACTCCTGTCCAGGTGAGGAACGCCACGAACCTTCTCACAGGGTCGTCTCCCGCCCATGGCGCAGGAGGGGCGGGGCCGTCCTGCGTCGCGGGGGTGAGGGACCCTCGTCGCGCGGGACGAGGCCACATCCGCCGCGTCGCAGCACCGTGGGGGACGACATCCCTGGAACCGCGAAGGGGCCTGCAGTGACTCGACACCGTGACGTCGTCCGTCGGGCCCGGCGAGCCCGCACCGCGGGATGGCTGGCCGTCATGCTCGGGCTGGCCGCGGCCCTCGTGACCCTGCCCTCCGTGCCGGCCTCGGCCATGGCCAAGATCCAGTGCAAGCAGACCACCGGTACCGGCTACATCGACCCGATCGTGCACCACGACCAACCGATCGGCTACTCCCACCTGCACCAGTTCTTCGGCAACAACGCGTGGCTGGCCCTGGCCAACCCGAACTGGGCGAACTACGCCAACCTCGTGGGCAAGGGCACGAACTGCGCCAACCTGGCGGACACGGCCGGCTACTGGTCGCCGGCCCTGCGCTACACAGCGAGCGGGTCGGTCATCCCGGCGGTGGGGTTCTGGGCCTACTACCGCTCCTACGACGGCAGCAACATGGGACCGGGGATGGCGTTCCCGGCCGACACCCGCCTCGTGGCCACGGTGCACAACTGGACGTGCGGCCAGTTCGAGCGCCAGGCGCCGGTGCCCTACATCCCGGACTGCCACCGGGCCGACGGGAGGCCGGGGCACACGCTGACCGCCCACATCGACTTCCCGTCCTGCTGGAACGGCGTGCGGCCCTACCACCCGAACGCCCAGGTCGGCGACACCCGGGACAACCGCAACTACGCCTACGCGGTCAACGGCGTCTGCCCGACGGGCTTCCCCTACAAGATGGTGCAGCTGCGGGAGACGATCGCGTACGCCTACCACGGCTACGGCACCGACGTTCAGGTCGCCAGCGACCCGATGATGGGGATGAGCGACGGCATGTCGATGCACGCCGACTTCTGGAACACGTGGAACCAGGCGGGGCTGCAGTCGCTCGTCGTCAACTGCATCTCCGGCACCGGGACGCGCACCAAGGCCCAGTGCGGCTGAGCCCCGCCCCCTGGTCACAGCCTTCATCTCCGCCCATCCCGCATCGTGGGATGTCTTCGTCCCACGATCCGGGATGGTTGATGACCGGATCCAGCACCGGTGCTCAGGTCCGATGCTGCCGGGTGGGTTCGCGCCCGTGGTCGGCCCGCCCTGCCCGAGTGGGTCCGAACCGGGCCACCGGTGTGGCGCAGGTCACCGGGTGTGGTTCCTGGGGTGACGGCGGACGGTCCGGGTCTCCCGGCGTCGTGCCCGGGTCGGTGAGGTTCCAGGCGGTCCGGAGACCTACCGGGACCTAGGTCCCGAAACGCCGCAATGCCGGACAAGCAACGCGTCTCTGGACCAAAGGTCACGGCTTGGGCACTCTCGGGGACTGCGGCTCACCGGCCGTCTCTCCTGTCCCCTGTGAGGAGTCCCATCCATGAGACACACGCCCCGGCATGCCGCGGTGGCCCTGTCGAGCCGACGGCTGCAGGTGGTCGCGATGGTCATGGCCGCCACGCTGGCACTGGTCGTCACCTCGCTGGTGTCGCAGTCGCGGTCCCAGCCGGCCCAGGCGATGGCCAAGATCAAGTGCAAGCAGACCACCGGCACCGGGCGGTTCGACCCGATCGTCCACCACGACGAGACGCCTCCGGTCGGACACAACCACCAGTTCTTCGGCAACAACGCCTGGCTGTCCCTGCCCAACCCCAACGCCGCGAACCTGTCGGACCTGCAGGGCAAGGGCACGAACTGCGCCAACCCCAAGGACACGGCCGGCTACTGGGTGCCCGTCCTGCAGAACAAGACCACCAAGGCACCCGTCGCCGTGCAGGCGTTCACCGCGTACTACCGCAGCTTCGACTTCAAGGAGTTCGGCCAGGGCCAGCCGCTGCCACCGGACACCCGGCTGGTCGCGGAGAAGCACAACTGGAGCTGCGGTCAGTACATGTCGGTCAAGCCGGTGCCCTACATCCCGGACTGCTCCGGCGCGACCGGCCAGCCCGGGTCGACGCTGACGGCGCACATCGACTTCCCGTCCTGCTGGAACGGGGTCAAGCCGAACCACCCGGCGAGCCAGGTCGGTGACACCACGGACAACAAGAACTTCGCCTACGAGTCCGGCGGCGCGTGCCCCTCGGGCTTCCCGATCAAGGTCGTCGCCCTGCGGGAGACCATCTCCTACCATTACACCGGCCACGGCACCGACCTCGAGCTGTCCTCGGACGCCGAGCACGGCACCACCGACGGGCAGTCGCTGCACGCCGACTTCTTCAACGCCTGGGACACCGCCGGCATGGCCTCGATGGTGAAGAACTGCGTCAGCGGCACCGGCACGCCCACCGCGGCCGAGTGCGGCTGACCTGAGACGCGCCGGGCGCCCCGCGGCCACGGGGGCCCGGCGACCAACCAGGGGCCTGGACGGTCCGGACGTGTCGACAGGGGGCGCGTCCGGACCGGACCCGGGCCCACCGGTTCCGGGTGACCCCCGCAGCCGCAGGTGGAGAGACCTGTGGAGGCGGGGGTCCTCGCCGTTCGGGGGAGTGGCGCGCCCAGCGGCTCAGTCGCCCCAGCGGAAGGTGCGCGCGGCGACGACGGTCGCGACCGCGCCCCAGAGCACCAGGACCAGGACGGGTATGCCGGCCAGCCGGCCGTGCAGGAACGCGTCCCGCAGCCCGTCGGCCAGGGCGCTGGAGGGCAGGACCGTCGTCAGGTGGGACAGTCCGGCCGGCTGCTCGCTGCGCGGGATGATGACCCCGCCGAGGGCCAGCAGGACCACCCACACGAGGTTGGCGATGGCCAGGACGCCCTCGGCGCGGACCGTGCCGGCCAGCAGCAGCGCCAGGGCCACGAACGCCCAGGTGCCCAGCAGGGCGACGACCAGGGCCGGCAGCAGGCCGACCCAGCTCGGGTGCCAGCCCAGCGCCAGGCCGAGCCCGCCGATCACGACGAACTGCAGCAGCTCGACGGCGAGCACCGCGACCGACTTGGCCACGAGCAGGCCGCCGCGGCCGAGCGGGGTCACCCCGAGCAGGCGCAGCACCCCGTAGCGGCGGTCGAAGCCGGTCTGGATCGCCTGCCCGGTGAACGCGGTGGAGATGACGGCCAGGGCCAGCACCCCCGGCACCGCCACGTCGATCCGCCGGCCGGGGCCGAGCGAGGGGGTGTGGGCCAGGGCGAGCCCGACCAGGGCCAGGGCCGGCAGCACGATCGCGACGAGCAGCTGCTCGCCGTTGCGCAGCAGCGTGCCCGCCTCGAAGCGGGCCTGGGCCCGGACCCGGGTCCGCGGGGTCGCCGGGGCGCTCATCGGGAACCCTCCCGGGTCAGCTCGAAGTAGACGTCCTCGAGGGTGCGTTCGCCGGTGACCTCGGCGACCGATCCCTCGGCCACGGCGCGGCCGTGGTCGACGATGACGACGTGGTCGGCCAGGCGCTCGGCCTCCTCGAAGGAGTGGGTGGTGACCACGACGGCGCAGCCGGTGTCGCGGGTCTCGCGCACGAGGTCCCACACGTCGAGGCGGGCGTGCGGGTCGAGGCCGGCGGTCGGCTCGTCGAGGAAGACCACCTCGGGCCGGCCGACCAGGGCGGCGGCGAGGGCCACCCGCTGCTTCTGTCCGCCGGAGAGCCGGCGCACCGTGGTGCCGGCGAAGGCGTCGATGCCCAGCCGCTGCATGAGACCGTCGACGTCGACCGGCGTGGCGTAGAGGGAGGCCAGGTGGCGCAGCAGGCGCACCGGCTTCGCGCCGCCCGGGAGCCCGCCGTCCTGGAGCATCACCCCGACCCGGGCGCGGTGGGCGGCGGGGGAGGACCACGGGTCGGTCCCCAGGACGCGGACCTCGCCGCCGTCGGGGCGCTGCAGCCCCTCGGCGCACTCGATGGTCGTGGTCTTGCCGGCCCCGTTGGGGCCGAGCACGGCGGTGACCTGCCCGCTCGCGGCGCGCCACGACATACCGTCGACGGCGCGGCGGGGCCCGAACTGCCGGACCAGGTCGCGGACGGTCACGGCTTCGGTCACGTGGGCGAGTGTAGGTCGCGCGCCCGGGTGACCCGTCTCACCCCCTGTCCGGGCGTTGTTAGGTGAGCCTGACTAGAGGTTCGGCCCCGAATTACGTCACAATGATGTTGTGTTTATCGCTCGAGCGGACCAGGCGTGTGGGACCACCCCGTCCCACCGCCTCGAGGCGCGCACGCGCGACCGCGTCCGCCGGGCCGTCTCCGAGCACGGGCCGGTGACCGCCGCGGCGCTCGCCGAGCAGCTCGGCCTGACGCCCGCCGCGGTGCGCCGCCACCTCGACGCCCTCGCCGAGCAGGGGATGGTCGCCGAGCGCGAGCCGGCCGCCGCCGGCAAGGGCCGCGGCCGCGGACGCCCCGCCCGCTCCTACGTGCTCTCCGAGGCCGGCCACCACGCGCTGCAGGACGACTACGACGACGTGGCCACCTCCGCCCTGCGCTTCCTCGCCGACAAGGTGGGGGAGGACGCGGTCACCGCCTTCGCGCGCGAGCGGATCGACCACCTCGAGCAGCGCTATGCCGCCGAGCTCGCCGCCGCGGGCGAGGACCGCACTGCCCGGGCGGAGGCCCTGGCCGAGGCCCTCACCGCCGACGGCTACGCTGCCTCGACCCGGCCGGTCGGCCAGGGCAGCCCCCTCGCCGGCGTGCAGCTGTGCCAGGGGCACTGCCCCGTCCAGCACGTCGCCGCCGAGTTCCCCGCCTTCTGCGACGCCGAGACCGACGCGTTCTCGCGCCTGCTCGGGGTGCACGTGCAGCGCCTGGCCACCCTGGCCCACGGCGAGCACGTGTGCACGACGTTCATCCCCCTGACCAGCACGACCTCCGGCCCCTCGGGGTCGACCCCGCCCACCTCTGATGAAAGGGCCTCTCGATGAGCACCCACATTGAAGAGCTCAACCCCGGTCTGAAGGACCTCGGCCGTTACGAGTACGGCTGGGCCGACTCCGACACCGCCGGTGCGAGCGCGCGCCGCGGCCTCAACGAGGAGGTCGTGCGCGACATCTCCGGGCGCAAGAACGAGCCCGAGTGGATGCTCAAGCTGCGCGAGAAGTCGCTGCGGCTGTTCGACAAGAAGCCCATGCCGAACTGGGGCTCGGACCTGACCGGCATCGACTTCCAGAACATCAAGTACTTCGTGAAGTCGACCGAGAAGCAGGCGACCTCCTGGGACGAGCTGCCCGAGGACATCAAGAACACCTACGACAGGCTCGGCATCCCGGAGGCGGAGAAGCAGCGCCTCATCGCCGGCGTCGCCGCGCAGTACGAGTCCGAGGTCGTCTACCACCAGATCCGGGAGGACCTGGAGGAGAAGGGCGTCATCTTCGTCGACACCGACACCGGCCTGCGCGAGCACGAGGACCTGTTCCGCGAGTACTTCGCGTCGGTGATCCCCGCCGGTGACAACAAGTTCGCCGCGCTCAACACGGCCGTGTGGTCCGGTGGCTCGTTCATCTACGTCCCGCCGGGCGTCCACGTCGACATCCCGCTGCAGGCCTACTTCCGGATCAACACCGAGAACATGGGCCAGTTCGAGCGGACGCTGATCATCGCCGACGAGGGCTCCTACGTGCACTACGTCGAGGGCTGCACCGCGCCGATCTACAAGTCGGACTCGCTGCACTCGGCCGTCGTCGAGATCGTCGTGAAGAAGAACGCCCGCGTGCGCTACACGACCATCCAGAACTGGTCGAACAACGTCTACAACCTCGTCACCAAGCGCGCGACCTGCGCCGAGGGCGCCACGATGGAGTGGATCGACGGCAACATCGGCTCCAAGGTGACGATGAAGTACCCCGCCGTCTTCCTGCTCGGCGAGCACGCCAAGGGCGAGACGCTGTCCATCGCCTTCGCCGGCGAGGGCCAGCACCAGGACGCCGGCGCCAAGATGGTCCACGCGGCGCCGCACACCAGCTCCTCGATCGTGTCCAAGTCCGTGGCACGCGGGGGCGGCCGCACGTCCTACCGCGGCCTGGTCCAGGTCATGGACGGCGCGCACCACAGCAAGTCCACCGTCCGCTGCGACGCGCTGCTCGTGGACACGATCAGCCGCTCCGACACCTACCCGTACGTCGACGTCCGCGAGGACGACGTGCAGATGGGCCACGAGGCGACCGTGTCCAAGATCGGCGACGACCAGCTGTTCTACCTGATGTCGCGCGGCCTGACCGAGGAGGAGGCCATGGCGATGATCGTGCGCGGGTTCATCGAGCCCATCGCGCGTGAGCTGCCCATGGAGTACGCCCTCGAGCTCAACCGCCTGATCGAGCTGCAGATGGAAGGAGCCGTCGGCTGATGACGGTCGTGACCCCCCAGCCCCACACCGACGCGGCCGAGGCCTTCGTCCCGGACCAGTCGCGCGCGGAGCGCCCGACCTCCTTCGAGGTGGCCGACTTCGCGGTGCCGAACGGCCGCGAGGAGGAGTGGCGCTTCAGCCCCGTCGACCGCCTGGCCGACCTCATGCAGGTCGAGCCCAGCGACGAGGGCGCCCTGCTCGTGGAGACCCAGGCGCCCGAGGGCGTCGAGCTGCTCGACCTGCCGCTGACCGACGAGCGGGTCGGCACGGCCTTCGTGCCGGCCGACCGGGCCGCGGCCTCCGGCTGGGCCGGCACCGCCTCGGCGCTCTACGTGGGCATCCCGAAGGAAACCGAGCTGGCCGAGCCGGTCGTCGTGCGGCTCAAGGGCGATGCCCGCAAGCGTGGCAACGGCCACACCGTGATCGACGCCGGCCGGCACAGCCGCGCCACCGTCGTGCTGAGCCACACCGGCTCCGCCCAGCACCTGGGCAACGTCGAGATCCGCGTCGGCGACGGCGCCGAGCTGACCTTCGTCACGGTGCAGGAGTGGGACGACGACGCGCTCCACATCGCGCAGAACGACGCCCTGGTCGGCCGCGACGCCAGCCTCAAGCACATCGCCGTCACCCTCGGCGGCGAGGTCGTGCGGGTGTCCACCAACGTGCGCTACGCCGGGCCCGGCGGCTCGGTGGAGTGCCTGGGCGTCTACTTCGCCGACGCCCACCAGCACCAGGAGCACCGCCTCTTCGTCGACCACGAGGCGCCGCACTGCAAGAGCAACGTGCAGTACAAGGGCGCCCTGCAGGGCGAGAGCGCGCACACCGTCTGGATCGGCGACGTCCTCATCCGCGCCGCGGCCGAGGGCACCGAGACCTACGAGCTCAACCGCAACCTGGTCCTCACCGACGGCGCCCGCGCCGACTCGGTGCCCAACCTGGAGATCGAGACCGGCGAGATCGTCGGCGCCGGCCACGCATCGGCGACCGGGCGCTTCGACGACGAGCAGCTGTTCTACCTGCAGGCCCGTGGCATCCCCGAGGACCAGGCCCGTCGCCTGGTCGTGCGCGGCTTCTTCGCCGACATCGTGCACCGCATCGGCGTGCCCGAGGTGCAGGAGCACCTCATGGCCGCGATCGACGCCGAGCTGTCCACCTCGATGGGTGAGCAGGCCGAGGCGGTCACCGCGTGAGTGAGACGACCGAGATGACCGAGGAGTTCGTGCGCGTCTGCTCCGTCGACGACCTGCCCGAGGTGGGAGCCGTCGCGGCCGAGGTCAACGGCACGGTGGTGGCCATCGTGCGCGACAGCGCGGGTGACATCCACGCCATCGACGACACCTGCAGCCACGCCAACGTGTCCCTGTCCGAGGGCGAGGTCGAGGACTGCAGCATCGAGTGCTGGCTGCACGGCTCGCGGTTCGACCTGCGCAGCGGCAAGCCGACCGGGCTGCCGGCCATCACCCCCATTGCTGTCTACCCCGTGAAGATCGACGGCGGCGACGTGTTCGTCTCCGTGACGAAGGAGAACTGAGAACCCATGGCAACCCTGGAGATCAAGGACCTGCAGGTCAC
>NZ_DASVZH010000020.1:0-3145 GCF_036391795.1 Oryzihumus sp.
CCACGTCGCTAGGTGACGCCGACCAGGGCGGTGAAGCCCTGCCATCCGTAGGTGACCTTCGAGGCCGTGCCGGTGAATCCGCCGGTGCCGTTGCCGCGGTGAAGGGTGAGGTCGCCGTTGGCCTTGGGGGACAGGAAGGAGCTCCAGTGAGACTGCGCGGGCTGGCGTTGCGCCAGGGGGGCGCGCTCGCAGCCCTTACCCTGAATCCCCCTGCCGCCGGGCAAGCTCCTCCGTCACACGCTGATGGCGGACGGCGTCCGGCACCAGGTCCTCGAAGTCGCGGCTGTTCAGGAACTCACCGCCCTCGACGACGACCGCCTCCCACGCTGGGCGAGTCCGCCGAAGTTCGACCCGCAGGCCTTCCAACGTCATCCATTGCACCGGCGTATCCATGCGCTGCCCCCGATTCTGGCGCATCGTGCGAGCACACACGCTAATGACGCACGGGTCGGGTCGCATCGCCTTGACCAAGAACTGACCTCGGTGGCCTCGCATGGTCGGCGGGCCGCGGGCGTGAAGGTTTGAGCAACCTGCACCGTCGACGAAGGTGGCCTTTACGCCAGCGCGGCCCCGGCCGCAGGCGCTCGCCCCACCAACAACCTCGGGCGCTACCGCTACTTCTCAGCGATCGGTGCAGCGTCGGAACAGTTCCTCCAGGACCTCCAGGTGGCGCCGTCCCTGACGGCGCATCAAGAAGCATCGAAGCGGCCCCGTCCTCCCGGAGGGGGCCGCTTCGCACCCGGCCGACGGGCCCCGCCTGCTCGTCACGAGGTGGTGACCACCACGTTGCCGGCCGTGATGACGTAGTCGTTCGCGGGGGTGAACCCGCGTGCCACCATCGAGCGGGCAGCCGTCAGGGAGCCGGCCACCGAGAACCCGACCCGGTCGTGCCGAGGCCCCGGCGTCCCCATGTCGATGACGCGCCAGACCACGACGGTGCCGGCCAGCGAGCCGGAGCTGATCCGGTAGTCGAACCACGCGACCCGGCCCGACACGCGGACGTCGACCACGACGGCGGTGTAGGACACGCCCTGGGTGATGTTGCGGTAGGTCACCGTGCCCGAGTCGCCACCCCACGCCCGGTCGGCCACGCTGAAGGCCATCTGCTGCCGCTGGGTGGACTGGCCGAACCAGACCGTCCCGCTAGCAGCCCCGGTCACCCGGTGCACGACGGCGATGTCGCCACGCACGACCCCGTAGGTGTTCGCCGGGGTGAACCCCGCATTGACCATACTTCGGGCGGCCGCGGTCGAGCTCGCCACGGAGAAGCCGGCGGTGTCAGGGGCGCCGTCGCGCGCCTTCCACACGATGACGGTCCCGCCAAGCGAGCCCGTCCCGGCCGGGATGGTGTAGTCAAACCTGGCCTCGTGCCCGGCGATGCGGACGTCCGGCGTGCCGGCGTGGTAAGCCACCCCGGCGTCGAGGTTGCGGTAGAACGCCGTGCCCCGGTCACCGAACGAGCCGTAGTCCAGGGTCACGAAGGCGAGGTGCTGGCGCGGCTGCCCAGCCGTGCCGAGGCGCGCGTTGCCGAGGGCATAACCCTCCAGCCGCGCGGTGCTCACCAACCGGGCCTGAAGGTCTCCGGACGTCACCGCGTAAGTGTTCGTCGGGGTGAAGCCGGACCGTACCCATGTCCTGGCCTGATCGATATTGGCGGCCACGGCGAAGCCGGCGCTGTCACGCGCGGTGTCCGAGACCTTCCACACGATGGCCCGGCCCCTGGCCGACGGGGGCGCCGTGTCCGGCACGACGTAAGCGAAGCGGGCGCTACCGCCCACCACGACCACACTCAGCACCGAGGCGGTGTAGTCGACTCCTGCCGCCGGGTTCGCGTACGTGACACTGCCCCGGTCTCCCACCGCTCCGGTGTCGACCATGGCGAAGGTCAGCGACTGGGTGGACCCGGCACTGCCGAGCCGCACGTCGCCAACCGCGTATCCGGTGGCGGGGCTCGCGGCCCGCGCGACGACTGGGGTCAACGTCACGCTGCCGACCGCGAGCGCGGCCGCCGAGATGAACCTGAGGACTCGTGACATGTGATGCGCCCTCCTCCCGAGGGCGGGGAGCAAGCAGTCGCACAAAGGTGTGGCGCAGGTTGCCAGAACCGGTACGGGCAGATCCGAGGAGGTCCTGGTGAGCTCAACTCCCCGACAAACTCAGTGTCCACCCGTCGCCCCGACAGCTCCGGGGGCCAACGTCCCCCACAGCGATGTTCGGCGGCGAGGGGACCTGGGTAACCCATGTACGGGTTCGCGATAGGCACCTACCCAACAGAGCACCGGCCCCTGCCACCAGCGGAGTGATGCACCCACTTGCGCTGAACTGCCGCTGAGCCCGCGATGTCGCGAGCAGCCGTGAGCCTTGCTCCCGCAACGGTTGCGAGGATCCTGTCGACACGTCGCCATGAACGACGACGTGGCCGAGGTCCTGGGGACTCGAACGATCTCGCCTTCGATCCCTCGTCGGGCGGGACATGGCCGTAGCCGAACGCGTCCAAGCGCCTCGAGTCGCCAGACCTCATCATCCTCGGCTACGTCGCGCCCATCCGGTTGAGTGTCGGCGTTGCCGATGAAGTCGAACCGAGCGCTAGGCGCACCGACCACTTTGAGAAGCGGGACGGCACGTTGACTGTCGTGTGACCGTTGGCGGCTACCCCGGGGGTCCGACGTGCGCACGTGCGCACGAGGTGATGCTCGCAAGGTCGAGTCCGTACGTCGGCCCGTCGCTCCTCAGGTACGTCTGGAGTTTTCCGGTTCCGCGGTCCACGAGGCGCACCGCGCCGACGTCATTGCCACGAGCCGAATGAGTCAGCCCGACGCAGATCTGCGCCAAGCCTTGCCAGAGGTCTCGTTCCTGCGGGGGGCCAGCCTTCCATCGAGCCTCGAAGACTTCATGGGCGGCAAACGGTCGCCCGGCGTCGATCAGCTCCCGGGCCGCCGCGATCGTCTCGTGTGGCGGCAGCGCCGCCTCGGGGACAGGCTCGACGCCGGAAGCGTCGTAGGGCAGCGGCCGGCCGAGTGCGTCACGGGGGCGTGCCTGTCTGGCGCGTCCCCGCGCGTCCCGGTCCCTGTCAGCTGCCATTGACTCACCCTCCCGGTCGGTCGCAGGGTCGCTTCACGCGAACGAGCCTATGTCGATCTATCGC
>NZ_DASVZH010000021.1:0-7189 GCF_036391795.1 Oryzihumus sp.
CCGAGGAAGAGGCTGGTGAGCAGCACGGAGGTGAGGGGCAGGCGCAGCATGCCGGCGGTGAATGCGCCGATCCCGATGGCCACCCCCGATATGGCGGCCAGGCCCGGAAGGTGGGAGAGCGCGATACCTGCTGCCGCCCCGATGAACATGGCCGGGAAGGTGGGTCCGCCCCGGAAGCTGCCCAGCGACACGACGTACGCCAGCCCCTTGCACGCGACGAGCAGGAGCAGCGCCCCCACCGTGTAGGCCGCGTTGTTGTCCACGAGCTGGGGGAGGGCGGTCTGGCCGGAGAAGAGCACCGTGCTGGGCGGCTTGCCGGTGGACCACGCGTAGAGCACGGCCAGCGCCGCGACCGCGAGCCCGGCCACCGGGGTGAGCAGGACGACCCGGGCGGAGACGAGCGCCCGGACCCGGAGGGCGAGCCAGCGGATCGCCAGGCAGCACGGGGCCGCCACGAGCCCCACCAGGACCGCCCACACGAGCTCCGTGGGCGTGGGCGCCGACGTGCCGGGGATGTCGGGGATGGCCAGGGAGAAGGTGCCGTGCCCGGTCAAGGACCCCAGCCCGACGAAGATGAGGGCGCCCACCCCGGCGCCGAGCAGGCCCGGCACCAGGACCAGCGAGGCAGTGACACCGCCGAGGCCCGCAGCCTCCATGAGCAGGAACGCCCCCGTCAGCGGCGAGCCCAGCAGGGTGCTCACCGCCGCGAAGCTGCCGATGACGGCGATGACCGCGGCCGTCTGTGTGGGCAGGTCCCGCCGGCGCAACCACACCGCGAGGTAGGACAGGCCACCGCCGAGGGCGATCAGCGGGGCCTCGGGGCCGACCACGGCACCCAGGCCGACGCTCGCGATCGCGGCGATCGCGATGCCCGGCAACGCCGCAGGGCGGGCCACCCCACCGGTGTGCATCCCGTCGGCCGGTGACTCCCCGCCCTTCCCGGGCAGGTAGCGGATGGTCAGGCCCACCACCAGGCCGGCCACCGGGAGCGGGACCAGGGGCCACCAGAGCGCGGCCGGGTCGACGCCGAGCGCGGACGGCAGGTCCGTGAACACCCACCGCTGCAGGGAGGCCGTCAGGTTGAGGAAGGCGTAGGCCAGCGCCGCGATCGGAGCCCCCAGCACGGCGGCCAGGACGAGCAAGCCCAGGTAGCGACGGCTGCGGAAGTGCTCGAGGGGGTCGACCTGCGTCGCGGGCGAGCTCATCGGCGTCGCGGTGCTGAGGAGGACAGGCCGTCCGGCCGGGAGGACATGAGGGCCATGCGTCAGCTCCTCGCACTCGGCGGACGGGCGGAGCCGGGCCTCCGCCACTCCACGGCCGGCCCCGCGCTCGCAGCCCCACCATGCGGTCAGCGCGCGCCGGCGGCATCACCCACGGCGGGTGAATGTGCCGACGCCCGCCAGCACGCCGAGGGTCAGCCGAGGCCGAGGACCTGCATCGTCTGCGCTGCCATGCGGGACTCGCCCAGGGCGTTGGGGTGCACGATGACCGGGTTGGTGCCCTGGAGGACCGGCTCCACCCAGCGCACCCCGATCGCCTGGCACGCGTCATGGCCCTCGGAGACCGCGCTGAGGTCGACGTAGGTCGCGCCGGTGGCCGCCGCCGCGCGCTGGACGGCGTCGTTCAGGGTCGCCTGGATGTCGCGCAGATAGGGCACGTCACCGGTCGCGATCGGCATCCGGTCGAAGCAGCCCTGGCTCGCGGGCAGGATCCACGGGTAGCCCAGGATCGCGACCCTGGCCCCGGGCGCCTTCGCCCGCACCGCCGTCAGGGCCTGCACGAGGGCGGGGTAGGTCTTGGTGCGGATGTCATCGGCGAACGAGGAGCCGTAGCGGTCCTTGCACGGGCTGCCCGTGCCCAGCGTGGAGACTCCGGCGGCCCCACAGCGGGTGATGGCGTCGATGAAGGTGTTGTTGTCGTTCCCGCCGATGGTCATGGTGACCAGCTCGGTGTCTGCGCGGACCGCGTCCAGCTGGGGTGCCACGCCCGGGTACTGCGAGCCGGCGTAGTCCTTGGTCTGCGCGGCGCCGCAGGTGACGTCGGTGAGCTGGGCCTGGGTCGCCCCGGCGATGACGTGCGGGTAGTTGCTGGTCGAACGCAGGCAGGCCGGTGGGGCGGTGAGGTCCGGCGGCAGCACCCCGGAGGCGGCGCTGTAGGAGTCGCCCAGCGCGACGTAGCGCAGCGGGCTGGTCGCAGCGGTCGAGGGCAGGGCGGAGGCCACCGTGCCTCCCAGGAGGGCAGCGGCGGCGAGGACAACGGCGAGCGTGCGAGGCATGTCGGCTCCACGGGTCGGCGACGGGGGATGGTGCGACGGGTGCTCCTGCGAACGGCTACTCCTGCAACGACGACCGGCGTGCCGTGTTACGGCGCAGCCCGGACCGCGGGAGACTCCCTTGCTCGGGGATGAGGACGAAACGACGCCGAAGGGGTGAGGATGGGGTGGTGAAGGGCGACCGTCGAGGTCAGCTGGTCGGCGCCGGGCTTGCAGCGCTGTGGTTCGTCGTCGTCCTCATCACGGAGCTCTCGACCGGCAAACCCGCTTTCGTCCCGGGGATCCTGTTTGCGCTCGGCCCGCTGATCGCCTGCGCCGTGCTCGATCCGGTGCCCACCGCCGGGTTCGGCGTGGCCGCGGTCGGGCTCGTGGGGCTGACCAGCGCGTGGAACGGCACGTGGGGCACGGCGCAGATGTGGCTGCGGGTCGCCGACGTCGGCCTGGTCAGCCTTGCGGCGGTGATGCTGGCCGTGGTGCGTGTCCGCCGGGAGACGCAGCTGGAACGCATGGTCCGTATCGCGGAGGTGGCCCAGCGCGCCATGCTGCCCCTGGTCCCCACGCACGTGGGCACGGTGGCGGCCGGCGCGCGATACCTCTCTGCCGCGGAGGACGCGCTGGTCGGTGGCGACCTGTACGACTGGTTCCACTCCGACCACCGCGTCTGCTTCATCGTGGGAGACGTCCGCGGCAAGGGGGTGGGGGCTGTCGAGCAGGCGGCGCGGGTCATCCGCGCGTTCCGCCAGTCGGCCGCCGGCAGCGGAGACCTGGCGACCGTCGCCGCGGAGATGAGCGCCTACATCGACCCGTTCCTCGACGACGAGGAGTTCGTCACCGCCCTGCTGCTGCAGGTCAGCGACCGCGGCCACGTCACGCTGGTCAACTGCGGGCACCCCCACCCGCTGCTCATCACCTGTCACGACGGGGCGTCCCTGGTGGACCTGCCCTCCGGCCTGCCGCTCGGCCTCGGCCGCTCCTTCGAAGAGGTGACGGTGCCGTGGACCCCCGGCGACCGCATGCTGCTCTACACCGACGGGCTCAGCGAGGCCCGGGACGCGCGCGGTGAGTTCCTCCCGGTGCTGCCGCTGGCCCCGCTGCTGCGGAGGTCGACCGTCGAGGACGCGCTCGACGGGGTGCTGGGGGCCGTGCGCGAGCACGTGCCAGGCGGCCGGTTCACCGACGACCTCGCCGTGCTCCTGCTGGAGAACGTCGACGGGGACGAGGCGCACGCCGTGGACCCCCGCGACTACCGCGTGGGGAGGGTCCACTCGCAGTCGATCGACGCCGCCCCGCCCGGGCCGACGCCGCTCGAGCGGACGCCGGCCGCAGCCACGCCGAACGAACCGGCAACGGTCGAGCCGGGCGCCGCCAGCGCGGCAGGAAGCGTGCGCTGACCGCCCCAGCCGCCCCGCCTGGGGCGGCGCCGTGTCTGGATGCCACGCACAGGTGCCGTCCGTACCATCACCTCACGCCCCGAGGGCACCCGGCGGGGTCGACTGAGGGCTGGGGTGGGGTCGTGCGACGCCCCCGACAGGACGGAGCGCCATGAGCGGCGAGCCAGGACTGACCGACGAGCAGATCCACACCATGACGCCCGCCGAGCGCCGGGACCTGATCCGGCGGCTGAGCCGGCCCGCGCCGGAAAGCCCTCCCCGCGGCGGCCTGCTCCGGGGCCAGAGCCGCGTGGTGCTGCTGGCCGCTGCGGTGATCGTCATGCTGCCCTGGATCGGCTACCTCGCCGTGGTGCTCCCCAACCGCTACGACGCCCGGCACTGGGACCTGACCTGGGCCGGCTTCGACCTGCTCCTGGCCGCGATGCTCGCCGCCACGGCCGTCTTCGCGCTGCTGCGGCGCCAGCTGCTCGTGCTCACGTCGTTCGCCTCGGGTGTGCTGCTGGTGTGCGACGCGTGGTTCGACGTGCTCACCGCGAGGCGTGCGGACCTGCCCGAGTCGATCGCCACCGCCTTCCTGCTCGAGCTGCCCCTGGCCGCCCTCCTGATCCTGGGCACGCTGCGACTGCTCAGGGCCAACGCCCAGCGGCTGTGGGCCCTCGAGCCCGGGACGCCGCTGTGGCGCCTCGAGCTCGACCTGCCCTGACCGCCGCCGTCCCGACCGGCTGTTCACCGATCTCTCAGGTTGCCTCGGCACACTCCCGCACCGTGCCGACCACCGCAGCTGCCGAGAAGTCCCGCGTCGCCCTGAGCGCCGTCCCCGAGGTCACCGTCCTGTTCTGGGTGGCCAAGGTGCTCACGACCGGGATGGGGGAGACCGCCTCGGACTTCCTCGCCCACCACCTCGACCCGGTCGTGGCTGGCGGCCTGGGTGCGGTCGGCCTGGTGGCGGCCCTGGCGCTGCAGCTGCGCGCCCATCGCTACGTCCCATGGGTGTACTGGCTGGCCGTGGCCATGGTCAGCGTCTTCGGCACCATGGCCGCGGACGTCGTCCACGTCATCCTCGGCATCCCGTATGCCGTCTCGACCGTGGCGTTCGTCCTCACCCTGGCCGCAGTGTTCGCCGTGTGGCGCCGGACCGAGGGCACGCTGTCCATCCACAGCATCACCACACGCCGCCGCGAGCTCTTCTACTGGACGACGGTCCTGACGACCTTCGCGCTGGGCACCGCCGCGGGCGACCTGACGGCCACGACCCTGCACCTGGGCTACCTGGCCTCGGGCGTGCTGTTCGCCGTCGTCATCGCCGTGCCGGCCGTCGCGCACCGGAAGCTCGGGCTCGGCGCGGTCAGCGCGTTCTGGTTCGCCTACATCGTGACCCGCCCGCTCGGGGCGTCCTTCGCCGACTGGATGGGCGTGCCGCCCTCCCGGAAGGGCCTGGGCTGGGGCACCGGCCCGGTCACCCTGGCCCTGGTGGTCCTCATCGTCGGCGTCGTCGGCTACCTGGCCGCGACGCACGTGGACGCCCCCGTCGAGACGGTGCGCGACCGCGACACGGCCGGGGTCTGAGTCCCGCCGGCCGCGGCGCCGTGCGTGCGGTCCGCCGGTAACGTCGCCCCCGTGCCGACCGACACCACCTTCGCCGAGCTGGGCGACCAGCGGTTCGTCTCCCTGACCACCTTCCGCCGATCGGGGGTGGGCGTGCCCACCCCCGTGTGGGTGGCCCGTGACGGCGACGCGCTGGTCGTGACCACCCCGGAGGGCAGCGGCAAGGTGAAGCGGCTGCGCCATGACGCCCGGGTGGAGCTGCAGCCCTGCAGCCGCCGCGGCCGGGTCGACGCAGGGGTTCGGCCGGTGGTGGGCGTCGCCGCGATCATCACGGACGACGCCGCCACGAGCCGTCTGACCGAGCTCATCCGCCGCAAGTACGGGCTGGAGTTCCGCGTGGTCATGGCGGTCGAGCGCCTGCTCCGCTCCGGCGAGGCCCGACGGGTCCTGCTGCGCATCACGCCGGGCTGACCACGCGGCCGCAGGTGCGCACGGGCATCGCTCCCGTGTCCTCGCGCGGGGGGCAGAGCGGTCGCACCTGGCCTCCGCCGTCAATTGCCGGGACATTCTTCGGGCCGGTACGGGGATATTCCATGTCCTGACCAGATCGTGGTTGACACTTCAGGCAATGGCGCCGGATATTGGCGTTGTCCGGGGTTGGAGGCAGCGCAGCCCCTGGTCGGTCGCCAGCAGGGGGTTGATGACCGGCCGGGGGACGTGCGCTACTTCCACTGGGCCAGACACGTGGTTTGACCTGCGAGTTTGCGGTCCTGTGGCCGGCCCGTCGGGCTGCGCAGGGGCGGGTGCCACCCCGTCTGCCCGCACGGCCACGTAGCCGCGGAGGGACGGGTCTTGGCCTGGCCAGGAATTGCCGATGGAATTGTCAGGGGAATTCGTTTCCCTTTCTTGACCCGCCATTGTGGGCGGTGGTCCCTTGCCGTGGGAATGCCCCGCAGGCCTTGGTCGGGAAATGACCCGGAACTGACCTTTGACGGGGGAGTCCGGCCCCCCTCGTTCGTCGGTCGGCATACCGATTGGTGTCTTGTGTCGCTTAGCGTGGATGCGCGCCGCGTGAGGAGGTCCTCGCGCGGCGACTTTCCACAGCGGCGGGCTCATTTCCGGAGCCGTCCCAGACTGACCCCACCAGCACCAGCACCAGCGTGCTGGGGTGCGGGTGCTGGGTTCCCGTTTCAACGCAAGCCCCGGCCGCCGAAACGGCCGGGTGGTCTGCTGCTCGGCGGGCGTGGGACGCAAGCGCCCCTGACGGGCCGGGCCAATCCCGGTCCCCGGCCTGGGTTCGGCCACCGGATCGGTGGCGCTCGCCCCAGGCGGCGAGGTTCACGGCGGCGTTGACGTCACGGTCGTGACGGGTGCCGCAGCCAGTACACGTCCAGGTGCGGTCGGCCAGGGTGAGGTCGTGGTTCTTGACCCCGCATTGCCGGCACAGCCTGGACGAGGGGTACCACCGGTCGGCCACGATCAGCCGCCCCGGTGGGAGCTTGTAAGCCAGCTGGCGCCGGATCTCTGCCAGCGCCGCGTCGTGCACGGCCCGGTTCAGGCCGCGCTTGCGGGACCCGCCGCGGCGGGTCATCCCGCGCACGTTGAGGTCCTCGACGACGACGTGCGCGTCCAGGCGGGCCAGCTGAGCGGTGAGCTGGTGGGTCAGCGTGGCTCGGGCGTTGGCCACGTCCCGGTGCACCCGGGCAACCCGCAGCCGGGCCTTCTCCCGCCGCCGCGATGGCGACCGCCGCGGCCGGCCCGCGTTCGTCCGTGCGCCGTGCACTCGGTCCTTGCGGGACAGTGCCCGTTGCGTGCGGCGCAGCCGTCGCGCGTGCTCACGCAGCAGCGCCACCCCGGCCACCTCGGCCACAACACCCCCGTCCGCGGCGGCGGCCACGGCCCGGGTCTTCACGCCCAGGTCCACCCCCACGACCGGAACCCACGGGCCGGCGTCGGGCGCAGGTCTTGCGGCCTTGTCGAC
>NZ_DASVZH010000022.1:0-12435 GCF_036391795.1 Oryzihumus sp.
CGCAGCAGCTGGCCCGGGAGCTGGCGGCGCTGCCGCAGACCTGCCTGCGCCACGATCGGCTCTCCACGCTGGAGCAGCACGGCATGGGCCTGGCCGAGGCGATGGCCAACGAGTGGGGGCACGGGCAGCTCGCCCTCACCGCCGACAGCCTCGCAGGCGCCCGTCGTTTCGCCCGCGGCGCCGGGCGCCACGGCGCCCCCGCCGACTGACCCGGGGACGCGAGGAGGTCGTCGCGCTCGGGCGACCCCGCCGCGTCGGGCTCAGATCCAGAGCGCCGGCTCGGCGAAGAGCGCCTCACGCGGGTCCTGGCCCGGTTCGGGGAAGCGCACGGTCGCCGGCACCCCGGTGGCGACCCCGCCCGCGGGCACGTCCTTGACCACGACCGAGTTGGCGCCGATCTGCACGTCGTCCCCGATCACGACCGGCCCGAGGACGCGGGCCCCGGCTCCGATGGTGACCCGGTTGCCGACGGTGGGGTGGCGCTTGACCTTCTGCAGCGAGCGCCCGCCCAGGGTGACCCCGTGGTAGAGCATGACGTCGTCGCCGACCTCGGCGGTCTCGCCGATGACCACGCCCATGCCGTGGTCGATGAAGAACCGGCGGCCGATGCGGGCGCCGGGGTGGATCTCGACCCCGGTCACCGCGCGGCTGACCTGGGACAGCAGGCGGGCCGGCAGCCGCCAGCCGGGCCGCTGCCACATGCGGTGCGCCAGGCGGTGCACCCAGATGGCGTGCAGGCCGGGCGAGGCCAGGGCCATCTCCAGCCGGGTGTCGACCGCGGGGTCGCGCGCCACGGCGGCGTCGAGGTCCTCGCGCACCGAGCGCCAGGCGGACAGGAGCGTGCTGCTGGCCGACCGGCCACGCGCGTTAGGGGGGATCGCTGCGTGGCCGGTCGGTGGAGCCTCAGTCAAGCGCAAGGCAGCCATCTCGCTCAGGCTTTCGTGAAAAGTTCAACGACCGTCAGTCCAGCAGGTCGGAGAAGAGGATGGTGGACAGGTAGCGCTCGCCGAAGCTCGGGATGATCACGACGATCGTCTTGCCGTCGCTCTCCGGGCGGGCGGCCACCTGGGCGGCCGCGGCGAGGGCGGCGCCGGAGGAGATGCCGACGAGCAGCCCCTCCTCCTTGGCGGCGCGCCGCGCCCACTCCACGGCGGTGTCGGCGTTGATGTCGATGACCTCGTCGTAGATCGAGGTGTCGAGGATCTCGGGCACGAAGTTGGCGCCGAGGCCCTGGATCTTGTGCGGGCCGGGCTGGCCGCCGTTGAGGATGGGCGACTCCTCCGGCTCCACGGCGATCATCTGCACGCCAGGCTTGCGCGCCTTGAGCACCTGCCCGACACCGGTGATCGTGCCGCCCGTGCCGATGCCCGAGACGACGATGTCGACCTTGCCGTCGGTGTCCTTCCAGATCTCCTCCGCCGTGGTCTGGCGGTGGATCTCCGGGTTGGCCTCGTTGGCGAACTGGCGGGCCAGGATCCCGCCGCGCTCGGCGGCGATCTCCTCGGCGCGGGTGACCGCACCCTTCATGCCCTCCGAGCCCGGGGTGAGCACCAGCTCGGCGCCGTAGGCGCGCAGCAGCGCGCGGCGCTCCTTGCTCATGGTCTCCGGCATGGTGAGCACGACGTTGTAGCCGCGGGCCGCACCGACCATGGCCAGCGCGATACCCGTGTTGCCGCTGGTGGCCTCGACGATCGTGCCTCCCGGCTTGAGCTCACCGGAGCGCTCGGCGGCGTCGACAATGGACACGCCGATGCGGTCCTTGACGCTGCTGGCGGGGTTGTAGAACTCGAGCTTGGCCGCGACTGTCGCCCCGGACTCGATCAGCCTGTTGATCCGGACCAGCGGGGTGTTGCCGACGAGGGACGTGACGTCGTCATGGATGGGCACGGGAGGACCGCCTTCGGGTCGAGGGTGTGCAGTCTTCAGGTCTCACTCGGCGACAACACACATCGCCTTATGGATGTTCCAACGAATTGTTATGGGGTCGCAAGTCCGGCGACCACCCCTTGGGCGACTCTGGTCACAACGGCTCCTCAGGTAGCGACGCCGGGGTTACTCGTCCGTAAACTTCGTCGCTATGTCAGCCCTGCAGATCGCCGCCCTCGTCATCTGCCTTGCGGTCACAGTCGTCGCGGTGGCGCTGTTCGCCAAGGCCATCGGCCGGTTCACCGCGGTGTTCCGGCTCGGCCAGCCCGACCCGACCCGCACCGACGACAAGGGCGCGCGCACGGCGACCCTGTTCCGGGAGTTCCTCGGCCACACGCGCATGTCGCGCCTGCCGGTGGTGGCCGCGGCGCACTGGTTCGTCATGGTGTCCTTCGGGCTGCTGTTCTTCACCCTGGTCACCGCCTACGGGCAGCTGTTCGACCAGACCTTCGCCCTGCCGCTGATCGGCCACCTCGCCCCGTTCGAGTGGCTGACCGAGGTCATCGGCTGGCTCTCCTTCGCCGGGATCCTCGCCCTCATCGCGATCCGCCAGAAGAACCACCCCCGCACCCTGGCCCGCAGGAGCCGTTTCTTCGGCTCCACCTTCTGGCAGGCCTACTTCGTCGAGCTGGTCATCCTCGGCGTCGTCATCTGCGTGCTGACCCTGCGCGGACTGGAGTACGCCCTCGGCAAGGCTGACGGCGAGTCCACCGCGACCGCGCTGCACTACCCGCTCACCTCCTTCATCGGCAACGCCTTCAGCGGTATGTCGACCGGCGGGCTCGAGGCCGCGATCGTCACCGTCGCTGCGGTCAAGATCCTCATCTCGATGGTCTGGATGATCACCATCTCGGTGCAGCCGACCATGGGTGTGGCCTGGCACCGCTTCCTGGCCTTCTTCAACATCTGGTTCAAGCGTCACGCCGACGGGCGCACCTCCCTCGGGGCGCTGCAGCCGCTGAAGGTCAAGGGCGAGACGGTCGACTTCGAGAACATCGAGGAGCTCGACGAGGACGCCGCGCTCGGCGTCGGCAAGGTCGAGGACTTCACCTGGAAGGGCCTGCTGGACTTCACCACCTGCACCGAGTGCGGCCGGTGCCAGAGCCAGTGCCCGGCGTGGAACACCGAGAAGCCGCTCTCCCCCAAGATGCTGGTCATGACGATGCGCGAGCACGCGCACGCCAAGGCGCCGTGGCTGCTGGCCGCCGAGGGCGACCGTGAGGGCCTGCCCGAGGAGACCAAGGCGGCGGCGGAGGTCGCGCTCGTCGGCGACACCGGCTACGACATCACCAGCCCGCTGACGGCCTACAACCCGCACGGCCCCGACGCCGTGATCGACCAGGACGTCCTGTGGTCCTGCACGACCTGCGGCGCCTGCGTGGAACAGTGCCCGGTCGACATCGAGCACGTCGACTCCATCGTCGACATGCGCCGCTACCAGGTGCTCATCGAGTCGGCGTTCCCCTCCGAGCTCGGCGGCCTGTTCAAGAACCTCGAGAACAAGCAGAACCCGTGGGGCATGAGCGCGCGGGCCCGCCTGGACTGGGCCAAGGACCTGCCGTTCGAGGTCAAGATCGCCGGGCAGGACGTCGAGGACCTCTCCGAGGTCGACTACCTGTTCTGGGTCGGCTGCGCCGGCGCCTACGAGGACCGCGCCAAGAAGACCACCCGCGCCGTGGCCGAGCTGCTGAACACCGCCGGGGTCTCCTTCGCGGTCCTGGGCGACGGCGAGACCTGCACCGGTGACCCGGCCCGCCGCGCCGGCAACGAGTTCCTCTTCCAGATGCTGGCCCAGGCCAACGTCGAGGTCCTCAACGAGGTCGGCGCCAAGAAGATCGTCGTCACCTGCGCCCACTGCTTCAACACGATCAAGAACGAGTACCCGCAGGTCGGCGGGCAGTACGAGGTCGTCCACCACACCCAGCTGCTCAACCGCCTCGTGCGCGAGAAGAAGCTGGTGCCGGTGTCCCGTCCGGCCGAGGCGGACACGGCCAACGTCGCCTCCACCGCCGAGTCGGTCACCTACCACGACCCCTGCTACCTCGGCCGCCACAACGGCGTCTACTCCCCGCCGCGCGAGCTCATCGGCGCCCTGCCCGGCGTCGAGCTGCGCGAGATGCCCCGCAACCAGGAGAAGTCCTTCTGCTGCGGCGCCGGTGGCGCCCGCATGTGGATGGAGGAGAAGCTCGGCACGCGGATCAACACCAACCGCACGACCGAGGCCCTGGACACCGGCGCCGACCGGATCGCGGTCGGCTGCCCGTTCTGCCGCGTCATGCTCTCCGACGGCCTGACCAGCAAGCAGTCCGAGGGCGAGGCCCGCGAGGACGTCGAGGTCGTCGACGTGGCGCAGATGCTTCTCGCTGCCGTCCGTCGCGGCGGTGAGCCCGAGACCGCCACGGCGACCGCCCCCGAGCCGGAGCCGGCGCCCACGGCCTGAGCCACCCGGCATACGCGAACGACAGAGGCCGCCCCCACCGATCGGTGGGGGCGGCCTCGTGCGTTGCCGGTGTGCGGGGCGGTCAGCCCAGGTTGTTCTTGGAGAGGAACTCCTTGGCGACGACCGCGGCGTCCTTCTTGTCGACCACGACCTCCTTGACGAGCTCACCGAGGGTGGCCGTGTCGAGCTTGGCCGAGACCGCGTTGAGCGCCGAGCTGATCGTGTCGGTGACCTTGGCCTTGGTGACCAGCGGGACGACGTTCTGCGCGGCGAACAGGTGCTTGGGGTCGTCGAGGATGACGAAGCCGTTGGCCGCGATGGACGGGTCCGTGGTGAACAGGTCGGCCGCGTCGACCTGGCCGTTCTTGAGCGCCTGCACGGTCAGCGGGCCGCCGGTGTCGAGGGCGCGGAAGGACTTGAAGTCCAGGTTGTAGAGCTTCTTCAGCCCGGGCACGCCGGTCGGGCGGGTCTTCCACTCCGGCGGGCCGCCGAGGGTGAGGTCCTTGGCGTGCGGCTGCAGGTCGGCGATGGACTTGAGGTGGTACTTGTTCGCCGTCTCCTTGGTGACCACGACCGCGTCCTTGTCCTCGGCCGTGGACTTGGCGAGCACCGTGAGCGTCGAGGGCAGCGCGGCCTGGAGCTCCTTGTAGACCCCGTCGGCGTCGGTGGCACTGGCGTTCTTGTTGAAGTACTGGGTGAGGACGCCGGTGTACTCCGGGATCAGGTCGATCGAGCCGTCCTTGAGGGCCGGGATGTAGACCTCGCGGCTGCCGATGTTGAGCTTCTTGGAGACCTTGACGCCCTTGGCCTCGAGCGCGCCGGCGTAGATCTCGGCGAGCAGCTGGTTCTCCGGGAAGTTCGCCGAGCCGACGACGATGCTGCCGCTCGCGGAGCTGCCCCCACCGCTGGCGGCGGTGTTGGTGGACAGCGGGTTGCCGTTGCTGCTGCTGCCACACGCGGCGACCGAGAGCATCGCTACCGAGGCGGTCAGTGCGAGGACGATCTTCGTGCGCTTCATCGGGTGTCTCTTTCTGGTTGGGGCCTACGCGGCCTCGTGGACAGCAGGATCGATCAGGGCGCTGCGGCTGTCATCCCCCACCGCAGCCTTGACGCGGAACCGCCCGGTGAGTCCGGGCGACACGGCATACCGCTGCGCCAGGGCGAAGGCCAGGTCGGCGAGCAGCGCGAGCGCAGCCACGAGGATCGCGCCCGAGGCGACCTTGCCGTAGTCCTGGATGGACAGCCCGTCGATGAGCAGGCGGCCCAGCCCACCGAGGCTGACGGTCGCGGCGATCGTGGCGGTCGCGATGACCTGCAGGGTCGCCGAGCGCATGCCGGAGAAGATCAGCGGCATGGCGCACGGCACCTCGACCTTGCGCAGCACCTGCCACCCGGTCATGCCCATGCCCCGGGCCGCGTCGCGGGCGGCGGGGTCGACCTCGTCCACCCCGGCGTAGGCGCCGGACAGGATCGGCGGGACCGCGAGCACCACCAGGACGATGATGCTCGGGACGAGGTAGGCGTTGTCGCCCTTGAGCCGCGGGGCGAGCAGCAGGGTCGCGACGAACAGCAGGCCCAGCGTGGGGATCGAGCGGATCGCGCCGGCGACGTTGACGATGAACAGCTTCCCGCGGCCGGTGTGGCCGATGTAGAGGCCGAGCGGGATCGCGATGAGCGAGGCGATCACCAGCGTGATCGCGGTGTACTCCAGGTGCTCCAGGGTGCGCTGCGGCACGCCGTCCTCGCCCTGCCAGTTGGCCGGGTCGGACAGCCAGGCCCAGATCGTGGTGAGCATCAGGCCCCCTGCCGCGCCCGCACCCACGGCGTGAGCAGCCGGGCGATGGCGACGATGACGAGGTCGAAGGCCAGCGCGAGCAGGATGCAGGCGATGAGGCCGACGATGATCGGGTCGTAGAAGAAGCGCTGGTAGCCGTCGAGGAACAGCTGCCCCAGCTGGGGTATGCCGAGCAGCGCGGCCACGCTGACGATGCTGACGTTGCTGACGGCGGCGACCCGCAGACCCGCCGCGATGACCGGGACCGCGAGCGGCAGCTCCACCGCGAAGAAGCGCCGGCCCCGGGTGTAGCCCATGGCCGTCGCCGCCTGGTTGACGTCGTCGGGCACGGCACCGAGGCCGTCGGCGACGGTGCGCACGAGCAGCGCCAGGGTGTAGATGGTCAGCGCGATGATGACGTTGACCGGGTCGAGGATCTGCGTCCCGACCAGCAGCGGCATGAGGACGAACAGCGACAGCGACGGGATCGTGTAGAGCAGTCCGGTGCCGATGATCAGCGGCGGGTAGAGGAAGCGGTAGCGGCGTGCCAGCCAGCCGAACGGCAGCGCCAGCGCCAGGCCGATGAGCAGCGGCACCCCCGCGAGGTAGATGTGGTGGACGGTCAGGTCCATCACCTCGCTGAAGTGGTCGCTCAGCCAGCTCACGACCGGAGCTCGCCTTCCCCGTCCACCCCGGCCGGCACGGCGGGCTCCGCCGCCGGGCGCTCGGTCTCCTCTATCGCGGTGAGCACCTCGTGTGCCCGCACCGTGCCGATCAGCGACCCGTCGTCGTCGACGAGGACGCCGCGGCGGCTCGGTGAGGACAGCGCGGCGTCGAGCGCGTGGCGCAGCGGGCCGTGGGCGCGGGCGAGGGTCCCGCCGCGGTGCAGCACCGGGGAGCTGATGTCCGCGGTCAGGTGCTGTGGCTCGACCCACCCCAGCGGGTGGCGGTCGTCGTCGATGACGAGCAGCCAGCCGTCGCTCGTGGCGGCGCGGGCCTCGGCGGGGGTCGCGCCGAGCCGGATGGTGGGCTCCTCGCGGACCGGCAGCGGCGGCGACTGCTGGAAGGTCAGCGCGCGGTAGCCGCGGTCCCGGCCCACGAAGTCGGCCACGAAGTCGTCGACCGGGTGCGCGAGCAGCCGTGCGGGCTCGGCCAGCTGGGCGAGGTGCCCGCCGACGCGCAGCACGGCGACCTGGTCGCCGAGCTTGATCGCCTCGTCGATGTCGTGGGTGACGAAGACGATGGTCTTGCCGAGCTCGTGCTGCAGGCGCAGGAACTCGTCCTGGAGCTGCTCGCGCACGATCGGGTCGACCGCACTGAACGGCTCGTCCATGAGCATCACCGGCGGGTCCGCGGCGAGGGCGCGCGCGACGCCGACGCGTTGCTGCTGGCCGCCGGAGAGCTGGGAGGGGTAGCGCTTGGCGAAGCTCGCCGGCAGGCCGACGCGCTCCATCAGCTCCAGGGCGGTGCTGCGGGCCTTGCGCCGGTCCCAGCCCAGCAGCAGCGGCACGGTGGCGACGTTGTCGACGATGGTGCGGTGCGGGAAGAGGCCGGCGTGCTGGATGACGTAGCCGATGCCCCGGCGCAGCTGGGCCTGGTCCATCGACGTCGTGTCCTGGTCGTCGATCCAGATCCGCCCGGAGGTGGGCTCGATCATCCGGTTGATCATCCGCAGGGACGTGGTCTTGCCGCAGCCGGACGGACCGACGAGCACGGTGATCCGACCCGTCGGCGCCTCGAAGCTCAGGTCGTCGACGGCGACGGTGCCGTCAGGGTACTTCTTGGAGACTCCGTCGAAGCGGATCATGGCGATCAACCTAACCGACAACGGGCCTACAAACGCAGGGACAGCAACCATGACAGCCACCAGCACCGACACGGTCGTGCTCGACGGTACCCGCCTCGACCTCGAGGCCATGAGACATGTCTCAGCCGGCGGTCGGCTCGAGGTGGCCGGGGACGGGCTGGAGGCCGTGGCCAGGACGGCGGCCCTGGCCGACCGGCTCGCCACCGAGCGCCCGCTCTACGGGCGGACCACCGGCGTCGGGGCCAACCGGGACCAGCCGGTCGAGGGCGAGCCGGAGTCGCATGGCGTGGCGATCCTGCGTTCCCACGCCGCCGGGTGGGGCGCCCCGCTGCCGGCCCCGATCGTGCGCGCAGCGCTGGGGATCCGGGCAAACCAGCTGTTGGCCGGGGGCTCCGGCGTCGAACCTGCCCTGCCGCTGGCCCTGGCGGAGATGGCCTCCGGCCCGGAGGAGGACCTGCCGGTGGTGCACCGCTACGGCGCCCTGGGCACGAGCGACCTGACCGCCCTGGCGGAGGTGGGCCTGACGCTGCTGGGCGAACGCCCCCGCGCCGGCGGCCACCGGCACCGGAGCCTGGCCGTGCGCTCCATCGACGCGCTGCCCCTGATGTCGAGCCACGCGTTCACCCTGGCCGAGGCGGCGCTGGGCTGCCATGCGCTGCAACGGATCTCGCGGGCCGCGCTGACCGTCAGCGCGCTGACGTGGGTCGCGCTCAACGGCAACCTCGAGGCCGTCGGTCCGGCGGTGCGGACGGTGACCCCGTTCCCCGGCGCGGCCGAGGTGGCCCGGGTGATGAGCGACCTGCTGGAGCCGCAGCACCTCGAACCGAGGCACATCCAGGACTTCTTCGGGCTGCGCACCTGGCCCCAGGTGCACGGCCCGTTGCTCGACAGCCTTCACTCGCTCCAGCGGGTCATCGAGTCCTCGGTCAACACCGCCTCGGAGAACCCCGTCTTCCTGGCCGCGGACGGCCTGGCGGCGCACCACGGCGCCTTCCACGCGGCATACGTCGCGCTCGGGCTGGACACCGCGCTGCTGGCGCTGACCCGGTCGGCGAAGGCCGGCCAGTCGCGGATCAGCCACCTGCTCACCGACCCGGCCGCGTGGCTGCCGCGGTTCCTGGCCGACCCCACCGACGGGGCGTCGGGACTGCTCATCGCGGAGTATGCCGCGGGGTCGGCGCTCGCGGTCATCCGCGGGCAGGCGTCCACGCCGGCGAGTGTCCAGACGATCAGCGTGTCGGCGGGGGTGGAGGACGACGCGAGCTTCTCGACGACCGCCGCGGTCCGGATGGGTGCGGTGGTCGACTCCTACCGGCACCTGGTGGCCGTGGAGCTGGTCTGCGCGGTGCGGGCGCTGCGGATGCGTGGCATCGAGCCCCAGGGGCGGCTCGCCGAGGCACTCGAGGCCTGCACCGGGCTGCCCACGGCCCTGGCCGACCGCGACCTGGCGCCCGACTTCGCGCTCGCCGAGGAGCTGCTGGAAGACCTGGTGCCGCTGGCGGACTGACTCGCCGGCGGACCGACTCGGTGGCTGACAGAGCCGCGGGGGTCAGGACGCGGCGTCGTCGCGGGTGTCGACGACGGCCGACGGCGCGGCGCCGACCAGGCTGCTGCAGGTGAAGTCGGCGACGAGGTCGTGCCACGCCGAGGCGTTGCGCAGCATGGCGTGCCGCTCGCCGAGGCGGTGGACGAGGGTGACGTCGACGCCCTCGGCCTTGAGCCGGTTGGCGAAGTTGGCGGTCGCGCGGTGGGAGGTCATCCGGTCGGCGGTGCCGTGGACGAAGAGGACCTGCCGGCCGTGGAGCTGCTCGGAGGGGTCGCCCTGCTCGATCCACGGGGCGAGCCCGACAACCGTGGTGACGCTGTCGTGACCCGCGGCGTAGATCGCGCTGCGACCACCCATCGAGTGGCCGACGAGGGCGACCGGCAGGTCACCGAGGCGCGCCCGCAGCTGGTCGAGGGCCCACTCGGTGTCGGCCACCGGGGGGAGGCCGGGGGCGTTCCAGCCCCGCACGGCATACCGCAGGCGGGCGACGGCGATCCGGCCGTCGCCGACCTCGGCGATCCGCCGGGCGAAGGGGAGCATGCGCAGCGCGGCGAGGTTCCACGGGTGGACGGGGCGACCGCTGCGCTGCTGGCCCCCGTGCAGCACGAGCGCGCCGGCCTGCGGGCCGTCGCCGGCGACGTCGAGCGTCAGCGTCGGGGTGGGTGAAGCCACGTCTGGTCAAACCTCCGGTCCGGGCCGGATGTTCCGGCCTCTCCATGGTGAGGTTCGGAGCCGTGGCGACGCGGGATGTCCGGCCTGTGAATCCCCTGTGGATCCAGGAGATCCGTGGGGACCGTGGGGCGGTGGTGGCTCCTGCGTCAGACGTCGGTGCGGTGGAAGTTCTGGAAGGACCGGCTGGCCGTGGGACCGCGCTGGCCCTGGTAACGGGAGCCGTAGGCCTGGCTGCCGTACGGCTTCTCCGCCGGGCTGGTCAGCCGGAAGAAGCACATCTGGCCGATCTTCATGCCCGGCCAGAGCTTGATCGGCAGCGTGGCGACGTTGGACAGCTCGAGCGTGACGTGGCCGGTGAAGCCGGGGTCGATGAAGCCGGCCGTGGAGTGGGTGAGCAGGCCGAGCCGCCCCAGCGAGGACTTGCCCTCCAGCCGCGCCGCGATGTCGTCGGGCAGGGTCACCTGTTCGTAGGTCGAGCCGAGGACGAACTCCCCGGGGTGGAGGATGAACGGCTCGTCCTCCTCGACCTCCACCAGCCGGGTCAGGTCGGGCTGGTCCGTGGCGGGGTCGATGAACGGGTACTTGTGGTTGTCGAACAGCCGGAAGAACTTGTCGAGGCGCACGTCGATGCTCGACGGCTGGATCATGGCCACGTCGTAGGGGTCGAGCACGACCCGTCCGTCGTCCACCTGGGCCCTGATGTCACGGTCGGAGAGCAGCACGCGCCACACGCTAGCGCGTCCGGTCCGCCCCGGTACGCCGTGTGCGCAGGTCGGGCGCCGGCCGAGAGCCAGTCTGGCGCGGGTCGCGAGCCGGTCGGGCGCAGGTCGGGCGCCGGTGGCGCGGCCGGTGGAGGCGCCGCCCCCTCCCGGAGGATCCGGGAAGGTGGGGCACGGACGTCACTCAGGGTGACGGCATACATCACCCTGTCGGCCACGAATTTCTTTTTCCGGCAACGGTTTTCGAGGCTGTTTGAGCGGTCGGGCTGTCAGTGGTGGCGGCTAGGTTCAGGTCATGGAGGGGACCACCGCAACCGAGTGCCGCGAGGCGGTGCGCGCCGCGGCCGCGCACCTGGCGCAGCTGCGATCGGTGCTCTTCCAGGTGCCCTGCACCGAGCTGGGTGCGCTGGCGGGCGAGCTCGACGAGCTGTCCCGTCAGGCCGATGCGACCGCGGTGGCCACGGTCGTCGAGACCGACACCCGCGGCGTGGTGGCGCAGTCGGCCGCAGCCAACACCCCCGACTGGCTGATGAGCCACATGCCCGGCCTTGCTCCGGCGGAGGCGACCCGGATGGCGCGGGTGGCCACCGCCTGCCGCGACCCCCGCAACCGGCCGCTCGCGGACGCGGTGCTGGACGGCCGGGTCGGCAACCGCAACGCGGCGGTGGCGTTGACCGAGATCGACAAGCTCCGCCCGCGGCTGGCCCATGGAGCCGAGGAGCAGGTGGTGGGGTGGTTCACCGAGGTGGCGGCCGACGGCTTCCCGAAGCACCTGCGCGAGCTGCGCCGCCGGATCCTGGCGGTGCACGGGCACGAGGACGCGTTCCAGCGCGAGGAGGACCTGCTCAAGCGGGGGTGCTCGCTGAGCAAGGCCGTGCACGACGACGGGATGAGCGACTACCACCTGCGCCTCGACCCCGAGGCCGCCGCCGTGCTCGACGCGGCGATCGACCCCCTGTCGGCGCCCCAGCCCTCCGACAAAGGCGGCCCCGACCTGCGCTCACCCGGTCAGCGGCGGGCCGACGCCCTGGTCGAGGTCTGCCGGCGGGCCGCCGCGGCCGGAGGGGCAGCGCCCAAGACGACGAAGTCCCAGGTCATCGTGACGATGGATCTCGAGTCGCTGCGCGCGGGGCTGGGCCACGGGACCACGCTCACCGGGGAGATGCTCGCCCCCGAGACGGTGCGCAAGATGGCGTGCGACGCGACCATCCTGCCGATGGTGCTCGGCCGTGACGGCGGCGTCCTCGACGTGGGCCGCTTCGAGCGGCTGGTGACCCCGCGGCTGCTGGCGGCGCTGTGGGCGAGGGATGCCGGGTGCACCTTCCCCGGATGCACCCGGCCCGCTCCATGGTGCCACGCGCACCACGTGCGTCACTGGGTCAACGGTGGATCCACCGACCTGACCAACCTCGCCCTGACCTTCCCCCGAAAAGCTGGAGGCCCTGATGCTTGGTCTGAGGGCCGAGCGGAAGGGAGGCCACCATGCCTCGATCGCCCCTGAAGTACCCGCTGGAGGTGCGCCAACGTGCCGTGGAGATGGTCCTGTCCACG
>NZ_DASVZH010000023.1:0-11707 GCF_036391795.1 Oryzihumus sp.
GAGGTGGTCGGCGACCCGGTGGACCGGCTCCCCCACGTGGTGACGTTCTCCTGCCTCTACGTCGACGGCGAGGCCCTGGTCACCGAGCTGGACCGGCGCGGCTTCGCCGTCGCCTCCGGATCTGCGTGCACCGCCAGCACCCTGGAGCCGAGCCACGTCCTGGCCGCCATGGGGGTCCTCACCCACGGCAACGTGCGGGTCACCCTCCCGCTCGAGACGGTCGCCCCGGACCGGGCGGCCGACGTGGACCGGTTCTGCGGCGAGCTCGGCGACGCCGTGGCCACCGTCCGCGCCCAGCTGGGGGTGCAGGGCCTGTGAGCGACCGGGAGCCGGACCGCGTGGTCGAGGTCGACGCCCGGGGCCTGCGCTGCCCCCTGCCGGTGATCCGGTTGGCGACGGCCGCCCGGGACGCCGCTCCCGGCACGGTGGTCGTCGTCCTGGCCACCGACCCGGCCGCGCGGCACGACGTGCCCGCGTGGTGCCGGATGCGCGGGCACACGCTGGCCGAGGTGAGCGAGGCCACCGACGGCGGGCACACGGCATACCGGGTGGTGGTGGGCGTCGCGGCGGCGCCCGGGGAGTCAGGCGAAGGCGGCAGGTAGCGGCAGGGCCAGGGCTTCGGCGAGCCGGGCGACGTACTCCTCGCGCGGGATCTCGCGGATCCCCAGGGACTGCAGGTGCGGCGTGGACCACTGCACGTCGATGACCCGGGCCGGGTCGCCGTCGGCGAAGGCGCGCTCGGCCAGGGCCACGAGCGCGACCTTCGAGGCGTCCGTGGCGTGGTGGAACATCGACTCCCCCGCGAACAGGCCGCCGACGGCCAGGCCGTAGAGGCCGCCGACCAGCTCCCCGTCCAGCCAGGTCTCGACCGAGTGCGCCCAGCCCAGCTCGTGCAGGGCGGAGTAGGCACGCACCACCGCCGGGGTGATCCAGCGGCCGTCCCGGCGCGGGTCGGCGCACGCGTGCATGACGGCGGTGAAGGCGGTGTCGACGCGCACCTCGAACCGGCGGCAGGACTTGCGCAGGGACCTGCTGACCTTGAGGTCGCCGGGCAGCAGCACGCCGCGCGGGTCCGGCGACCACCAGCCGATGGGCCCGCGGCCGTGCCGGCCCAGCCCCATCGGGAACAGGCCGGCCCGGTAGGCCCGCAGCAGGGTGCCCGGCTCGAGGTCCGCGCCGACCCCGACGAGGTCCTCCTCGGGCTGGGCCTGGCTCAGGTCGAGCTGCCAGCGGGACGGCTCGGGCTCGACCGGCATGGAGTCAGCCTAGGGTCGCGGGGGCGGTGGCGCGGGACGACAGTCGCGGCAGCCCGGTCAGGGTCGGGGGCAGACCAGGTGCGGCTCGACCTCGGCGGCCGCCTCGGACCCGTAGGCCTCGGTGAACCGCTGCAGGAAGCGCGCCCGGCCCAGCTCGTACTCCTGGGTGCCGACCGTCTCGATGACGTAGGTCGCCAGCATCGAGCCGAGCTCGGCGCACCGCCGGTGCCCCAGCCCCCACGCCAGGCCGGTGAGGAACCCGGCGCGGAACGCGTCGCCGACACCGGTCGGGTCGGCCTTGCGGACCTCGCGCGCCACGTGGACCTCGATCGGCTCCTCGCCGGCGGTCTCGACGACGACGCCGTCCTTGCCCCTGGTGGTGACCCGGGTGCGCACCCGCTCGGCGATCTCGCCGGCGCTCCAGCCGGTCTTCTTCTCGGTGAGCGCGGCTTCGTACTCGTTGGTGAACAGGTAGGCGGCGCCGTCGATGAGGGCGCGGATGGAGTCGCCCTCCATCCAGGCCAGCTGCTGGGAGGGGTCGGCGGCGAAGGCCAGGCCGCGGGTGCGGCACTCGGCGGTGTGCCGCAGCATCGCCTCGGGGTCGTTCGGGCCGATGAGGACGAGGTCCAGACCGCCCATGCGGCGGTGGATCGGGCCGAGCTCGATCTCGCGGGCCTCGCTCATGGCGCCGGCGTAGAACGTGGCGATCTGCGCCATGTCGGAGTCGGTCGTGCACACGAAGCGCGCCGTGTGGTGCACCTCGGAGACGTGCACCGAGTCGCAGTCGACGCCGTGGCGCTCCAGCCAGGAGCGGTAGTCGACGAAGTCCTCGCCGACCGCCCCGACGAGCAGCGGCCGCTGGCCGAGGTTGGCCATGCCGAACGCGATGTTGGCCGCCACGCCCCCGCGCCGGACCTGCAGGTCCTCCGCGAGGAAGGACAGCGAGATCTTGTCGAGCTGGTCGACCACGAGGGAGTCGGAGAACCGCCCCGTGAAGGTCATGAGGTGGTCGGTGGCGATGGACCCGGTGACAGCGATACGCACCCCGGCAACCTACCTGTTGGCGGCCGGCACGTCGCCCGGCGCCCACCCCACGGTCCCTCGCCTGGTCCCCCCTCGCGTTCCCACTCCGGCAGGAATTCCGGTTACCCACGGGTGTTACCCGGTGGTACCGGTGTGTCCGGGCGCCCACCGGCCCTAGCGTGGTTGGCATGACGATTCCCGTGCAGCACCCCGGCCCCCGCGAGGGCTTCGACGAGGGCAACGTCGCCGAGATGGCCGAGGAGTCCCGTGAGGTCCACCTCGACATTGTCGAGCGTCGCCCGTGGGGCCTGCCCTCCCACCGCGACATCACCGTCCCCGACGACGCCTCCGCCCTGATCGACGGCTACGAGGGCTACGGCTCCTGACGAGCCCCCTCCCCCGCCGCTGAGGCGGGCCCGGAACGCGACGTGGCCGGCATACCGATGAGGTATGCCGGCCACGGTGGCGTCGGGGGTGGGTCCCCCGCGCGACTCAGCTGAAGGAGTCGCCGCAGGCGCAGGAGCTGCCCGCGTTGGGGTTGTCGATCGTGAAGCCCTGCTTCTCGATGGTGTCGGCGAAGTCGATCGTCGCGCCGTCGAGGTAGGGGGCGCTCATCCGGTCGACGACGACCTCGACCCCGCCGAAGTCGCGGAACAGGTCACCGTCGAGGGTGCGCTCGTCGAAGTAGAGCTGGTAGATCAGGCCGGAGCAGCCACCGGGCTGCACGCCCACGCGCAGGCGCAGGTCGTCACGACCCTCCTGCTCGAGCAGGCTCTTGACCTTGGCAGCGGCGACGTCGGTCAGCAGCACGCCGTGCGCGGCCTCGGCCTCGGTGGCGGTGGTCTGAGCCTGCGTGTCGTCCTGAACACTCATGAGACGCGTCCTTCATGTCGTCGGTCGTGGGTCGGTCCAGCAGTGCCAACCCGCGAAGACCGGGATGTGTTCCCGGCGCTCCAAGCGTACGTCCTCAGGCCGCGGCGTCTACCCGCGGCGCGGCGACCAGGTGGCCGCGACCCGGGTGGTGCGTGCGGCGAGGGTGCCGGCGGGGTCCGCCAGCGCCGCAGGGACCTGCTCGGGCCGGTCCGCCACGGCGTAGGTGCCGCTGATGCCCAGGGCCATCGACTCGCGCCGCCCGACGAGGGCCTGTCCGGCCACGACCACGGTCGGCACCGCGACGGCCAGGGCCGCCTCGGCGACCCCGGCGACGACCTTGCCGCGCAGGCTCTGCCAGTCGAAGGTGCCCTCGCCGGTGACGAGCAGGTCGGCGGCGCGGACCCGTTCGGCGAAGCCCACCGCAGACAGCACCGCCTCGACCCCGCTGACCCGGCGGCCGCCGAGCAGCATCAGCCCGTAGCCCAGCCCTCCGGCGGCGCCCGCGCCGGGCTCACGGTCCAGGCGCAGCAGCGCGCCGGTGAGCAGGTCCTTGCGTGGCGGCAGGGCGCGGCCGACGACCTCGGTGAACCGGCCGAGCGCCGCCTCGAGCTGCTGGGCGAGCTCGGGGGTGGCGCCCTTCTGCGGGGCGAAGGAGGCGCTGGCGCCGTGGAAGCCGAGCAGCGGCACGTCCACGTCGGTGGCGATGACCAGGTCGACCGCCGCGAGTCGGGCGCGGGCCTCGTCCAGGCCGGCCAGGCCGTCGTCGCCGAGCCCGGCGAGGGCGAGGCCCCCCGCGGACAGGGTCTCCGGGTCGCCGACACCGAGCGCGGCGAGCAGGCCGGCGCCGGCGTCGTTGGTGCCGCTGCCACCGAGTCCGACCACGATCCGGGTGGCACCCTCGGCGAGGGCAGCGTCGAGGAGCTGACCCACGCCATACGTGCTGGTGACGGCCGGGTCACGCTCGTCCGCGGCGAGAAGGTGCAGACCACAGGCCTGCGCCGACTCCAGGTATGCCGTGCGGCCGGCCGCCTCCTCGACGAGCAGGATCGCGGCGGGCACCTCCCGGCCGAGCGGGTCCTGCACGGTCACGGCCACGGTGGTGCCGCCGAGGGCCCGCTGGAGCACGTCGAGGAAGCCCGGGCCGCCGTCCGAGAGCGGGAGCAGGGTCAGCTCGTCATCGGGTGCGTGGGCGCGCCAGCCGTCGGCCATCGCCTCGGCGGCCTGGCTGGCGGAGAGGGTGCCGGTGAAGCAGTCGGGGGCGATGAGGACGCGCACGCGGTCATGGTGTCAGGGCCGGGGCAGGGCGGCGGGACCGGGCCGCGGCGAGGCCGACGACCACGACGACGAGCCCGGCGAGCTGGGCGAGGGCGCTGAGGACCAGGCCGAGCGGCACGGTCAGCAGGGCGGTGACGGCGCCGGCGAGCAGGGCGGCACCGCGGTCGAGGCCCAGCAGCCGGACGGCGTCGGTTCGCGCGCCCTGCAGGCGCCCTACTCGGGCCCGTTATCCGGCCAGCCGGGCACCGGTCCGTGCTCGCTCGACCGACGTCACGGCCTGTTGACCCTGCCAGGCCACCGAAATGCTCGCGACGACGGTCCGGCGGTCCTGCCACGATTCCGGCCGTGACGAGCGCCCTGCTGACCGACGCGTTGCGCCACTGGGACCTGCCGCCGGTCGAGTCGGCCGAGCAGATGACCGGCGGCGCCAACAACACCCTGATCGTGGTCCACGCCGGCGGTCGGTCGTGGGTGCTGCGCCGCTACGGGAACCTGCCCGCTGACCGGGTGCTCGCCGAGCACCGGCTGCTGGCGCGCGTGTCCGACCTCGGCCTGCCGTTCGCTGTCCCCTCCCCCGTCCCGGCCCGGGACGGGGCGACGGTCGTGGACGACCCCGGCGGTGCGCTGGCCCTGTTCCGGCACCTGCCGGGCCGGCCGTTGCGGCGGGACGAGCCAGGCACCGCCGTGCTGGCGGGCAGGGCGCTGGCGCAGCTCGACGCCGCCCTGGCGGAGGTCCCGTTGGCGCTGGCCCCTGTGGACTGGCGCGGGGCCGCCCTCGGCCAGGTCCATGCCGCCGTCGACGACGCGGCCGTCCTGGCCGACGAGCTCTCCGCCGTGATGCCCGGCCACGACGGGCCGGACTGGCTGCGGTCGACGCATGAGCGGGCCGACGCGGTGGCTGCCGACCTCGCCCGGGCGCTCCCGGCCCAGGTGATCCACGGCGACATGGCCCCGGCCAACCTTCTGGTCGAGGGCGGCCGGGTCACCGCGGTGCTCGACTTCGAGATCGCCGGCGCAGACCTGCGCGCCACGGACCTTGCCGCGGGCCTGCTGCAATGCACCGGCTGGCCGGAGGACCGCGACTCGGCGGAGCGGGTCGGCCCCTTCCTGCGCGCCTACCTGGACGTGCTGCCCCTGACCCCCGCCGAGCTGGACGCCGTGCCCGACCTGCTGCGGCTGCGGGCACTCGGCTCGCTCGTCTGGCGGGCCGGGCGCTGGAGGCTTGGTCAGTCGACGCTGGAGGAGGTCCGCGAGCGGCTCGACGCCGGGCTGGCGCTGGAGGCGGCGTTGCCCGGGTGGGCGGAGCTGCTCAGGGCGTGAGCTCGGCGGCGAGGAGCCGGGACGCTGCCTGCTCGTCGCCCGTCACCGCGAACCGGTCCCGCGGCGCCCGGTTCCACAGGGCCAGATACGTGTATGCCGCGTCGCCCGTGAGCCTCGCAACGGCCCCCTGGGTGCCGGTCCGCGTGTGCAGGCGGCCGTCGACCAGCTGCACGGTCCACGACCGGCCCGCGTCCGGGCACACGAACGCGACCGGCTCGGGCACCCGGATCACGGTCTCGGGAGCGTGCTGGCGCCGACGGACCAGGGTGCGCGGCATGAGCACCGTTAGCACCTCCTCGACCCCGTCGGCGGCGAGCGCCGGGCCGACCCCCTCGACGCCGGCCTCGTGGGTCGCTCCGCCCGCCTGCTCCACGTCGACCCGGTGGATGGTCGTCTCGTGCACCTGGCGGCGACGCCAGAAGGCCGCGGTCGCGTTGCCCTCCTCGAACGTCCACGCCGGTGTGGCGGGGTCGACCCCCGCCAGGGCGTCGAGAAGCGTCGCCGCGCACCCGGCATACCAGTCGGACAAGGGCTGGCCGCCGCGGGCGCGGACGGGGTGGTCCCACCCGGGGAACTCGGTGGTGGCCAGGCAGGTCGCTGCCCAGAGGTGGACCCCGCCGAGGTGCTCGGCGACGTCGGCGACGGTCCACGCACCGCAGGCGGGCGCCGTGGCGCCCGGGTCGGCGTCGGCGAGGGCGAACTGCATGCGGGCAACGGCGTCGCGCAGGGCGTCGGGCATGACGCGAACCTAGCCGAGCGGCCCGACAGCCGACCGCGAAAGCGTTGGCGCTGCTAGCGTCCCGGGCATGGACAACCCTCTGCTCCAGGACGCCCTGGCCCAGCAGGAGGCGGTGCTGCGGACATTCGTCGACGCCGACGGACGGATCTCGCAGATGCCGGCCAAGCGGGTCAAGCGCCTCGCGCTGCTCGACCACGTGGCCGGGTCGTTCGAGGTGGGACGCAAGTACACCGAGAAGGAGGTCACGGCGGTGCTCAAGCGGCTCCACCACGACCACGCGGCCCTGAGGCGCTACCTCGTCGACGAGGGGTTCCTGACCCGCGACCACGGCATCTACTGGCGCAGCGGCGGCACCGTCGACCTCTGACCTGCGCTGGCCTCACGACGGGTGTGGTGGCAGCGGTGGTGGTGGCGAAGGTGCAGTGGTCACTGCACCTGCGCCACCACCATCGCCACCGTCATCTCGCGAGGACGGACTGGTAGACGGCCAGCGTCTGGTCGCCGATCGAGGACCAGGAGAAGTGCTCGACGGCGCGCTGGCGCCCGGCCCGGCCGAACGCCGCCGCCCGCGCTGGGTCGGACACGGCCTCGGTGAGCGCGGCGGCCAGGTCGGCGACGAACCGGTCCGGGTCGACGGGCACACCACTGCCGTCGTCGACCTGCTCGATCGGCACCAGCCAGCCGGTCTCCCCGTCCACCACCACCTCGGGGATGCCGCCGGTGGCGGTGGCGACCACAGCGGTCTCGCAGGCCATCGCCTCGAGGTTGACGATCCCGAGCGGCTCGTAGACCGACGGGCAGGCGAACACGGTCGCCGCGGTGAGCAGGGCCACGACCTCGCTGCGCGGCAGCATCTCGGCGATCATCACCACGCCGGTGCGGGTGCGCCGCAGCGTCTCGAGCAGGTCCTCGACCTCGTGCTGGATCTCCGGGGTGTCCGGGGCGCCGGCGCAGAGCACCACCTGGACCTCCGGCGGCAGCGACGCGCATGCGCGCATGAGGTAGGGCAGCCCCTTCTGCCGCGTGATCCGCCCGACGAAGAGGACCGACGGCTTGTCGGGGTCCACACCGTGCTTGCGCACCACGTCGCGGGCCAGGTCGGTGGTGTCCGGCTTCCACAGCTCGGAGTCGATCCCGTTGTGCACCACGTGCACCCGGGCCGGGTCGACCGACGGGTAGCTCTTGAGCACGTCCGCCTTCATGCCCGCACTGACGGCGACCACCGCGGCGGCAGACTCGTAGGCGACGCGCTCGGCGAAGGAGGACACGGCATACCCGCCACCGAGCTGCTCGGCCTTCCACGGCCGCAGCGGCTCCAGGCTGTGCGCCGTGACGACGTGGGGCACCCCGGCCAGCAGCGAGGCGAGGTGGCCGCCCATGTTGGCGTACCAGGTGTGGGAGTGGACCAGGTCGGCGCCGACGCAGTCGCTGGCCATGGCCAGGTCGACACCGAGGGTGCGGATCGCCGGGTTGGCACCCCCGAGCTCGGGCAGCTCGGCGTAGCCGAAGGTGCCCGGCTCGTCACGCGGCGGGCCGAAGCACCGGACCTTGACGTCGATGTCCCCCCGCGAGCGCAGCGCGCGCACGAGCTCGGACACGTGGACCCCGGCGCCCCCATAGATCTGCGGCGGGTACTCCTTGCTGAGGATGTCGACTCGCACGCTGACAACGTAGCCCCGGGACGGGGTCGCCGCGAGGGCCCGGCGGCCGTATGGTCGGGCCCATGACGAAGCGGTCGGGTCACCCCAAGGTCCTTGCGATCGTCCTGGCTGGTGGGGAGGGCAAGCGGCTGATGCCGCTCACGGCCGACCGGGCCAAGCCCGCAGTGCCCTTCGGCGGCATCTACCGCCTCATCGACTTCGCGCTGTCGAACGTCGTCAACAGCGGCTACCTCAAGATCGTCGTGCTGACGCAGTACAAGTCGCACAGCCTCGACCGGCACATCACCAAGACGTGGCGCATGTCCAACCTGCTGGGCAACTACATCACCCCGGTCCCGGCCCAGCAGCGCATCGGCAAGCAGTGGTTCCTCGGCAGTGCCGACGCGATCTACCAGAGCCTCAACCTCATCCACGACGAGCAGCCCGACATCGTCGTCGTGGTGGGCGCCGACCACGTCTACCGCATGGACTTCAGCCACATGGTCGAGCAGCACATCGAGACCGGCGCCGGCGTCACGGTCGCGGCGATCCGCCAGCCCATCGCCCTGGCCGACCAGTTCGGCGTGATCGAGGTCGAGAGCGCCGACCCGCGCCGCATCAAGGCCTTCCGCGAGAAGCCCACCGACGCGGTGGGCCTGCCGGACTCCCCCGACGAGGTGCTGGCCTCGATGGGCAACTACGTCTTCGACGCCGACGTCCTCGTCGACGCGGTGACCCGCGACGCCGGGCGCGAGGGCAGCAAGCGCGACATGGGCGGCGACATCGTGCCGGACTTCGTCGGCCGGGGCTCGGCGTGGGTCTACGACTTCAAGGACAACCCGATGCCGGGCTCCACCCCGCGCGACCACGGCTACTGGCGCGACGTCGGGACGATCGACTCCTACTATGAAGCCCACATGGACCTCGTCTCGATCCACCCGGTCTTCAACCTCTACAACTACGAGTGGCCGATCTTCACCGACTACGGCCCGTTCCCGCCGGCGAAGTTCGTCCACGGGTCCAAGGGCCGCGTCGGCGAGGCCGTGCAGTCGGCCGTCTCCCCCGGCGTCGTCGTCTCCGGCGCCAAGGTCGTCAACTCGGTCCTGTCGCCCCAGGTCCACATCCACAGCTACGCCACGATCACCGACAGCGTCCTGCTCGACGGGGTCGAGGTGCACCGCAACGCCACCATCCGCCGCGCGATCATCGACAAGTTCGTCGTCGTGCCCGAGGGCGTCAGCATCGGGGTCGACCACGACGAGGACCGCCGCCGCGGCTTCGTCGTGACCGAGTCCGGCATCGTCGTCGTCGGCAAGTACCAGGAGATCCCCACGTGACCGACCCCGTCACCACCACGTCCGTCGCCGCCACCGACCCCCGCCCCGCCCGGGTCGGGGTGCAGCTCCAGCCGCAGCACGCCGACTACGCCGAGATCCGCCGGGCGGTCGCCGAGGCCGAGGAGATCGGCGCCGACGTCGTCTTCAACTGGGACCACTTCTACCCGCTCTACGGTGAGCCTGAGGGCAAGCACTTCGAGTGCTGGACCATGCTCGGCTCGTGGGCGGAGGCCACCGAGCGCGTCGAGATCGGCGCGCTGGTGACCTGCAACTCCTACCGCAACCCGCAGCTGCTGGCCGACATGGCCCGCACCGTCGACCACATCAGCGACGGCCGCCTCATCCTCGGCATCGGCTCGGGCTGGTTCGAGAAGGACTACGACGAGTACGGCTACGAGTTCGGCACCGCCGGCGGCCGGCTCGACGCCCTCGACCGCGACCTGCCGCTGATCGCCGATCGCCTCGGCCGGCTCAACCCCGCGCCCACCCGTGACATCCCGGTCCTCGTCGGGGGTGGCGGCGAGCGCAAGACGTTGCGGATCGTCGCCGAGCACGCCGACATCTGGCACGGCTTCGGCGACGCGGCCACCGTCGCGCACAAGCACGAGGTGCTCGACCAGTGGTGCGACAAGGCCGGCCGCGACCCGCTCGCCATCGAGCGGTCCGCCGGGGTCAGCGCCCAGCACCCGGACAGCAGCGCCGAGAGCCTGTATGCCGTGGGCACGCGCCTGTTCACCGTCGGCATCGGCGGCCCGCGCTACGACCTGGCGCCGCTGCGCGACCTGGTCGCATGGCGAGACCAGAAGAACGCAGGCTGAGACGCGTCGCTAGCCTTGCCGGGTGTCCGAGACCGCGCCCAGCACCCTGCTCGTCACCGTCTCCGGTGACGACCGACCAGGGGTCACGAGTGCCCTGTTCGACGCCATCGCCGACGTGGGCGCCGAGGTGCTCGACCTCGAGCAGGTCGTCGTCCGCGGGCACCTGACGCTGGCCCTGCTGCTGGCGGCCGGCCCCCACGACGAGCGCCTGCGCTCGGTGGTCACCGACGTGGCCGGCGAGCTCGGGATGCAGGTGGCCGTCGCCGGTGGCGTGGGCGACAACGCGCCGCGCCGTGGTGGCCGCGCTGCGGTCGTCGTGCTCGGGGCGCCCCTGCTGGCCAGCGCGGTCGCGGCGGTCACCGCCCGGATCGCCGCCCACGGGGCGAACATCGACCGCATCCGGCGGCTGTCGCGCTACCCCGTGACGACGGTCGAGTTCGACATCTCCGGCGCCGACGTGGCGGCGCTGCGCCGGGAGCTGGCCATCGAGGCCGCGGTCCGTGGCGTGGACATCGCCGTCTCCCCCAGCGGCCTGGCCCGCCGGGGCCGGCGCCTGGTCGTCATGGACGTCGACTCCACCCTCATCCAGGACGAGGTCATCGAGCTGCTCGCCGCCCACGCCGGCCGCGGGCAGGAGGTCGCCGAGGTCACCGCCGCCGCCATGCGCGGCGAGCTCGACTTCGCCGAGAGCCTGCGCGCCCGCACCAAGGCGCTGGCCGGCCTGCCCGAGAGCGTCCTCGACGAGGTGCGCGCGGCCGTCCGGCTCACCGCCGGCGCCCGCACCCTCGTGCGCACCCTGAAGCGACTCGGCTTCACCGTCGCCGTGGTCTCCGGCGGGTTCATCGAGGTGGTCGGCCCGCTCGCCGAGGAGCTCGGCATCGACCACGCCCAAGCCAACCGGCTCGAGGTGGTCGACGGCGTGCTCACGGGCAACGTGGTCGGCGAGATCGTCGACCGCGGGGGCAAGGCCGAGGCGCTGCGACGATTCGCCGCGCAGGAGCGGCTGCCACTGTCCCGCACCGTGGCCATCGGCGACGGCGCCAACGACCTCGACATGCTCGCCGCCGCCGGGCTCGGGATCGCCTTCAACGCCAAGCCGATCGTGCGCGAGCAGGCCGACACCGCGGTGAACGTGCCCTACCTCGACGCCGTGCTGTACCTGCTCGGCATCTCCCGCGAGGAGGTCGAGGACGCGGACGAGGCGGACGGCGCGCCGACACCCGCTCCCGCGCTACCTCCCCGCTGATCCTAGGCTGGCGCAATGGCACCCACCCCACGCACGCTGCTGATCATCGGCGGCGCCGAGGACAGGCTCGGACGGGCGACCGTGTTGCGGCGTTTCGTGCGCCTCGCCGGCGGCCGGAGCGCCAGGGTCGTCGTGATCCCCACCGCGTCCTCGATCGCGGACGAGGCCGTCGAGGCCTAC
>NZ_DASVZH010000024.1:0-12631 GCF_036391795.1 Oryzihumus sp.
CGACCGCCCCGGCGACCCGTGGCCGCCGCAAGCGCGCCCGCGTGGTGGCCCCGGCCGGACCGCCCCGCGCGGCGACCGCCGGGGAGGCCTCCGGCGAGTTTGCTGAGCAGGGCGCCCAGCAAGTACCCTGATCCTTCGGTGCGCCCACCGAGCCCGTGTTGACGGACCGGTAGTCATGAAGCGGCGCGCTTACCCCGAACGACATAAGAGAGTGAGCTCATCGTGTACGCGATCGTCCGCGCTGGCGGCCGTCAGGAGAAGGTGTCCGTCGGCGACGTCCTCATCATCGACAAGGTGAACGGGGCGGCCGGTGACAGTGTCGACCTCACGCCGCTGCTCCTGGTCGACGGTTCCACCGTCACCAGCGACGCTGCGAAGCTCGCCAAGGTCAAGGTCACGGCCGAGGTGGTCAAGGCCACCAAGGGTCCGAAGATCACGATCATGAAGTACAAGAACAAGACCGGTTACAAGAAGCGCCAGGGTCACCGTCAGCACTCGACCCAGGTCAAGGTCACCGCGATCGAGGCCTGAGCCTCGCCCCTTTCACGAACGAGAACGAGGTTTAGAACATGGCACACAAGAAGGGTGCATCCTCGACGCGCAACGGCCGCGACTCCAACGCCCAACGGCTTGGTGTGAAGCGGTTCGGCGGCCAGGCCGTCAACGCCGGCGAGATCCTGGTCCGTCAGCGCGGCACGCACTTCCACCCCGGTGACGGCGTCGGCCGTGGCGGCGACGACACGCTGTTCGCGCTGGTTGCGGGTGCGGTCAAGTTCGGCTCCAAGAAGGGCCGCAAGACCGTCAACATCGTCCCCGCCGAGACGGTCTCCGTCGGCGAGTCCGCCTGACGCGGGACACGCACGATCCTCGACGCGAGGGGGTGGGCCGTCCGGCCCGCCCCCTCGCGTCGTTTCTGCCCGGCGTTGCGACTCCGGGGCACCACCCCAGCAGCATCCGATGAGAGGCCCTGATGGCGAACTTCGTTGACCGAGTCGTCCTGCACGTCGCCGCCGGTGACGGCGGGCACGGCGTCGCGTCCGTGCGCCGCGAGAAGTTCAAGCCGCTCGGCGGCCCGGACGGGGGCAACGGCGGTCGCGGCGGCAACGTCGTCCTCGTCGTCGACCCGCAGTCCACGACGCTGCTGGACTACCACCACCACCCCCACCGCAAGGCGACCAACGGCAAGCCCGGCGCCGGTGACGAGCGCAACGGGGCCGACGGCGAGGACCTGATGCTGCCGGTCCCCGAGGGCACCGTGGTCAAGTCCGCCTCCGGCGAGGTGCTCGCCGACCTGGTCGGGATGGGTGCGACCTACGTCGTCGCGCGCGGTGGCCGCGGAGGCCTGGGCAACAAGGCACTGGCCTCGCCGCGGCGCAAGGCCCCCGGCTTCGCGTTGCTCGGCGAGCCCGGTGACGCCCTCGACGTCGTGCTCGAGCTCAAGACGCTCGCCGACGTGGCGCTCATCGGCTACCCCTCGGCCGGCAAGTCCAGCCTGGTCTCCGTGCTCTCGGCGGCCCGGCCCAAGATCGCCGACTACCCGTTCACCACGCTGGTGCCCAACCTCGGCGTGGTCACCGCCGGCGACGAGCGGTTCACCGTCGCCGACGTGCCCGGCCTCATCCCCGGCGCCAGCCAGGGCAAGGGCCTGGGCCTGGAGTTCCTGCGCCACGTCGAGCGCTGCTCGGTGCTCGTGCACGTCATCGACTGCGCGACGCTGGAGCCAGGCCGCGACCCGCTCAGCGACCTCGACGTGATCGAGGAGGAGCTCTCGCAGTACGTCGCCGACGAGTCGCTGGGTGGCAAGCCGCTCTCGGAGCGCACCCGCATCGTCGTGCTCAACAAGGCCGACGTGCCCGAGGCCCGCGAGCTGGCCGAGATGGTCCAGCCCGACCTCGAGGCCCGCGGGCTGGAGGTCTTCATCGTCTCCGCCGTGGCCCGCACCGGCCTGCGCGAGCTCGGCTTCGCCATGGCCCGCCACGTGGCCGAGGCCCGCAAGGCACTCGAGGTCGTCGAGGTGCCCCGGGTCGTGCTGCGGCCCAAGGCCGTGGACGACAGTGGCTTCACGGTGACCCGCGAGAACACGCCCGACGGCGAGATCTTCCGCGTCGTCGGCGAGCGGCCCACGCGCTGGGTGCGCCAGACCGACTTCTCCAACGACGAGGCCGTGGGCTACCTCGCCGACCGGCTCAACCGCGCCGGCGTCGAGGAGGCGCTGTTCAAGGCCGGCGCCGTGGCCGGGGCGACCGTCGTCATCGGGGCCACCGACAACGCGGTCGTCTTCGACTGGGAGCCGACGATGTCCGCCGGGGCCGAGCTGCTCGCCGGTCCGCGTGGCACCGACCTGCGCCTCGAGGACGCCCACCGCCCGACGCGTGACCAGAAGCGTGAGGACTACGCCGCACGCCGTGCCGCCAAGACGGCGGCGCGCGATGAGCTGGCGGCCGAGCGCAAGGCCGGTCACTGGGCGGACGCCGCCTCGGAGGACGACGACGATCTCTAGGCTGCGGCCATGAGCAGCGTGGGGAGGTCGTCGGTGCGCGACGCGCACCGGGTCGTGGTCAAGGTCGGGTCGAGCTCGCTGACCCGCGACGGCGGCAGCCTGGACGTGGCGCGGCTCAACGCCCTCGTGGAGGTGCTGGCCACCCGGCGCGAGGCGGGCTCGTCGGTTGTGCTGGTCTCCTCCGGCGCCATCGCCGCGGGGATCACCCCGCTGGGGCTGACCAAGCGCCCACGTGACCTCGCCACCCAGCAGGCGGCCGCCAGCGTGGGGCAGGGAGCCCTGGTCGCGGCATACAGCCATGCCTTCGGCACCCACGGGCTGACCGTCGGCCAGGTGCTGCTGACCGCCGACGACGTCACCCGGCGCAGCCACTACGCCAACGCGCGGCGCACGCTCGACCGGCTGCTCGACCTCGGCGTCGTGCCGGTGGTCAACGAGAACGACACCGTCGCCACCCACGAGATCCGCTTCGGCGACAACGACCGCCTGGCCGCGCTGGTCGCGCACCTGGTGCACGCCGACGCCCTGGTCCTGCTCTCGGACGTCGACGCGCTGTATGACGGGCCGCCCAGCCGCGAGGGCACCTCGCGGATCCCCGTGGTCCGGGACGCCGACGACCTCAGCGACGTCCGGATCGGCGGGTCGGGGTCTGCGGTGGGCACCGGCGGCATGGCCACCAAGGTCGAGGCGGCGGCGATCGCCACGGGTGCCGGGATCCCCACCGTGCTGACCTCGACGGCGCAGGCCGCGCAGGCGCTGGCGGGCGAGGACGTCGGCACGTTCTTCGCGCCGACCGGGTCCCGGCGCGCGTCCCGGCTGCTGTGGCTGGCCCACGCCACCTCACCGCGGGGCCGGCTGGTGCTCGACCCCGGTGCGGTGCGCGCGGTGGTGGAGCGCCGCAAGTCGCTGCTGCCGGCCGGCATCGTCTCGGTCGAAGGCACGTTCACCGACGGGGACCCGGTGGACCTGTGCCGCCTCGACGGACACGCGGTGGCGCGGGGGCTGGTCAACTACGACTCGGCCGAGCTGCCGGGGCTGCTGGGCCGCACCACCCACGAGCTCGCGCGTGAGCTCGGCCCGTCCTACGAGCGTGAGGTCGTCCACCGCGACGACCTGGTCCTGCTCTAGCCCCCGGCGGGAGCGCGTCGACCCCGGTCAGGCGAGCTGACCGGGGCCGACGCGTGAGGCGTGGCTCAGTAGATCCGACGCCGGCGCCCGCCGATCGGCACGAAGTTCAGGATGAGGCCGACGACCAGCAGGATGATGCCGATGGTCAGCAGGACCTTCAGGCTGGCAACGAGCAGCCCGAGGATGATCAGGATGAGGCCGAGCGCAATCACGAGTTCTCCTTGGTTGGGGGACGTGACTCGGGGACCTTGCCGCATCAGGGGGTCACTGCGCCACTCGAGAGCCCACGTTTGTTTTTCCGGGAACTGGGCATGTGGACGGTGCGGTCCGTGTGGCCCGAAACACAGTGCTGCCACGACGTTTCCGCAGGCCAGCCCCGGTCGGCGACACGTCGCCGAGTGGGGCAGACTGCCCCCATGGACTCCGGCCCAGCCACCAAGCCGTCACCGGTTCCCGTCACCGTCGGGGCGGGCGACGTGCTCGCCGACCGCTACCGGCTCGAGCACCTGCTCGGTCGTGGGGGGATGGCCGAGGTGTACGCCGGGCGGGACGAGGTCCTGCAGCGACCGGTCGCCGTCAAGGTCTTCCCGTGGGTGGACGACGATCGCCGCAGCCAGGAGCCGGCGGAGATCCGCATGCTGGCCGCGTTGAGCCACCCCGCCCTGGTGACCGTGCACGACGCCGGCCCACCGGCGGAGGACGGGTCGCCGACGTTCCTCGTCATGGAGCTGGTGCCCGGGCCGACCCTGTCGGGCCAGCTGCGCGAGCAGGGACCGCTGAGTGAGCTGCAGGCAACGGCCGTGGCGTGCCAGGTCGCCAGTGCCCTGGCCTATGTGCACGCCCAGGACCTCGTGCACCGCGACGTCAAGCCGGGCAACATCCTGCTCCGGGAGGCAGTGACGGGCCCCGACCGGGAGGTCGTGGCCAAGCTCGCCGACTTCGGTATCGCGCGCCTGGTCAGCGCGACCCGGCGCACCCTCACCGGCACCGCGCTGGGCACGGCGCCGTACCTGAGCCCGGAACAGGTCCGGGGCGAGCCGATCGGCCCGGCCACGGACGTCTACGCCCTGGGTCTGGTGGTGCTGGAGAGCCTGACCGGAGCAGTTGCCTACCCCGGCAACGCGATCGAGTCGGCGGTTGCCCGGCTGCACCGCGCGCCGGAGGTCCCTGCGGACCTCGACCCCGTGCTGCACGGGCTGCTGCTGCGCATGACCGACATCGACCCGTTGCGGCGACCGAGCGCGTGGGAGGTGACCGAGACGCTGTCGACCCTGCTGGAAGGCGACGTCACCGCCGCCCAGCCGGTCCCCGCCTCGCGTCGGGCAGCTCGCCGGGCCGCGAGTCGCCGAGCGCGCGCCCGGGACGGCCTTGCCTCACGATGGCGCCGATTTCAGGCGATTCCTCCGGCGGACCGCAGGGCGGCGCTCGTCCTGGCCCTGGCCGGGGCGCTGCTGGGCGGCGGCTTCCTGCTCCTCGGCCCGGACGGCTCCAGCGCCGCTACGCCTGCGGTGCGGCCACCGGCCTACCCGTCGGTGCCCGGCCGCCTCGGCGTCGACCTCCACGACCTGCAGCAGGCGGTCGGCGGATGACCGGGGGTCGCTTGGTGCTCGGCGTTGCTGCGCTGTGCCTCGCCCTGAGCGGTTGTGCCACCACGAGCACTGCCGACGGTCACGCGCTGGCGCTCGCGGGGCTGCAGCGGGACGTGTTGTCGGTGACCCGGGCCGGGGCGGCCAGGGACCTCCCAGCAGCCATGACGGCATTGGCGACCCTGCGCGACCACCTGGCCGCCGCCCGTCGGTCGGGCCGGGTGAGCTCGGTGGAGGCCGCCCGGATCCAGGCGGCGGCCGACAGGGTCTCTGCCGACCTCGCTGCCCTTGCGGCTCCGCCGGTCCACCCCGTCGTGACGCCCTCGCCCTCGCCCTCGCCGTCCCCCCCGCCGCCGCCCGCGCCCAGCGCCACACCGGCGCCGAGGCCGGCGGCTGTCGCGCCCGCCCCGCAGACACATCACGGGGACCATCACGGCAAGGGCGGTCACGGCGGCCACCACGGGCACTAGGGCGGTGGCGTGCCGCCCCGCCCTCCGGGGCGCCGGTAGCCGCAAGGGCCGTCTCATCCTTCGGTGTCGCAACCTGTGTCCGCGGGACGAAATGGCTGGCGGTGCAGGCGAGGACCCGGCATACGCTGCAGGCATGGCTTCGATCGACTCCGAGGTGACCGCCCACGTCGCCGAGCTCGGCGACCGGGCGCGGGTGGCCTCCCGCCGCCTGGCGCTGCTCTCCCGCGCCGACAAGGACGCTGCGCTGCTGGCCATGGCCGACGCGCTGGAGGCGGCGGCCCCGCAGGTCATCGAGGCCAATGCCGAGGACCTCGAGCGTGGGCGGGGGGCCGGCCTGGCTGAGGGACTGCTCGACCGGCTGCGCCTGGACGAGGCCCGGGTGCGTGCGGTCGCCGCGGCGCTGCGTGACATCGCCGGGCTGCCCGACCCGGTGGGGGAGGTGGTGCGCGGCTCGACCCTGCCCAACGGCCTGCAGATCCGCCAGGTGCGGGTGCCGATGGGCGTCGTCGGGATGATCTACGAGGCGCGACCCAACGTCACCGTCGACGCCGCCGGGCTCGGGCTCAAGAGCGGCAACGCGGTCATCCTGCGTGGGGGGTCCGCGGCCTCCTCGACCAACCGGGCGCTCGTCACCGTCCTGCGCAACACCCTTGAGGCGCAAGGCATCCCGGCCGACGCGGTGCAGCTGCTCGAGGGCGGGCGCGACGCGGTGCGGGCGCTGATGACCGCGCGCGGCCGGGTCGACGTGCTCATCCCGCGCGGCGGCGCCGACCTCATCCAGACCGTCGTGCGCGAGTCCACCGTGCCGGTCATCGAGACCGGCGTGGGCAACTGCCACGTCTACGTCGACGCGGCGGCCGACCTCGACAAGGCCCTGGCCATCACGCTCAACTCCAAGGTCCACCGGCCCAGCGTCTGCAACGCCGCCGAGTCCCTGCTGGTGCACCGCGACGTGGCCGCCGACTTCCTGCCCAAGGCCCTGGCCGCCCTGGGCGGTGCCGGCGTGCGGATCCACGGCGACGAGCAGGTGCGGCCGTTCGCGGACGCCGCGGGCACGGCATACGAGCCGGCGACCGAGGAGGACTGGGGCCGGGAGTACCTCTCCCTCGACCTCAGCGCCCGCGTCGTGGACAGCCTCGACGAGGCGCTGGAGCACGTGCGCCGCTACGGCACCGGGCACACCGAGGCGATCGTCACCGAGGACCGCGCCGCGGCCCGGCGCTGGGTGGCCGAGGTCGACGCGGCGGCGGTGATGGTCAACGCCTCCACGCGGTTCACCGACGGTGGCGAGTTCGGCTTCGGCGCCGAGATCGGCATCTCCACCCAGAAGCTGCACGCCCGCGGCCCGATGGCCCTGCCGGAGCTCACGACGACCAAGTGGATCGTCGAGGGGGACGGCCAAGTTCGTTCCTGAGCCGGCAACTGGCAGGATTGCCGACCGTGGAAGGCACCGAGGTTCGTAAGCTGGCCGCGCTCGAGGACACCCACTGGTGGTATCGCGAGCGGCGGCACCTGCTCGCGGCTGCCCTCACGGGGGTCCAGCCGGGACATGCCCTGGACGTGGGCGCCGCCGGTGGCGGCAACACCCGGGTGCTCCGTGAGCTCGGCTGGGACGCGGCCGCGCTGGAGTACGGCCCCGAGGGGGCGCAGGTCGCCGCCGAGCGGGGCATCCCCGTGATGCGCGCCGACGCCACGCTTCTGCCGGTGCAGGCCGGGGCGATGGACCTGGTCGTGGCCTTCGACGTGCTCGAGCACCTCGTCGACGACGACGCCTGCGCCCGGGAGATCCACCGGGTGCTGCGCCCGGGCGGGACCTTCCTCGTGGCCGTGCCGTGCGACCCCCGGCTGTGGTCCTCGCACGACGAGGCGGTCGGGCACGTACGCCGCTACACCCGCCCCACCCTGCAGGACCTGTTGCAGCGCAACGGTTTCCGGGTCGAGTCGATGACGTCGTGGAACGTCCTGCTGCGCCCGGTCGTGGCGCTGCGGCGCAAGTCCTCCAACGGCAGCGACCTGGACGACCTGCACCCGGCGGTCAACGCCGGCCTGCGTGCGGTCATCACCGCCGAGCGCTACCTGCCGGTCAAGAAGCTGCCCGGCGTCAGCCTGCTCGTGACTGCTCGGCGGCCGTAGCCACACGGGTCACGGGGTTGTCCGCACCGCTGTCCTCGGCGGCCGAGTCGTAGGCGACGAAGTAGGACGGGCGGCCCTGCATCATGGTGTACATCCGCCCGACGTACTCCCCGAGGATGCCGACGCACAGCAGCTGGATCGCGCCGACCGAGGCCACCGCCACGACCGTCGAGGTCCAGCCGGCCACGGTCTCGTTGCGCAGCTGGGCGACGAGGGCGTAGACCAGCAGCAGGACCGCGGCGATGCCGCCACCGATGCCGCACCAGGTGGCCAGACGCAGGGGAGCGGTGGAGAAGCCGGTGATGCTGTCCACCGAGAGCTTGATCATCCGGGCCAGGGGGTACTTCGAGCGCCCGGCGGCCCGCACCTCGCGGCGGTAGCCGACCGAGGCCGAGGGGAAGCCGAGCGCCGGCACCACGAACCGCAGCACGCGGTGGTGCTCGGGCAGGGCGTTGACCGCCTGGACCGTGGCCCGCGACATGAGCCGGTAGTCGCCGGCGTCGACCTGCGCCGAGGTCTGGCCGAGGCTGCGCAGCAGGCGGTAGAACGCCCGGGCGCTGCCGCGCTTGAACGCCGAGTCGGAGGAGCGGTCCGAGCGCACGCCGTAGACCACGTCGACCCCGTCGCGCCGGGCGACCTGGAGCATCTGCGCGAGCACCTCGGGCGGGTCCTGCAGGTCGGCGTCGAGGGTCGCGACGTAGTCCCCGACGGCGCGTGCGAGGCCGGCCGAGATGGCGGCCTGGTGCCCGGCGTTGGCCCGCAGCCGCAGCACGCGCAGCTGCGGCCACTCCTTGCGGTAGCGCTGCAGCAGCACCGGCGTCGCGTCCTTGCTGCCGTCGTCGACCGCGACGACCTCGTAGGACGCGCCGGTCCCGTCCAGGGCGCGGCGCAGCCGCTCGACGAGCAGCGGGAGGACCTCCGCCTCGTCGTACATCGGGACGACCACGGACAGCTCGACGGACATGTGGGAAGCCTAACCGGCGCCGGTCCTGACCCCGCGACGGTTCAGCCCCCGGTGTGCCGTGCCCGCCTTCCCCTGTCGGCCACCGTCCCGGGTGGGCGTGCACGCCGGACCGTCATCGCGGCCGTTGGGCGCGAACAGGTGCTGCACACCGCCGCGATGTCGGTCGAGTGGTCACGCCACCACCACCTCGCCTCGTCCCCGGCGGCGACCCAGCACCCTCCGAAGCAGGGTGCACAGGCGGTGAGGGTCGGCGAGGTCGCGCCAGGTCACCCGCACGACGGTCCACCCGGCCGCCACGAGCCGGTTGTAGCGCGCGCAGTCGTTGGTGAACTCCCGGACCCCGGCGTGGAAGGCATACCCCTCGGCCTCAACGACCACGCGTCGAGCCGGGAACGCGAAGTCGGTCCAGTGCCGGACACCGCCGGCCTCGATGAGGTGCTGCTCGACCCATCCGCGGATCTGTCCCTGGATCATCGTCGCGCGCACGAGCGTCTCCATCAGCGAGCCCGACCTCGGGCCGGCCCAAGCCGCGACGCCGCGCGCCTGCCGCGACAGCACCGCCCGACGCGCGATGGCCAGTGCCTGACCCAGCCGCACGCCGGGGATCGCAAAGAAACCGGGCGCGGGGGACACGAGCCGTCCCGACCTCATGGCGGAGGTCAGCTCGCGGCGGGTGAGGAAGGCCAGGACCTGTCGTCGGGGCAGGCACGTGGCGCGGTGCAGCTCCACCCACAGCTCGGTCAGGGCCATGCGTCGATGATGGCGATCCTGGGGGGTCCGATCGGGGTTGTCCCCAGCCGGGCACGCAGGACCGACGTCGCCCGGTTCCCGACATGACAACCCCGGACAGAAGGCCGCGATGTCGGTCGAGTGTGCAGGTGAGGTCCCTGTCCTACCTGCACGGACGCCCCGCTAGGCTGTGCCCATGTCGTTCTCGCCCCTGCTGACCCACCTGGCCGCCGCTGAGGAGCACACCCGCGAGCTGCCGATCCCGACCTGGGCCTACGGCGCCCTGGCCGCTTTCGGTTTCGCCGCCCTCCTCGGGGTGCTGTGGACCTTCCGCAACACCGCGGCCAAGACGGGTCAGCACACCCACGGGGACCACCACTGACCACCCGCCTGGGTGTGATGGGTGGAACCTTCGACCCCATCCATCACGGTCACCTGGTCGCCGCGAGCGAGGTCCAGGCCCTGTTCGACCTCGACGAGGTCGTCTTCGTCCCCACCGGCCAGCCCTGGCAGAAGGACGCACGCCAGGTCTCCCCGGCCGAGCACCGCTACCTCATGACGGTGATCGCCACGGCGTCCAACCCCCGCTTCACCGTCAGCCGGGTCGACATCGACCGGCCCGGCCCGACCTACACGATCGACACCCTCCGCGACCTCGCCGCGCAGCGGCCCGACGCGGAGCTGTTCTTCATCACCGGCGCCGACGCCCTCGCGCAGATCCTGTCGTGGAAGGCCGCCGACGAGCTGTTCGAGCTCGCCCACTTCATCGGGGTCACCCGTCCCGGCCACGAGCTGACCGACAACGGGCTGCCCCGCGACCGGGTCACCCTCCAGGAGGTCCCGGCCATGGCGATCAGCTCCACCGACTGCCGCGCCCGCGTCGAACGGGGCGAGCCGGTCTGGTACCTCGTGCCCGACGGCATCACGCAGTACATCCACAAGCACCACCTGTACGCCCAACCGTAGGAGGACCCGCGTGGCCGCCACGCAGCACGCCATCGACCTGGCCAAGGCCGCCGCCACCGCCGCCGAGGACAAGCTCGCCAGCAAGGTGCTGGCCATCGACGTCAGCGACCAGCTCGCCCTGACCGACGTCTTCGTCATCGCCTCGGCCGCCAACGAGCGGCAGGTCAACGCCATCGTCGACAGCGTCGAGGAGAAGCTGCACACGCTCAAGGCCAAGCCGGTCCGGCGCGAGGGGGAGCGCGACGGCCGGTGGGTGCTCATCGACTTCGGTGACATCGTCGTCCACGTCCAGCACGAGGACGAGCGTGAGTTCTACGCCCTCGAGCGCCTCTGGAAGGACTGCCCGGCCATCGACCTCGGCGCCTGAGCCATGTCGCGTCGCCGCCTCATCGTCTGGCGCCACGGCCAGACCGACCACAACGCCAGCGGCATCTGGCAGGGCCAGCTCGACACGCACCTGTCCGAGGTCGGGCGGCAGCAGGCGCGGACCGCGGCAGCCGCGCTCGCGGCATACCAGCCCGACGTCATCGTCGCCAGCGACCTGCAGCGCGCCGCGGAGACCGGCCGCACGCTGGCCGAGCTGGTCGGCCTGCCCATCCGGTATGACGAGCGGTTGCGGGAGATCCATGCCGGTGAGTGGCAGGGGATGACCGCGGGCGACGTGGCGGAGCAGTACCCCGAGGAGCAGGCGGCGCTGGCCGCCGGGGAGGACCTGCCCCGCGGGATCCACGGCGAGACCGTCTCCGAGGTGGCGGTGCGGGCACGTGCCGCCGTCGACGACCTGCTGCCGACCCTGGGGGAGGGGCGGTGCGCCGTCATCACCACCCACGGCGTCTCCGGCCGGGCCCTGGTGGCCTCGATGGTCGGGCTGGACCAGCACGCCGCGTGGATGTCCATCGCGGGGCTGCACAACTGCCACTGGGCCGACCTGCAGGAGTACGACCGGGGCTGGCGCGTCGTGGCGTGGAACGCCGGCGCCGGCATGGGCTCGTCGCGCTGACCACCCGATTTGGTGAAAACCGGGGGTGGCCGGATAAAGTACTCCTCGTTCCCGCGAGGGAAACCCACGAGTGATCGTGCGGGGCTGTGGCGCAGCTGGTAGCGCACCTCCATGGCATGGAGGGGGTCAGGGGTTCGAGTCCCCTCAGCTCCACCCGACACCGAAGGCCGGCTCCTGACAGGGGCCGGCCTTCGGCGTTGTCAGGGCAGGTGGCCACCGGGGCCGCTGCGACACCTGGGGGGCACATGGCACGGCAGATCCGCATCGGGGTCCAGCTCAACCCGCAGCACGCAGCGTGGGACGACCTGCGTCGGGCCGCGGTCGAGGCCGAGGACGCCGGCGTCGATGCGATCTTCACCTGGGACCACTTCTTCCCGCTCAGCGGCGACCGCGACGGCCGGCACCTCGAGTGCTGGACCGTCCTCGCCGCCTGGGCCGAGCTGACCGGGCGGGTGGAGCTCGCCCCGCTCGTGAGCTGCATCGGCTACCGCAACCCGGACCTGCTGGCCGACATGGCCCGGACCGTCGACCACATCAGCGGCGGCCGGCTCGTCCTGGGCCTCGGTGCCGGCTTCAAGGAGCGCGACTTCGTCGAGTACGGCTACCTGTACGGCACGGTCGGCGAGCGGCTGGACGCCCTCGAGGCCGGGCTGCCGCGGATCGAGCAGCGGCTGGGCCGGCTGAACCCGGCGCCGACCCGGCGCATCCCGGTGATGGTCGGTGGTGGGGGAGAGCGCCGGACCCTGCCGCTCGTGGCCCGGCACGCCGACATCTGGCACACCTTCGCCGAGGGCGAGGACTTCGCCCGCAAGGCGAAGGTGCTCGACGCCGCGTGCGTCACGATCGGTCGGGATCCGGGGGAGATCGAGCGCTCGGTCCTCGTCGGCGGCGACCCGCTCGACTCGGGCGTTGCGCTGCGTGCGCAGGGGGTCTCGCTGTTCGTGCTCGGCGCCAACGGTCCCGGCTACGACCTCGACGGCGTGCGGCGTTGGGTGCGCTGGCGGGACGAGGAGAACGCCGTCGCCTGAGGCCTTGGTCACGCGGGCGCGTTCGGACCGCCGGGCTCTGGCACGCTGCCGCCGTGGTCCCCGCCCTCGCCGTCGCGCTCGCCGCCACCGCCCTGCTGGACTGGCACGCCGTATGCCGTGACCACCG
>NZ_DASVZH010000025.1:0-4367 GCF_036391795.1 Oryzihumus sp.
GCCGATCTGGTTGACCTTGACCAGCAGGGCGTTGGCCGTGGCGTTGTCGATGCCACGCTGCAGCCGCTCGGGGTTGGTGACGAACAGGTCGTCGCCGACGATCTGGACCTTGTCGCCCAGGACCGCGGTGATGGTCGCCCAACCCTCCCAGTCGTCCTCGTCCAGCGGGTCCTCGATGGACACCAGCGGGTAGGACTCGACGAGCTCGGCGTAGTAGGCCGTCATCTCGGCGGCGCTGCGCTGCTGGCCCTCGAAGGTGTAGACGCCGTCCTCGCAGAACTCCGAGGCCGCGACGTCGAGCGCCAGCGCGATGTCGGTGCCGAGGGTGTAGCCGGCCTTGGCGACCGCCTCGCTGATGATGTCCAGTGCCGCACGGTTGCTCTCGAGGTTGGGCGCGAAGCCGCCCTCGTCACCGAGGCCGGTGGACAGGCCGCGCTCCTTCAGGACCGCCTTGAGCGCGTGGTAGACCTCGGTGCCCCAGCGCAGCGCCTCCCGGAAGGAGCCGGCGCCGATCGGGGCGATCATGAACTCCTGGATGTCCACGTTGGAGTCGGCGTGCGACCCACCGTTGAGGATGTTCATCATCGGCACGGGCAGCACGTGGGCGTTGGGGCCGCCGACGTAGCGGAACAGGGGCAGGCCGGCGGAGTCGGCCGCCGCACGGGCCACGGCGAGGGAGACGCCGAGGATGGCGTTGGCGCCGAGGGTGCCCTTGTTGGCGGTGCCGTCCATCGCGAGCATCTCGGCGTCGACGAGCCGCTGCTCGCTCGCCTCGAAGCCCAGCAGGCGCGGGCCGATCTCGTCCAGGACGGCGTCGACGGCCTGCTCGACGCCCTTGCCGCCGTAACGGTTCTTGTCGCCGTCGCGGCGCTCGACCGCCTCGAACGCGCCGGTCGACGCGCCGGAGGGGACCGCCGCGCGGGCGATCGTGCCGTCGTCGAGGGCGACCTCGACCTCGACGGTGGGGTTGCCGCGCGAGTCGAGGATCTCGCGCGCGCCTACTGCCTCGATGCTGGCCACAAACATCTCCATCGGTGGGCCGGACGGATACGACCCGAGCCTAACGGCTGCCCCTGCCCCCTCCGGTGACCGACCCGCACCGCGGGAGGGCGGGCTCAGGCGCCGTCGGCCCTCACCGCTGCCTCGACCTCGCGCAACGTCGCCCGCAGCGCCGCCTCGGCGTCGACCCCGGCGGCCCTCGCCCGGGCCACCAGCGCGAGCAGCTGGGCGCCCACGTCCTCCCCGACGGTCGCCTCGGTCGCGACCTCGGCGGCCCCGGCCCGCTCCAGCCGGGAGAGCACCTTGTCGGCCCGCGCCAGCGCGGGCAGGCCCGCCGGTATGCCGTCCAGCGGCGAGTCGCGGTGGGGCTTCTCCTGCGCCTTGATCTGCTCCCAGTTCGCGGTCACGTCCTCGGCGGTCTCCGCCTCGACGTTGGCGAACACGTGCGGGTTGCGCCGGACGAGCTTGTCGACGCGGGCTGCGGCCACGTCGTCGACGTCGAACGGCGCCGCCGGGTCCTCGGCGGCGACCCGGGAGTGGAAGACGACCTGGAAGAGCAGGTCGCCGAGCTCCTCGAGCATGTGGGCCCGGTCGCCGGACTCGATCGCCTCGACGACCTCGTAGGCCTCCTCGATGAGGTAGGGCAGCAAGGACTCGTGGGTCTGCTCGGCGTACCACGGGCAGACGCCCGGGGTGCGCAGCCGGTCCATCACCGCGACGAGGTCGAGCAGCCGGGCACCCGGCACGTCCCAGGACCCGACCAGCACCTCGACCTCCGGCGGCTCGGGCCGGCGGCTGACCTCCGCCGCGAGGGCGTCGGTCAGGCCCGGGTCGCCGTCGGCGGAGCCGAGCCACACCACCTCGCCCTCATCCGCGCGGTCGGCGAGGAGGCGGGCCAGCGAAGCGGGCGGCTCGGCACCCACGTGCGCGACCGGCATACCGGACTCGGCGACCGCGACGGCCTGGGCCTCGTCCTCGTCGCGGGCGAGGACGACCGCGGCCGAGGCGAGCACGTCCCACGCGTCGCGGGTGAGCAGGCCCGGCGCGACGCGGGGGCTGCTCAGCAGGAGGGTCAGGCGGTGCGCCACTCGGGCCTGCGGACTACTGGCCGGAGGGGACCGACGGGGCGGTGGTGGCGTTGGCCTGCGGGACCTTCTTGATCCAGTTCGGCTCGCTGGTGTCCAGGCGCAGGGTCTTGGGGTCGAGCTTGCCGTAGCGCGGGTTGACCGTGATCTTGGCCTTCTGCACCTCGGCGAGGACGCCCTGGACCTGCTCCTGGGTCAGCCCCTGCAGCGCAATGAACGTGCGGGCGAACTCCACCGTGGCCGGCGAGGGGTTCGGCAGCTTGGCCAGCGCCGCCTTGGCCTGGGACACGGAGACCCCGTGCCCGCCCTGGGCGGCGGCGTCGAGGACGTAGGGCGAGACGATGAGGAAGACCAGCGTGTCGGAGGCGGTGAACGGCTGCTGCAGTCCCTCGACCCCCTTGTTGGTCTCCTGGGCCGCGGTCTGCACGTCCTGGTCGCTGATGACCCGGTCGCCGACGATGGCGGCGGCACCGGCCTGCTGCGGGCCGCAGCCGGACAGGGCCAGGGCGGCACCCAGGACCAGGGCGACCGGCGCGGCGGCGCGGGCCGTCGGGAGAACCTTCACGGACGTTCCTTTCGTCGTGCCGCCGGGTGCCGGCGCGCGCGGGTCGAGCACATCATGGTCGTCAGCTCGAGGCCACGCGCGCGGCACTGGCCACGCTGTCGAGCAGGACCGCGTGGATCAGGTCGCTGGCCCACCGCAGGACTGCGGTGTCGCGCAGCGGCTTGCCACCCACCCGCGCGGTCATGGGCTTGGGCACGAGAATCGTACGGACCTGGTCCTTGACCAGCGACCCCGGGTAGAGCCGCTGCAGCCGCAGCTGCTGGCTCTCGGGCAGCTCGAGCGGGCCGAACCGCACGAAGTTGCCCTGGACGCTGATGTCGGCGACCCCCGCCTGGCGGGCCACCGTGCGCAGCCGGGCCACCTCGAGCAGGTTCTGCACGGGCTCCGGCGGAGCGCCGTAACGGTCGCGCAGCTCGGCCTCGATCTCGGCGAGTCCGGCCTCGTCCTCGACGACCGCCAGCTTCTTGTAGGCCTCCAGGCGCAGCCGCTCCCCCGGCACGTAGTCGTGGGGCAGGTGCGCGTCGACCGGGAGCTCGATCTTGATCTCGACCGGCGCCGTGTCGGCCTCACCCCGGTAGTCCGCCACCGCCTCGCCGACCAGCCGCACGTAGAGGTCGAACCCGACGCCGGCGATGTGGCCGGACTGCTCGCCGCCGAGCAGGTTGCCTGCGCCGCGGATCTCGAGGTCCTTCATGGCCACCTGCATGCCGGCGCCGAGGTCGGTGTGGCTGGCGATGGTCTGCAGCCGGTCGTGCGCCGTCTCGGTCAGCGGCTTCTCCGGCGGGTAGAGGAAGTAGGAGTAGGCCCGCTCGCGACCACGCCCCACCCGGCCGCGCAGCTGGTGCAGCTGGGAGAGGCCGAGGGCGTCGGCGCGCTCGACGATGAGGGTGTTGGCGTTGGAGATGTCCAGGCCGGTCTCGACGATCGTGGTGCAGACCAGCACGTCGAACTTCTTCTCCCAGAAGTCGAGGACGACCTGCTCGAGGCGGTGCTCGCCCATCTGGCCGTGTGCGGTGGCGATCCGGGCCTCGGGCACCAGCTCGCGCAGCCGGGCTGCGGCCTTCTCGATCGAGCTGACCTTGTTGTGCACCATGAAGACCTGGCCCTCGCGGAGCAGCTCGCGCCGGATGGCGGCCACGATCTGCTTCTCGTCGTATGCGCCGACGAAGGTCAGGACCGGGTGGCGCTCCTCCGGCGGGGTGGCCAGGGTCGACATCTCGCGGATGCCGGTGACCGCCATCTCCAGCGTGCGCGGGATCGGGGTGGCCGACATCGCGAGGACGTCGACCGCGGTGCGCATCTGCTTGAGCTGCTCCTTGTGCTCGACACCGAAGCGCTGCTCCTCGTCGACGACGACGAGGCCGAGGTCCTTGAACCGCACCTCCTTGGACAGCAGCCGGTGCGTGCCGATGACCAGGTCGACGCTGCCGTCGGCCAGGCCCTCGAGCACCCGCTTCGCCTCGGCGTCGGTCTGGAAGCGCGACAGCGCCTTCACGACCACCGGGAACTGGGCGTAGCGCTCGGAGAAGGTCTGGAAGTGCTGCTGCACCAGCAGCGTCGTGGGCACGAGGACGGCAACCTGCTTGCCGTCCTGGATCGCCTTGAACGCCGCCCGCACCGCGATCTCGGTCTTGCCGTAGCCGACGTCGCCGCAGATGAGGCGGTCCATCGGCACCGAGCGCTCCATGTCGACCTTGACCTCGTCGATGCTGCTCAGC
>NZ_DASVZH010000026.1:0-4934 GCF_036391795.1 Oryzihumus sp.
GGTCGACGCCGGGCTGCCCGGCGCCCGAGGCCGCCTGGTAGGAGGCGACGACGAGCTCCTTGAGCTCCCAGCCGGCGTGGAGCGCGCCGAGGGCGTCCATCATCGTCAGGGTCGTGCAGTTGGGGTTGCTGATGATCCCCTTGGGCCGGTTGCGGACCTGGGCGGGGTTGACCTCGGGCACCACGAGCGGCACCTCGGGGTCCATGCGGAACGCCCCGGAGTTGTCGACCGCGACCGCGCCGCGCTCGACGGCGATCGGCGCCCACTGCGCCGACACCTCGTCGGGCACGTCGAACATGGCCACGTCGACGCCGTCGAAGACCTCGGGGGTCAGCTCCTGGACGACGACGTCCTGGCCCCGGACCTGCAGCACCTTGCCGGCCGAGCGGGCCGAGGCGACGAGGCGGATCTCGCCCCAGACGTCCTGGCGCTGGGACAGGATCTGCAGCATCACCGAGCCGACGGCACCGGTGGCGCCGACGACGGCCAGGGTGGGCTTGCGGGTGTTCATCGTCCAGTACCTCCGTAGACCACGGCCTCACCCTCGGCGGAGTCGAGGCCGAACGCCGTGTGCACCGCGCGCACGGCGTCGTCGAGCTGGTCGTCACGGGTGACGACCGAGATGCGGATCTCCGAGGTGGAGATCATCTCGATGTTGACGCCCGCGTCGGCGAGCGCCTGGAAGAACGTGGCTGACACGCCCGGGTGGGAGCGCATGCCGGCACCGACGAGCGAAAGCTTGCCGATGTGGTCGTCGTACTGCAGCGACGCGAACCCCACCGACTCCTGGACCGCCTTGAGCGCCTGCACCCCGTGCTGGCCGTCGGTCTTGGGCAGCGTGAAGGAGATGTCGGTCAGACCGGTCTCCACGGCGGAGACGTTCTGCACGATCATGTCGATGTTGACGCCGGCCTTGGCGCACGCCTGGAAGATCTCGGCCGCCTTGCCCGGGTGGTCCGGCACCCCCACGACGGTGATCTTGGCCTCGCTGCGGTCGTGCGCGACGCCGGCGATGATCGGGGCTTCCACGGATACTCCTTCTTCCGGGTCGATGATCCACGTGCCCTCGCGGTAGGAGAACGAGGACCTTACGTGGATCGGCATGCCGAAGCGGCGGGCGTACTCGACGCACCGCAGGTGCAGGATCTTGGCGCCCGACGCGGCCATCTCCAGCATCTCCTCGTTGGAGAGCCGGTCGATCTTGCGGGCGGCGGGGACGATGCGCGGGTCGGCGGTGAACACGCCGTCGACGTCGGTGTAGATCTCGCAGACGTCGGCCTCGAGCGCGGCCGCCAGGGCCACCGCCGTGGTGTCGGAGCCGCCGCGGCCCAGGGTCGTGATGTCCTTGCTGTCCTGGCTCACGCCCTGGAAGCCGGCCACGATCGCCACGTGCCCCTCGGCGAGGGCGGCACGGATGCGCCCGGGCGTCACGTCGATGATCCGCGCCTTGCCGTGCGTGGAGTCGGTGATGACGCCGGCCTGCGAGCCGGTGAACGAGCGGGCCTGGTGGCCGAGGTTGGCGATCGCCATCGCGACCAGGGCCATCGAGATGCGCTCGCCTGCGGTGAGGAGCATGTCCATCTCGCGGCCGGGCGGCAGCGGGCTGACCTCCTCGGCAAGGTCGAGCAGCTCGTCGGTGGTGTCACCCATCGCGGAGACCACGACGCAGACCTCGTTGCCGGCGCGGCGGGTCTCGACGATCCGCCGCGCGACGCGCTTGATGCTCTCGGCATCAGCCAGGGACGAACCGCCGTACTTCTGGACGATCAAGCTCAAGAGGAACTCCGGTTGGTCGTGCTGGCGGAGCGGCCAGTTTATCCGTCGCACCCTCGGGGATGGCCGGTGGCCGGATTCCGAGACTGCCCGGTATGCCGTGCCGGCACCTCCTGCTCCCAGCCGACCACCGGGCGGGAAACCCTCCGGTGACCACGCCCCGGCACCCCACAACCTCCGGTGGGCCGCCGATCGGGTCAGGGGTGGAGCGCGTCGAACTCGGCGTCGGCGACGGTCTCTTCGTCGGCGTCGAGCCGCACGTGCCGCAGCACGGTGTGCAGGACCCGCAGCGCACGGGTCGCGCTGTCGCCCCAGGAGGACAGGTAGCTGAACTGCCACCACCACAGGGCCTCGGTGACCCGGCCCGCCTCGATGTGCTGCAGGCCGTGGGCCAATGCCGAGGCGATCTCGCTGAGGTCGTTGCTCAGCGAGCCCGTGGCCACCTCGAGGCTGACCAGCGGGTCGACGAGGTGGGCGTACTCGTCCAGGCCCTCCAACAGGTTGGCCAGGCCCTGACGCAGCGGGTCGACGTCGGCCTCGGGGCCGGGGTCGGCCTCGAACCGGTCCTCGGGCACGACGTCGGTGATCGCGCCGAGCCGGGCGCCGGCCAGCGAGACCTGCGAGACGGCGAGCAGCAGCACGGGGATCGCGGTCTCCGGGGAGCTGCCGGAGGCGACCTCGGTGACGGCAGCCAGGTAGCTGCGGGCGTCCCGGGCGGTCTCCTCGCTGAGAAGGGTGAGCTCGTCAGACATCCAGCAGCCTCCTGCCCTCGAACGCCCGGCCCAGGGTGACCTCGTCGGCGTACTCCAGGTCGCCACCCACCGGCAGGCCCGAGGCGAGCCGGGTGACCCGCAGCCCCATCGGGCGCAGCAGCCGCGCGAGGTAGGTCGCGGTGGCCTCCCCCTCGAGGTTGGGGTCGGTGGCGATGATGATCTCGGTGACCTCGCCGCTGGCGAGGCGGGTCATGAGCTCCCGGATCCGCAGGTCGTCGGGGCCGACGCCCTCGATCGGGCTGATCGCGCCGCCGAGCACGTGGTAGCGGCCCCGGAACTCGCGCGTGCGCTCGATCGCCACGACGTCCTTCGGCTCCTCCACCACGCAGATCAGCGCGGGGTCGCGCCGGGGGTCGGCGCAGATGCGGCACTCCTCGGCCTGGGCGATGTTGCCGCAGGTGACGCAGAAGCAGACCTTGGCCTTGACCTCGGTCAGCGCGCTCACCAGCCGGGTGACGTCGGCCGGGTCGGCCTGGAGCAGGTGGAAGGCGATGCGCTGCGCGCTCTTGGGGCCCACGCCGGGCAGCCGGCCGAGCTCGTCGATCAGGTCTTGGACCACGCCTTCGTACACACCGTGAGCCTATGCCCTCGCCGTCACGCAGGGGTCACGGACACCCGGGCGGATGCGGCCCGCCTGCGCGGCGTCGCGACCCCGAAGTCAGGACGTGGGGGCGGCCGGGCGCTCGTTGTAGGTGCCGGCGAGCTCCTGCCCGGACAGCGCGTGGATCGCGGCCATGATCTCGTCGGTGACCTCGCGGCGGGCCCTGCCCTGCGGGACGCCGGCGTAGCGGTCGGCGAAGGACATCGGCTCCCCGAACTTCACGGTGACCCGGACCGGTCGGGGCAGGCGCGAGCCGACCGGCTGCAGCCGCTGGGTCCCCTCCAGCGCCACCGGCACGACCGGCACCCCGGCGGTCAGTGCGAGCCAGGCCACGCCGGTGCGGCCGCGGTAGAGCCGGCCGTCACGCGAGCGGGTGCCCTCGGGGTAGATGCCGAACGCCTCGCCCTGGCGGAGCACCTCGAGCGCCGCGTCCAGGGAGTCCTGCGCCGCGCGGGTGTCGTCCCGCTCGACGGGGATCATGCCCAGCGCGTTGAACCATGCCCGGGTGAGCGCCCCGCGGATGCCGGTGCCGGTGAAGTACTCCGCCTTGGCCAGGAACACGACGCGCCGCGGCGCCGTCAGCGGGATCACGACGCTGTCGATGAAGGACAGGTGGTTGCTGGCGAGGATGACGGCGCCGCGCCTGGGGACGTTGGCCTTGCCGATGACGCGGGGGCGGTAGATGGCGTGTGCCAGCGGGACCAGCACGAACCGGGTCACCGGGTAGAGCATTCGACCTCTTCTCGTCGCGGCACGCCCGACGACACGGACCTGTTGCAGCAGCAGGCTACTGGTCGAACTCCCCGATGACCGTCCCCCCGAGCACGCTCTGGATCACCGGCAGGCCGACCCCGCCGATGTCGGCGATGTCCTCGTCGTCAGCGCTGGCCGCGCTGTCGTCGGCCGGCTCCACCGCAGAGGTATGCCGGGTGCCCGCCTCGCGTGCCACGGCCTCCCGGGCTCGCTGCATCGGGCTGACCGTGGCGATCGGGGTGGGCTCGGGAGCCGGGTCGGGCGAGGAGAACTCGGCAGCGGAGCCGCCCGAGGCCGACGGGACGCTGGCCCAGTCCGGGGGCGGCGCGCTGGTGTCCCAGCCCTCGCCGGAGTCCTCGCCGCGACCGGGCGCGATGCCGGCGTCGTCGCGGGCCGAACGGGACGGGCCGGAGGGCTCATCCCAGCCGCCGGAGCCCGACGCCTGACGGGCGGGTGCGGCCTGGGCGGGCGAGGAGGCGGCCGGGCCTGCGGACGCCGACGACGAGCCACCGGAGACACCGGGAGCCGGTGCCCCTTCGGGGGTGGGGATGCCCTCGACGACCGCGTTGACGCCGAGCACCTCGACCAGCGCCTGGCGCACCAGCTCGGCGTGCTGGCCGCGCCGGAAGGTGTTGGCCAGGCCGATGGTGGAGATGCCGAGCAGCAGGCGCTGGCCGTCGTAGTCGAGGACCTGGGCGTGCTCGGACAGGAACGTCCACGTCGTGCGCTTGATGGAGAAGATCTTGGCGAGCACATCGGGCCACGACCGGCGGATCGCGTCGGTGTCGACGCCGCCCGGCATCGGCATCGAGGCCACCGGTGCGGGGGCCTCGGCGGCCTGCTCCACGGCCGGTCGCTCGGCCACCGGGCGCTCGGCCCCAGGGCGCTCCCCCACTGACCGGTCGGCGGCGGGACGCTCGGACCCAGACTGCTCGGACCCAGGGCGCTCGGGGGCAGAGCGCTGCGACGCAGCAGCGGCCGGCGCCGGCTCGCGCGAAGGTGCCGGCTGGTCGGCCGGGGGCTCCGGGCGGTCG
>NZ_DASVZH010000027.1:0-6766 GCF_036391795.1 Oryzihumus sp.
GTCACCTCGGCCGGCAGCCCGCTGACCCCGCTGGTGCCGCTGCTCGCCCAGGCCTCCGACGTGGGCCTGCACCTCGTGGTGACCCGCCGTGCCGGTGGTGCCGCCCGAGCGCTCTACGAGCCGGTCCTGCAGTCGATGCGCGACCTGGCCGCGCCGGGGATCCTCCTCTCGGGCAGCCCGGACGAGGGTCCGCTCATCGGCTCGATCAAGCCGACCCCGTCGGTGCCCGGCCGTGGCCGGCTGGTCTCGCGCGAGCTCGGAAACCGGGTCGTGCAGCTGGCCTGGACGCCCTCGCGCCACCGCTGAGCGCACACGAAGGGCCGGTCCCGGAGAGTGCTCCGGGACCGCCCGTTCGTCACGCCGGTGCCGGCTGCCGCGGGCCCGGCATACCGCGGTATGCCGCGTGCCTGCCGTCGCGGCCGCGCTCAGTCCACGGGCCGGGACGGCACGGGCTGTGACCCCGCGGTCTGGGGGGTCCCGGCCGCGGGCGCGCCGTCCTCACGCGTCGGCGGACGCCGACCCGGGAAGCGCACCAGGGACATGTAGCCCAGGGCGGCCAGGGTCAGGACGAACCCGGCCACGGCGCCCATGCCGCGACCGGCGTCCGTCCCGACCGTGAACCGGCCGACCAGGGCACCGGGGAGGCTGCCGACCCAGCCGCCGAGCACGCCGATGGCCAGGATGCCGCCGACCGCGGGCCATGCTTCGGCACCGCGGGCGCGCAGCCTTGCCAGGGCGAGCTGCCACCGGCGGCGGCGGACCCCGCTGCGCTCGTCGCCCAGTCGGGCAGCACCGGAGGTGCTCCGGCCGTCGAGGGCCCAGGCAGGGACCAGGGCCAGCGGCAGCCAGAACGCGATGGTGACCAGGTTGCGGCCCAGCCCGGTGTCGTCCCGCAGGCGGTAGCGCGTCCTCCCGTACTGGTCCGCCGCGGCGAGCCGCACCGCCTGGCCCGCATGGACGGGGAAGTCCTGGGGCAGGTGCTGCAGGAGCCGGCCGTCCGGGGCCCGCACGACCAGCCGCGGTGCGGGGGCATAGGGGCGGTCGTCGTGCACCACGGTGCCGGTGGCGGCCGTCTCCCCGTGCCACAGCAGCCGCTGCGCGGGCAGGGTGGCGGCGAAGTAGACCAGCATGACGATCAGCAGGGCCGCAGGCAGGCGCACCAGGCTCGAGGTCTCGGCCATGCCGGCGCCCACCGCCCGGGGAAGCCCCCACAGGCGCACCGGAGCACCGGGCCGGCGGTCGGCATCGGCCGGCACCGTCTCGGTGTCGGCCGTGGTGAAGCTCAGGGCTCCGTTGCGCACCCAGGTCGGGAGGTAGCGGAAGCGGTGCCGGACGACTGCCAGGGGACGGCCGTCCTCGGTGCCGAGGGCGCGGGCGATCCTGCGGGCGGCCCCGGGCCCGACGAGGGGGAGCATCAGGAGCGAGGCCAGCCACGCCACGAGGACCATGGGGGCGGCGACCACGGAGATGGGCAACAGGGCCATGACGGCCGGCCGCACGTACCAGTCGAGCTCCGGGGTCGTGAAGCCCTGGAGGCCGAACCTCACGAGGTCCATCCACCGGCGCATCCACATGGTGAGCGCCACGAAGAGCGGCACCACAGCGGCGCTGCCGGAGCGCAGCTGCCCGGCGGCCTGCTCGACCCCGGTGAGCGTGGTCTCGTCGATGCCCCCGCCGTCCTTCGACGGCAGGACCACGTAACGCCGGCGGCTGCCCCGCACCGCGAGGCCCTCACCCGGCTCGAGCCGGGCGCTCAGCCACACCTGCGCGCCGCCCACCTCACGCGACCGCAGCTCCTGCAGCAGGGCGGGAGTGGGCTCGGCGGGCCGGGCCCGGGCCGCGGACAGCAGCAGCCGCGTGGCGTAGGTCGTGCCCAACAGGGCGCACACCGGCCCCACCAGCAGCGCCATCGCCTGGCCCCGGTTGTCCCACGGCGAGATCCAGAACCACAGCAGCGGCCCGCCCAGGGCCGCGGCCAGCAGCCACGCGCCGACCACCCAGCTGAGCAGGGCGCGAAGCGTCCCCAGAAGTCGCATGGCGTCGAGCTCCCCTCTGCCCGCGCCGTGCCGGCCGGCGTCCCCACCGGGCTCCCGAGGCGCTGCCGCAGGAGCCTACCGGGGTGGCGCCGGCCGGGCGCCTGGGCGGGGAGCTCTCAGAGGGCGCGCAGGTACTGCTTCGGCCACGGCGTGGACGCCGGCTCGACCTCGAGGGCCTGGGCGGCGTGCAGCGGCCAGTACGGGTCACGCAGCAGCTCGCGGGCCAGCAGCACGGCGTCGGCCTCGCCCGCGGCGAGGATGTCCTGCGCCTGCTTGGGCTCGGTGATCAGGCCCACGGCGCCGGTGGCGATGCCCGCCTCGCGCCGGATCCGAGCGGCGAACGGCACCTGGTAGCCGGGCCCGACCTCGATCTGCTGGCGGTGGTCCAGCCCGCCGCTGGAGACGTCGACGAGGTCGACGCCGTGCTCCCGCAGGTGTCGGGCCAGCTCGACGCTCTGGTCCACGTCCCACCCCCGCCCCTCGGGCAGCCAGTCGGTGGCCGAGATCCGCACGACCAGCGGCAGCGCCTCGGGCAGCTCCTCACGCACGGCGTCGACCACCCGCAACGGGAGCCGCATCCGGCCCTCGAGATCGCCACCGAACTCGTCGGTGCGGTGGTTGGCGGCGGGGGAGAGGAACTGGTGCAGCAGGTAGCCGTGGGCGCCGTGCAGCTCGACGACCTCGAAGCCGGCGGCCACCGCGCGCCGGGTCGCGGCGCGGAAGTCCTCGACCAGCGCGTCGAGGTCGGCGGCGGTGAGCTCACGCGGCGGGGCGTAGCGGCCGAAGGCCTCCGCGCTGGGGGCGACCGCCTGCCAGCCGCCCTCCTCGCGCGGGACGGACCCACTGCCCGGAGCGAACGGTGCATACGTCGAGGCCTTGCGTCCGGCGTGCGCGAGCTGGATGCCCGGCGTGGCCCCGGCGGCGGCGACCTGCGCCACGATCGGCGCGAACGCCTCGAGCTGGGTGTCGTTCCACAGCCCCAGGTCCTGCGGGCTGATCCGCCCCTCGGGGTTGACCGCGGTCGCCTCGGCGATGACCAGGCCCGCGCCGCCGACGGCACGGGAGTGCAGGTGCGTGGCGTGCCAGGCGGTCGGGGCGCCGGTCGCCGGGCCGGTGTCGGCCGCGGAGTACTGGCACATCGGCGACATCCACACGCGGTTGCGGATCGTCACGTCACGGAGTCGGAACGGCTCGAAGAGGGAGGTCACGTCAGGGTCCAAGTCCTTGCGCACGCTGGCTATTCCGGTTCGACCGCCACCACGGGTATGCCGTCCGGTCGGGGTGCGCACGCGTACCCGGGGTGCGCACCGGGAGGTGCGCCTTTGGGTGGAGCCGGGGCACCCGCGGCCGGAGCAGCGTGGGACTGCCCGGTGCACCCCCTGCGCGCCGGGGACCTGTCACGTCTGAGGAGAACTGCCATGACCGTTCTGGTCGAGATGGACATGCCCATGCCGCGGGAGCTGATCGAGGCGCTCGGCGACAAGATGGGAATGCACACCAGGGCCCCGGAGGGGCTGGTCAGCCACGTGCTGTCCGAGACCGGCGAGGGCTGCCACGTGATGGACATCTGGGACTCCCCGGAGATGTTCGAGCGGTTCCGCGACAGCGAGCTCGTGCCGCAGATGATGAGCTTCCTGCAGGAGCGCGGGATGACGCCGCCGGAGCACCTGCCCGACCCGAAGTACACGCCGGTCTACGACCTGGTCCGCGGCAGCTGAGCGGGTCTGGCGCTCCGGACGACGATCGTCGCGGCCTCCTCGCGCCGTTTCCGGGCCGAAGGGGCCGCGACGACCGTCGCGCGAACACCGCGGGCGGGGTGCCAGACTGCCGCCCATGGCCGAGGGGGAGTGGGTCCCGGCGCAGGCGCCGCCGCGCCGGATCGAGGTGCACGGGCTGCACCTGCGCTGGTGGGAGCCCGGCGACGTGGCCGAGATGCTCGAGGTCGTGCTGGCCTCCCAGGAGCACCTGCGGGCCTTCCTGCCCTGGGCGAGCGGCTACGGCGCCGAGACCGCCGACGGCTACCTCGAGCGGACGCGCGAGGGGCTGCGCACCCACACGGACTTCAGCTACCGGGTGGAGGACCCCGCCACCGGGGAGCTGCTCGGCTCGGCCGGGCTGATGGCCCGGATCGGGCCGCGGGCGCTGGAGATCGGCTACTGGGTGCGGGCCGACCGGACCCGCGAGGGCATCGCCACGCGTGCGGCGGCGGCGCTGACCCGGGTCGCGCTCGCGCTGCCGGACGTGGACCGGGTCGAGATCCACCACGACGCGGCCAACCACGCGAGCGCCGGCGTGCCGCGTCGACTCGGCTACGCCCGGGCCGGCGAGTACGGCCGCGCCGTGCGCGCGCCCGCCCAGACGGGCCGTGCCGTGCGGTGGGTGACCACCGGGGACGCTGCCCGCTGAGCGCGCCGTCGTGCCCGGTCTGTCCCTTTCCTCAGGATCGACCTGAGGAAGGCCGCAGGCTCAGCTGCTCCAGTAGACCCGGCCGGGGTTCATGATCCCCGCCGGGTCGAACAGCGCCTTGACCGCGCGCTGCCGCGCCAGCTCGGCGGGGCCGAGCTCCTGGGCCAGCCAGCGGGACTTCAGCGAGCCGACGCCGTGCTCGCCGGTGATCGTCCCGCCCAGCTCGAGCGCCACCGAGACCAGGTCGCCGAAGGCCCCCTCGGCGCGCTCGCGGCTGCCCTCGACGGCGGGGTCGAAGAAGAAGCAGGGGTGCAGGTTGCCGTCGCCGCCGTGCCCGGACATGGTGATCTCGACCTCACGCTTGGCCGCGATGTCCTGCCCCGCGCGGATCAGCTCGGTGAGCCGGCCGATCGGCACGCACACGTCCTCGATGAACCGGTGCCCCTTGGCCTCCAGGGCGGGGTTGAGCGCCCGACGCCCGGCCAGCAGCGCGTCCGCCTCCTGCGCGTCGTCGGCGACCGCGACCTCGGCGGCGCCCGCGGACTCCAGGACCGCGGCATACCGCTGCACGTCCTCGGGGGTGTGGCCCGGCCGGTCGCTCTGCACGATGAGTGCGGCCGCGCAGCCCTGCGGGAAGCCGTAGTCCGCCACCGCCTGCACCGCCGCGATCGTCGCGGCGTCCATGAGCTCCAGCAGCGAAGGACGGTGCCGCTCCTGGCGCAGCGCGATGATCGCCGCGCTGGCCCGTTCGAGGTCGTCGAAGGTCGCGAGGACGGTCAGGGCCGGGTCCGGCGCGGGCACCAGCTTCGCGGTCACCTCGGTGACCACGCCGAGGGTGCCCTCGGAGCCCACGAACAGGCCGGTCAGGTCCAGGCCGGCCACGCCCTTGGCGGTGCGCCGCCCCGTGCGGATGACCTCGCCGCCGGGCAGCACGACCTGCAGGCCACGGATGTAGTCGGCGGTGACGCCGTACTTGACGCAGCACAGGCCGCCGGCGTTGGTCGCCACGTTGCCGCCGATGGTGCAGAACGCGGAGGAGGCGGGGTCGGGCGGGTAGAACAGGCCGGCCTGCGCGGCCGCCCTCTTCAGGTCGGCGTTGATCACGCCGGGCCCGGCAACGGCCACGCCCTCGAGCGGGTCGACGTCGTGGACGGCGTCGAGCGCCTCGACGTTGAGCACCACGGCGCCCTGCATCGCCACGCTGCCGCCGGCCAGGCCGCTGCGCGCGCCCTGGGGCACGACGGGGGTGCCGCTCTCCTGCGCGAAGCGCATCACCTCGACCACGTCGGCGAGGTCGCGGGCCCGGACCACCTCGTAGTCCGCCGGGGCCGTGGCACCCAGGGACTCGTCCACGGCATACGTCGCCTTGACGTCCGGGTCGGTGACCACACGGCTGCTGAGCCAGGAGGGGAGCGCTGCCACGGCCCAACCCTATGCCGGTGGCCGGCAAGCGCATCGCGACGGCGGCGCCGGCTGCCCTAGACTGACGGGCACAGGCGTCGACCCGGCCATCACCGGCGAGCCTCCGGAAGAACGGGCCGCGAGGCCTCACTAGAACCGGACGGGTGGGCCCGTCACAGCCTTCGACCAGAGCGGCCGTATGCCGTGTCCCCGCCAGCGGGGGCCGCGTCCGGCAAGCGAGGTGGTACCGCGGTGCCTCCCGGACCGACCCGGGGGACGTCGTCCTCGCGAAAGGCACGGCCACGAGCCGGACGCTTTCGACGAGATGGAGACGCCCGCGATGACCTACCCCAAGGTCGACTTCCTCAGCCCCGAGTCCGCCGACGCCGCGCGCCCTCAGGGTGTCGCCGCGAGCCCGCGCTTCCCGGAGATCGAGGAGCGGATCCTGAAGTACTGGGCGGCCGACGGCACGTTCCAGGCCTCGATCGACAACCGTTCGGCCGGCGAGGACGGCGAGAACGAGTTCGTCTTCTACGACGGGCCGCCGTTCGCCAACGGTTTGCCACATTACGGACATCTGCTCACCGGATATGTGAAGGATTTGGTTCCGCGGTTCCAGACGATGCGCGGGAAGCGCGTGGAGCGGCGCTTCGGTTGGGACACACACGGATTGCCCGCGGAAATCGAAGCGGAGAAGCAACTCGGTATCACGGACAAATCACAGATCGATGCGATGGGCCTCGCGGAATTCAATGCCGCGTGCAAATCCTCTGTGCTTCGTTACACCAATGAGTGGCGTGACTATGTGACACGCCAAGCGCGATGGGTCGACTTCGACAACGACTACAAGACCCTCGATCTCGACTTCATGGAGTCGGTGATGTGGGCGTTCAAGTCGCTGTACGACAAAGGTCTTGTCTACC
>NZ_DASVZH010000028.1:0-30525 GCF_036391795.1 Oryzihumus sp.
CGGGGCGGCAGCAGGTATCGCGCTCTCCCACCTTCCGGGCCTGGCCGCCATATCGGGGGTGGCCATCGGGATCGGCGCATTCACCGCCGGCATGCTGCGCCTGCCCCTCACCTCCGTGCTGCTCACCAGCCTCTTCCTCGGCCAGGACGGCATCACGCTCATGCCGTTGACCATCATCGCCGTCGTGGTGTCCTACGTGCTGACCCAGCGGCTCACCCCTGTCCCGCGGCAGACAGCGACGGCCGACGCCGCGAGCGCCCGCACATGACCGGCAGGTCCGCCGCGCCGCTCACCCCTCGTGGAGGTCCTGCATCGCCTTGGCGAGGCGACGCTGCCGGGTCTCTGTCGTCCTGGCGGTCTCGAGTTGCTGCACCACCGCCTGACGTCGGCTGGGCGACAGGGAGTCGAACGCCTGCTGCGCCGCGCTGTCCGCCGCCAGCGCTGCCGCGAGGTCGTCGGGGACCGCCAGCTCCCTGGGCTGGTCGTCGAGCCGCAGTTCGACCTCCACCTCGTCGCCGGCCTGCACCTTTGCCGCGGCGCGGTGCTCGGCGCTCACCGGGATCTTGGCCACCCCACGCATGGACCCCAGCGTGCTGCGGAAGGTGTAGTCGTTGAGCACCACGACGACGGGCGGCCTCCGGCCAGCACCGAGCGCCTCGACGACCGCGTCCGGGACCTCGATGCCGGTCGCCGTCTTCCCGTCCAGCTGCAACGTCGCCCGAAAGTGCATCCAGACCCTCCTGACGTCCCCACGCGCGGGTTGCGCGCGTACCGATCATCGACCTCGCCGGCGCAGCAAACAACCGGGGGCAGCACGTCCCGGGGCCGTTCGGCATCGCGGCCGCCGTCGACGCCTTGTGGCTCCCCTGCCACGGGGTTACGTTCAAGCGGAAAGGGACTTCCCGCGAAGCGTGGGCAGGCACATGGACACACGCCAGAGGCATCGGCCGACCGAGTGGCTGGCGTGCGCCACCCCGCCCCACCCGGGCCCGGCGTGACCACGCCGCCCACGACGGCCACCACGGTGCAGGTGGCCTACGGCGAGCCCCACGGTCGGTGGGTGCTGGCCGCGACGGTGCTCGGCTCGTCACTGGCGTTCATCGACGCCACGGTGGTCAACGTCGCCCTCCCGCGGATCGGGGAGTCCCTCGGGGCCCGTCTGTCGGACCTGACGTGGGTGATCAACGCCTACACGTTGACGCTCGCGTCGCTGATCCTGCTCGGTGGCTCGCTCGGGGACCGCCTCGGCCGCCGCAGGGTGTTCGTCGTGGGGGTGGTCTGGTTCGCGCTGGCGTCGCTGCTGTGCGGCCTGGCCCCCAACGTCCAGACCCTCATCGCGGCCAGGGGTCTCCAGGGCGTCGGCGGCGCCCTGCTGACGCCGGGCAGCCTGGCCATCCTGCAGTCCTCGTTCCGACCGGAGGACCGGGCCCGGGCCATCGGGGCCTGGTCGGGGCTGGCGGGGATCGGTGGCGCCGCCGGCCCGTTCATCGGCGGCTGGCTGGTGCAGGTGAGCTCGTGGCGATGGATCTTCTTCATCAACCTGCCGGTGGCCGTCGCCGTCGTGCTCATCTCCCAACGCCAGGTGCCCGAGACCCGCGACCCGATGGCACCCCGACACGTGGACGTGGCGGCGGCGGTGCTGGGCGCGGTGGGCCTCGGTGCCGTCACCAACGGGCTGATCGCCTGGCAGAACACGGGCCTGGGCAACGGCACCGTCGTGGTGTCATTGCTGGCCGGCGTGGCTGCCCTCGTCGGCTTCGTCGTCCGCGAGCGCACGGCCGCCGAGCCGATGCTCCCGCTCGACATCTTCGCCTCCCCCATCTTCCGCGCGACCAACGCCGCGACGTTCGCCATCTACGCGGCGCTCGGCGGCGTGTTCTTCTGGCTCGTGCTCCAGCTCCAGGTCGTGGCCGGGTTCTCCCCGATCGCCGCCGGCCTGGCGTTGCTGCCTGTCACGGGCCTGATGCTCCTGCTGTCCGCGCGGATGGGTGGCCTGGCGCAGCGGATCGGGCCGCGGATCCCCATGACGGTCGGGCCGCTGCTGTGCGCGGTCGGGGTTGCCGGCCTGACCCGCCTGGGTGCCGGCGCGACATACCTGACGGACGTGCTGCCACCGGTGGCCGTCTTCGGGCTGGGACTCTCGCTGACGGTCGCGCCGCTGACCGCGACCACCCTGGCGGCGGCGCCGGAGCAACACGCCGGCCTCGCCAGCGGCGTCAACAACGCGGTGGCGCGCGTGGCCGGCCTGCTGTCCGTTGCGGTTCTCCCCCTGGTCGCCGGGCTCAGCGGTGAGGCGTACCACGAGCCGGCCCGGCTGGAGCCGGCCTTCCAGACCGCCATGTGGGTCTGCGCCGGACTGCTGGTGGCCGGCGCGGTGCTGTCTGCGCTCTTCGTCCGGGCGCCGGCGGCCGAGCCCTCGCAGCCCACCGCCCGTCGGTACTGCCCGGTGGACGGGCCGCCACTGCAGGAATGCCCGCGGCAGGGCCCTCTGGCCGGGGCCGGCCGCGGCTCGGCGACCTGACCACGCAGGGGCGAGCGGGCCCGGGCCGCAAACACCCAGCGCCCAGAGGTGGTCCTTTGATGCTTCTCTCAGGTTCCGGGGCCAGAGTGGCCGGTTCCCATTGACCACCGGCACCTCGTGCCGATTGGAGGGCTTGTGAACTGGCGTGACAAGGCGGAATGCCTCAGCACCGACCCGGAGCTGTTCTTCCCCGTGGGGACGACCGGGCAGGCGCTCATCCAGGCCGACGCGGCCAGGCGGGTGTGCCAGCGGTGCCCGGTGCAGGACGAGTGCCTGCGCTGGGCCCTGGACAGCCGTCAGGAGACCGGCATCTGGGGTGGCACCGACGAGGAGGAGCGCCGGCTCATTCGCCGTCGGCAGTCCCGGGAGGCGCGCCGCGTGGCCTCCTGACGCGGCGGCCCAGGCAGGGACCTCGGCGGCTCACGCCGGCCGGTCCGGCGACGTCGGCGGTTCGCCCCGGCGCACCGCCAGCGCGGCGACGTCGTCGTCCCGGGAGGCGTCCCGCAGCTCGGCGACCAGCTCGTGCAGGGCCACGGACAGGTCCGTGCCGGTCAGGCGCGTCATCGCCTCGTCCATGCGCTGCTGCCCCCGGTCGATGTCCTCGTCGCGTCGCTCGATGAGGCCGTCGGTGAAGGCCACCAGGGTGTCGCCCCGCTCCAGGGGGACGGTCAGCTCCTGTCGGGGCTGCTCCGCGATGCCGAGCGGGGGGCCACTGGCCAGCGGGAGCGGCTCGGACCTGCCGTCCCGGCGGAGCAGCACCGGCGGTGGGTGCCCGGCGTTGGCGACCACGAGCTCTCCGCGCGTCGGGTCGGCGACCATGTACACGAGCGTGACCAGCTGCTCCGTGGGGTACTGCGCGAACATCAGGTCGAGCCGGCTGGTGACGGTCGCGGGGGCAGGGTCCAGGGCGGCATAGGCCCGGACGGCTGCCCTCATCTGGGCCATAGCCGCCGCGGCGCCGACGCCGCGGCCCATGACGTCACCGACGAAGAGCACCAGGCGACCGTCACTGAGGGGTATGGCGTCATAGAAGTCGCCGCCCACCTCGGTGCGCCCGGAAGGGCCGTAGTAGCTGGCCAGCTCCCATCCGGGGACGGCGGGCAGCGACTCGGGCAGCACGGCGTGCTGCAGCTGGTCTGCTGCGGCCAGGGTCTGGCTGTGGAGCTCGGCGTTGTCGATGGCGATCGCGGCGCGCTTGGCCAGGTCCTCGGCGAGGGCCAGGTCGTCGGGTCCGTAGAGCCGGTCGGACTCGGCCGAGACCCAGGTGATGACCCCCAGCACCCGGCCTCGGGCCACCAGCGGCACCGTCAGGCCGCTGCGCAGCCGCAGCTCGCGGGCGATGCGCAGGTGCTCGTCATCGATCGCGGCGGCCACCAGCATCTCGTCGGTGACCTCGCGGACCAGCTCGCTGCGGCCGGTCCGCATCACGTTCCAGGCTCCGCTCGGGGCGTCCGGGTCGGCGGGGTACCGCTGCTCGAGGTCGATCGCGAGCTGGACCTTCGCCGGGTCCACGTGCTCCACCGCGAGACGGTTGAGACGACCGTCCTCGACCAGGTCGATGGCGCACCAGTCGGCGAAGGTGGGGACGGCCAGCCTGGCGACCCTGGCCAGCGTGGTCTGGTAGTCCAGGCTGCTGCTCAGCTCCGTGGCGGCGTCGGCGAGGAAGACCAGCTTGGCGGTCTGCTTCGCTGCCTCCTCCTGGGCGCCGACGCGCTCCAGGGCCTGGGCGCAGGTGTCGGCCAGGATCTCGAAGAACTCCAGCTCGGCCGAGTCCACGAACCTCGCCGCAGGGAAGGAGAGCCCAATTGCCCCGATGGTCCGCGTGCTCACCCTCAGCGGCAGGCAGACGATCGAGCGCTCACCGCGGTCGGACTCGGGGTAGCGCTCCGCGATCTCGGCAGCCCCTGACAGGACGAGGCGCCGCCCCGTGCGGACCACGTCGCTGACCGGGGTCCGGCTGTCGAGGGGGAAGCTCGCCCACTGCTCCGCCTCTCCCTCGTCACCGCCGCGCAGCCCCACCAGTCGCAGCGTCGCAGGCCCGTCGAGCAGGGTCAGCGAGGCCATCGTGGCTCCCACGGCATCGGCGCTGTGCGTGATGACGATCTTGGTCACCGCGTCGACCGTGTCGGCGGTGGCCAGCTCTGCCGTGACCCGGGCCAGGCGCGTCAGCCGGTCACCCAGGTGGCGCGCGGCCCTTGAGGCACCCTCGCCCGGGGGATCCGAAAGCACCGGCCCATCATGCCGGGTCGCCGGTGGCCCCTGTCCACCTCTTGGGCAGAACGGCGTGGAGGCTCCTCGATGCGGGACCCAGCTGCGCCGCCAACCCACCGGCAACCCGGTCGGCGTGAGAGCATCGGCTTCGGGTGCGCTGCTCACGGCACCTCGAGCCCTGGTTCAGGGGGTCGGACGCGGTCCCGAAGGGGGCGAAGATGTGCCACCACGCCACCAAGTCGTTGCCGCCTGAGCCGCATTCGGCCCCGGCCGCGCGGGAGTTCCTGCGGCGCTGCTACAGCAGCTGGGGACTGATGGAGATCGCCGAGGACTCAGAGCTGGCCCTGTCCGAGCTGGTCACCAACGCCGTGCTGCACGCCCGGACCCCGCTCCTGGTGAGCGTGAGCTGCGCCGACTCGACGATCGAGCTGGCGGTCTTCGACGGCACGCCGACGCGGCCGGTGGTGCGACCCCACCGATCGGACCTGGCCGGAGACCTGGCAGCCGCCCACGCCCTCGAGGCCGAGCTCGACGAGGTGCCGCACGAGCGGGACCCACGGTTGCACGTGGGGCCCGCCGGTCCGGTCACCGGCGGACGGGGGCTGCTCGTGGTGGACGCCGTCGCCGCCCAGTGGGGGGTCAGCCCGCTCAGTGACGGCAAGGCCGTCTGGGCCCGCACGCCGGTGTTCGACGGCTGGGAGCCGCCCGCTGCGTGCCCGTGCTCCACCTCGGACCAGGCGGTCACCCTGGCCTCCGGTCACCCGGTCGTCGACTGCTGCTGAGGCCCCCGCCGACCGACTCCACCCGCGCCAGGCCAGGGCCGGTCGACCCCTGATGCCCGGTTCAGCGCGCGCCTATGCTGCGAGCTAGCGGTTCCACCGTCCCTCCAGCCTCCCCGCGGCAGGCGACGAGGTCGCCCGAAGGCCGAGGTCATGACCAGACCGACCATCCTGACCGTCGACGACGACCCCCTGGTCTCGGCTGCCATCAGCCGGGACCTGCGCAGCCGCTACGGCAGCGAGTACCGCATCGTGCGCGCGACCTCGGGCGCAGAGGCGCTGTCGGTCCTGGCCGAGCTCGCGCTGCGCGACCAGCCGGTCGCCCTCATCGCCGCCGACCAGCGGATGCCGCAGATGACCGGGACCGAGATGCTCGAGCGGGCCCGCACCCACGCGCCGGGCGCCAAGCTCCTGCTGCTGACCGCCTACGCCGACACCGACGTGGCCATCACGGCGATCAACGACATCGGCCTGGACTACTACCTGCTCAAACCCTGGGACCCGCCCGAGGAGCGCCTCTACCCCGTCGTGGACGACCTGCTGGGCGACTGGGTCCAGGAGAACCCGGACCACACCGCCGACGTGCGCGTGGTCGGGCACCGGTGGTCCGAGCGCAGCTACGAGCTCAAGACCTTCCTCGCCCGCAACCACGTGCCCTACCGCTGGTACGACATCGAGCGCGACATCGAGGCGCAGCGGCTGGCCGGGCTCGCGCAGGCGTCGGCGGACGACCTGCCCCTGGTCCTCGTGCCCGACGGCGACACCCTGCGCGCCCCCTCGACCCTCCAGGTCGCCGGCGCGCTCGGGCTGCGCACCAGCGCGCAGCAGCCGCTGTATGACGTGTGCATCGTGGGCGGGGGCCCGGCCGGCCTGGCCGCGGCGGTGTACGCCGCCTCGGAGGGGTTGAGCACCGTTGTCGTGGAACGCGAGGCGCCCGGGGGCCAGGCCGGCCAGAGCGCCGCCATCGAGAACTACCTCGGCTTCCCCAAGGGGCTGACCGGCTCCGACCTCACCCAGCGCGCCCTGGCCCAGGTGTTCCGGTTCGGGGCGGAGGTGGTGCTGGCACGGGACGTCGTCGGCTTCGAGACCCGCGGGCCGGTGCGCGCCGTGCTCCTCGAGGGCGGCGGCGCCATCGAGGCCCGCGCGGTCGTGGTGGCCACCGGCGTCTCCTACCGGCGCCTCGAGGCCGACGGACTGGCCGAGCTCACCGGCCGCGGCGTCTACTACGGCGCGAGCGCCGGCGAGGCGGCCCAGTGCCAGGGGGACGACGTCTACGTCGTCGGCGCCGCCAACTCGGCGGGGCAGGCGGCGCTGAACCTCGCCCGGTACGCCAAGCGCGTGGTGCTGGTGGTCCGCGGACCGGCACTCGAGCTGACCATGTCGCGCTACCTCATCGAGCGGATCACCGCGGCGACCAACATCGAGGTGCGCCACCGCTGCGAGGTGGCCGCCGCGCGAGGTGAGGGCCACCTGGAGTCGCTGGTCCTGGTCGACCGCGACTCCGGCGCGACCGAGGAGGTGCCCACCAGCTGGCTGTTCGTCTTCATCGGCGCCTCGCCGCGCACCGAGTGGCTCGGGCCGGACATCGTGCGCGACGACAAGGGCTTCGTCGTCACCGGGCCGGACCTCCTGGGCGCCGCGCACCCCGCCCGCTGGCCGTTGTCCCGGGCCCCGTTCGTCCTCGAGACGAGCGTGCCCGGCGTCTTCGCCGCCGGAGACGTGCGCCTCGACTCGATGAAGCGGGTCGCCTCCGCCGTCGGCGAGGGGGCCATGGCCGTCTACCTCGTCCACCGCTACCTGGCGACCATCTGATGCGCGTCGCGGACCTGCGCCCGCTCGCCATCTTCGAGGGCCTGACCGACGACCAGCTCGCCGAGCTGCTCGAGGCCGGCACCGAGGTGCGCATCGAGCCGGGCGTCGACCTGTTCCGTGAGGGCGAGCACGCCGACCACTGGTGGGTGCTGGTCGACGGCGCGATCCACCTCGTGCGCCGCGTCGGCCGCGAGGAGACGGTCGTGGGGAGCATGGACGTACCCGGCCGCTGGGCGGGAGGGTTCCGCGCCTGGGACGAGCACGGGGTCTACCTGGCCACCGGCCGGGGACGGACGCCGGGACGGGTGCTCCGGGTGCCGGCCCCGGCACTGCGCGAACGCTCCTTCGCCTGGTTCCCGTTCGCCGCCCACCTCATCGAGGGGCTCTACGGCACCGCACGCTCCATCGAGTCGACGGTGCGCCAGCGGGAGGCGCTGGTCACCCTCGGCACCCTCGCCGCCGGCCTCGCGCACGAGATCAACAACCCGGCGGCCGCAGCCTCCCGGGCGGTCGCCTCGCTGGAGGACGCCTGCGGCACGCTGCTGTCCTCCCTGGGCCGGCTGGCGCACGACGAGATCTCGGCCCGCCAGTTCACCGCCCTCGACGAGCTGCGCCGCGAGCTCGAGCCGGGCGCCGGGCCGCGGGACCCGCTGGCCGCCGCCGACCTCGAGGACGCGCTCGCCGCGTGGCTCACCGGTCGCGGCGTGGCCGCGGCCGGCACCCTCGCGCCGACCCTGGCCGACGCCGGTGCCGACCTCGACTGGTGCGCGCGGGCCGCGGACGCCCTCGCGGGGTCCGCCCTGGAGCCAGGCCTGGAGTGGGTGGCCAGCACCCTGGCCACGTCCACGCTGCTGGCCGAGGTGAGGGAGTCCACCCGGCGGGTCTCCGACCTCGTCGCGGCCGTCCGCTCCTACTCGCAGATGGACCGGGCCTCGATGCAGCTCGTCGACGTCACCGAGGGCCTCGAGAGTACCCTCGTCATGCTCGGGCACACGCTGCGCGACGGTGTCACGGTCGTTCGGGACTACGGTTCCGGGGTGCCCCGCGTGGCCGCCTACGCCGGCGAGCTCAACCAGGTGTGGACGAACCTCATCGACAACGCCGTCGACGCGATGGGCGGGGCCGGCACGCTCCGGCTGACGACCCGGGCCGAGGACGGCAACGTCGTGGTCGAGGTCACCGACACCGGTCCGGGGATGCCGCCGGCGGTGGCGGCGCGGGCCTTCGAGGCGTTCTACACGACCAAGGACGTGGGCCGGGGCACGGGCCTCGGCCTCGACATCGCCCGGCGCATCGTCGAGGAGCGCCACGGCGGCACCATCGGCATCGACTCCAGCCCGGGCCGCACCGTCCTGCGGGTGCGTCTGCCCGTCCCCTCCCCGGACACGCCGGGGGCGCCGCAGACACGCGACCCCGGTTGACCCCCGGCCGTCAGTGGCGTTCGGCCGCAGCGCAGGTGATGCAGGTCCGGGTCGTGGGACGAGCCTCGAGGCGTGCTGCCCCGATCGTCCCGCCGCAGCGTTCGCAGACCCCGTAGGTGCCTGCCGACAGTCGCTCCTGAGCCAGGTCGCAGTCGGCCAGGTGGCTGCGGGCCTGCTCCAGGAGCGCAGCCACCTGAGCCCGCTCGTAGGCGATGGTCGCGCCGTCCGGGTCGTGCTCGTCATCCGTGGAGACGTCCTGGGAGGCCTCGATGATCGTGTCGACGTCGCGACTCAGGTAGGCGATGCGCGAGACCAGCTCCTGGCGCTCCTCGTCGAGCGCGGCGCGCGCGGCCGGGAAGTCATCGGCGGGAACGGCCGGAACCACGGGTTCGGAGTGGGCTGTCATGGCGTATCCAACGGATCGCGGCGACCGGCTGTTCCTCCCCTGCCGGGAAGAACGGGCGTGCCCCGTGCGTTGTCCCCCGTGCCGGCCCTGGAAGCGTGTGTGGTTGAGCCGCCGACAGACGACGTCATCACGACGTGGCAGTCGAGCTTGGGCGATGCGAGGGGTTCGATTCCTCTCGACGGCACGCACGACGGACGGGCGCCCCACAGGTGCCCGTCCGTCTGTCTGTCTCGGTGTGGACCGTCCCATCCCGGCCTCGTGTCCTCGCTCGCCCTCCGGCTAGTGCAGCCGGGACCGCCAGTCGGGCGGCACCCGCCCCGCCGGTCCCGGGACGCCCTGTCCGGCGGGGTGGGAGGTCGGGCCCGCCAGCTCGGGCCCCTCGAGCCAGTCGCCCGTGGCGTAGTCGTAGAACCAGTCCTCGTCCGGCTCGAAGCTCTGGACCACCCGGTGCCCGGTGGCGCGGAAGTGCCCGGAGGCGTGCTGGGCGGGTGAGGAGTCGCAGCAGCCGACGTGGCCGCAGCGCGCGCAGCGACGCAGGTGCAGCCACCAGCCCGGCGGGGTGGCGGCGTCACAGTCGGCGCAGCCGGGGCCGCTCGGGGCAACCTCGGGCCTGACCTCGACCTCGGGCCTGAGCTGGCTGCCGTCGCCCACGTGCCGACCCCTCTCACCGATGCGGCCCCGCGCCACGGCAGTCTCGTCGCCTCGGTCTGCGGGAGCCTCGTGCAGTTCGCGTAGCGCGGGCTGGTCCATGCCTGCGCAGCAACGCCCCGCCGGGGGTCCCCGGCGGGGCGTTGCGTGCGGTGTGACCGGCTGCTCGGCTCAGGCCACCGGCTCCAGCACACGGGCCTCCGTCTCCGGCAGCGCCACCTCGGGACGTGGGGTGCGACGGCGTACGGCCAGGGACAGCACGAGCACCACGGCGACAGCGATGAGGCCGGCGGCGACACCGAACCCGCGGTCTGCGCCCAGCGCGAACAGCGCCTTGGCGTGCGCCGACGCGGCCGGGGAGGACGCCGCCCCGGGCCCGGCGGTGGCGAAGACGGTGACGAGCACCGCCAGGCCGACCGCTCCGCCGACCTGCTGGGTGACGTTGACCAGGCCGGAGGCGATGCCCACCTCATGGGCCGGCACCCTGGCCATGCCCGCGTCGGTGAGCGGGACGAAGGCGGTGCCGTTGCCGAACGCGAACAGCACCATCGAGCCGATCAGCTGCGCGTAGGTGGTGTCGACCCCGAGCCGAGTCAGCAGGACGAGACCCACCCCGGACATCGCCATCCCGGCGAGCATCACGGCGCGGGTGCCGACCCGCGGCACGAACACCCGGGTGGCCAGCTGGGAGCTGACGAACACCGTCACCGGGAACGGCACGAACGCCAGTCCGGTCCGCACCGGCGACCAGCCGAGGACGAGCTGGAAGTACTGGCTGAGGAAGAAGAACGCGCCCATGCTGCCGGCGACGAGCAGCAGCCGCGCGACATACGCACTCGCGCGCTCCCGGTCGGCGAACAGGTGCAGCGGCGTGATGGGGTGCTCGACGCTGCGCTCGACGAGGACGAAGGCGGTCATCAGGACGAGCGCGGCCGCGAAGGAGGCCAGGGCCGTGGCGCTGCCCCAGCCGTCGGCCGCGGCGCGGATGAACCCGTAGACCAGGGCGGTCATGCCCGCCGTGGACAGCAGGCTCCCGGCGACGTCGATGCGGCCGGACTGGCCGCGGCCGCGGGGCAGGGCCACGCGGGACAGCGCGAGCACCACGAGCCCGATGGGCACGTTGACGAACATCACCCACCGCCAGGAGGCGTAGGAGGTGAGCAGGCCGCCGGCGATGAGCCCGATGGCGGCGCCGCTGGCGGAGACGATCGTGTAGTAGCCCACGGCTCGGGTGCGGTCCCGCGGCTGCGGGTACAGCCCCATGAGGATCGCGAGGGCCGACGGGGCGATGAGGGCCGCGCCGACGCCCTGCGCGGCCCGGGCCAGGAAGAGGTCGGCGCCGGCGCCGGCGAAGCCGCCGAGCAGGGAGGCGGCGGTGAAGAGGGCCATGCCGACCGCGAAGACGGTGCGGCGCCCGAACAGGTCACCGGCGCGGGCGCCGAGCAGGAGCAGCCCGCCGAAGGCGAGGGTGTAGGCGTTGACGACCCAGGACAGGTTCGCGGGCTGGATGTGCAGCGCCTGCTGCATGTCCGGCAGCGCGATGTTCACGATCGCCGAGTCGAGGACGATCATCATCTGGGTGGTGAGGACGACGGCGAGGGGGAGCCACGTCCGGGTCGGCGTGGCAGTGCTGGAACTCATGGATGGGAGGTCCTTCCCGGCAGGCGGGGCTATCATGGTGACGAAAGCGGAGGAACCCTCCGCGTCGTGACAAGAGTGGAAGCGGAGATTCCCTCCGCTTAACCGACTATACGGAGGACGTCTCCGTTTATGCAAGGTGGTGACTCGGGTGTCCCCTGAGGGCAAGGCGCTCCGCGCCGATGCCGCCCGCAACCGGGCGCGGCTCCTCGACGCGGCGACGGCGCAGTTCGCCGAACGCGGCGTCGAGACGTCGCTGGACGACGTGGCCAAGGCCGCGGGCGTGGGCATCGGGACCCTCTACCGCCACTTCCCCACCCGCGAGGACCTCGTCCTGGCGGTCTACGGCGCCCAGATCGACGCCCTCGACGCGCGTTCCCGGGAGCTGGCGACCAGCGAGGACCCCGGCGAGGCGCTGCGCGAGTGGATGCGCGGGTTCGTCGACTTCTACGCCGTCAAGCAGGGCATGGTGACCCTGCTGCGCACGATGATGGACGGCAGCCGCTCGGAGCACTTCGCGCAGACCCGGGAGACGCTGCGCCTGGCCGCGGAGCGCATGCTCGCCCCCGCCATCGAGGCCGGGGTGATCCGCGAGGACGTCGCCGCGCCCGAGCTGCTGCGCGCCCTGGGGGGCATCTGCCTCACCAGCGACCCGAGGTCGACACCGCCCTCATCGACGCTGGCCCTGGTCGACCTCGTGTATGACGGGCTGCGCTACGGCGCACCGGTGGCCGCGACCCGCTCCTGACGACGAGGCACACTGGCTCCCGTCCTGCGGGCCCGTGACCCGCGCGGTCGCGGCCGCGGTGCACCGGCGCCGCCGCTCCGACCCGGTATGCCGCGCTGTCGCTAGCCGGCGAGGTGGCCCCAGCTCGTCGAGAGCTCGTGCCACGCCCCGACGGCGGCGACGCGACCTTCCACCAGCACCACCACGCGGTCGGCCTGGGCCAGCGCCGCCCGCTTGGACGTGGCGCCGATGACGGTGGCGCCCCGCTCACGCAGCGCGGACCACAGCTCGATCTCGGTGGCCGAGTCGAGCGCCGAGGAGACGTCGTCGGCGAGCAGCAGCTCGGCCTCGCATGCGAGCGCCCGCGCCAGCGCGAGGCGCTGCACCTGGCCGCCGGAGAGCCGGACCCCGCGGTGCCCGACCAGCGCGTCGGGGCCGCCGGCCGACTGGACGTCCGGGACGAGACGGGCGGTCTCGAGGGCCGGGCGCACGGCGCGGCCCGGGTGGTCCAGCCGGACGTTGTCGGTGAAGGTGCCGGAGAGGACCCTCGGCACCTGGGCGACGTGGGCGACCCGACCCGGTCGCAGGAACGTCTGCGGCTCGGCCACCGGCTGACCGTTCCAGCGGATCTCCCCCGTGCTGGTGACCAGACCGGCCAGGGCGGAGAGCAGGCTGGACTTGCCTGACCCGACCTGCCCGAGCAGGAGCACCAGCTCACCGGCGCCGACCGTCAGGTCCACGCCGGTCGCCCCGAGGGTGCCGTCGTCGTGCACCGCCGTGAGACCAGCGATCTCGAGGGTGCGCAGCGGCTCCCGGGGGGCGGACACCGGCGCGGGGGCGGCGCCCTCCACGAGGTCGACTCCCGCCGGCACGCGCATGAGGTCGCCGCCGCCGGCGAGCCGGCTCGTGGTCTGCATCCAGGCGCGGGTGCCCGGGGCCTCGGTGATGACCGACCCCGCGACCCGCCCGAACCAGTCGAAGCCGTTGACCGCTCCGGCGACCAGCAGGGCCGTGGCCAGCCCCCAGCCGCCGGCGACGAGGACGGCCCAGGCCGTCACGACGCCGCACTGGACCATGACGATCGGGACGCCGTCGAGCAGGGCCTGCACGCGGTGCTCGCGGACCGCGGCGGCCACGCGGCCACCGTCGACCTCGCGCAGGTGGGCGTGCACGCTCGGCGTCGACGCGGCGAGCTTTACCGTGCGCACCGAGTCCAGGGCCGAGACCAGGGAGCGGCCGAAGCGGGCGCGGGCGGCGGCGGAGGCCGCAGCGGACCGGCCGGCTACGCGCCGCCCCAGGGAGGAGGCGAGCGCGGAGGCAACCATGACGGCGAGCAGGACCCCGCCGGCCAGCAGGCTCCGCGCCGCGACCGCGGTCACCGCGGCGATGGCGAGGCCGTTGACGAAGTCGACCCAGCGGTCGGCGTAGCGGGCCAGGCGGTCGGCGTCCATGGTGCGGGCCACGACCTCGCCGGGAGGGGTCCGCTCCAGACGGTGCTGGGCGGTCTGCCCGACCAGCACCGCCGAGCGCACGCGCAGCATCACCGACACCCACCACCGTGGGTAGCGCCGGAAGGACTCGGCGAGCAGCAGCGGCGACAGGAGCAGCGAGACCACGAGCGCAGCGGTCAGCGCCACGGGGCTCTCGCCGTGCTGGAGGGCGACCACGAGGTGTCCCCAGATCCAGCCGGTGACGGCGCCGAAGGCCCCGGAAAGTGCCGCGGCGAGGAAGAGCCCGACGCTGACCAGGCCCCACTGCGGCTCGATGCGCAGCGCCGAGGCGGTCGCCCGGGCCAGGCCGGGCACGTCCTCCAGGCGCGGGGCGGGCGGGGGCGCCCCGGTGCGGCGGGCGGTGCCGACCCGGCCGGTGGCCAGGGTCGTGTCGTCAGGCGAAGCGGCGCCGGAGGCCGTGGGGGTGGGGGCGAGTGGCCCGTCGTGAGCGGGCGGGGCGGAGTCCTCCTCCGCCGCGGCCTCGAGCAACCGCTGGAACGGCCCCGGCTGGGCGGCGAGCCGGGCGCGCGAGCCCTGCTGCACGACCCGCCCGCCCTCCAGCACCGCGACGTGCTCGGCGCGCCGGGTCGTGGACAGCCGGTGGGCGACCAGGAGGCCGGTGCGCCCGGAGAGGAGCCGCTCGGCGGCACGCACGACGTTGGCCTCGGTGACCGGGTCCATGCGGGCGGTGGCCTCGTCGAGGACGACCACCCGCACGTGGCGCACCAGCAGGCGCGCGAAGGCGACGAGCTGTTCCTCGCCGGAGGACAAGGTCGTGCCGCCCGGGCCGAGCGGGGTGTCCAACCCGTCGGGCAGGCCGGACACCCAGTCCTCCAGGCCGAGCTCGGCGACGGCGCGCTCGACCTCGGCGCGCGGCACCGGCTCGAAGAGCGTGATGTTCTCGGCCAGGGTGCCGGCGAGGATCTCGGTCCGCTGGGTCACGACGCCGACGGCGGAGCGGAGCCGCTGCAGGTCGACGTCGAGCACGTCGACGCCGCCGAGCAGGACCGACCCGCGCTCGGGCTCGACGGCCCGGGAGAGCAGTGAGGCCAACGTCGACTTGCCCGACCCGGTGCGGCCGACCAGGGCGCAGGTGGTGCCGGCGGGGACGTCCAGGTTGACCTGCTGGAGCGCGAAGCGCCCCTCGACGTAGCTGAAGCGCAGGTCGCGGAACTGGATGTCCAGCGGCCCGTCCGGCAGGTCGTCGCCGCCGACGGGCTCGGACTCGGTGCCCAGCAGACCCCGGAGCCGCAGCACGGCGCCGAAGCCGGCCTGCAGGTCCGGCAGGTGCCGGGCCAGCATGTCGGTCTGGCCCACGAACATGGTGGTGACGAGGAAGAGCGTGACCAGCTCGGCGGTGTCGAGCCGGGCGTTGACCACCAGCGTCACCCCGACGAGCGCGGTGGCTGCCAGCACCGCGTGCAGCAGCGTGCCGGTGCGCCGGCCGATCCGGCTCTCCAGCTCGAGGACGCTGTTGAACCTGCGGTGCACCTCGGAGGCGAGCTCGGTGCAGCGCCGCACCACGTGGGCCTGGCCCAGGCTGGCGCGGAGGTCGTCGCGCCCGGCCACGCCCTCCTCCAGGGCCGCGGCGTGGTCGGTCCACGCCGCCTCCTCCACGACCTTGCGGGCCGAGAGCACCGGGAGCAGCGGACGGACGGTGGCCAGCGCGGCCACACCGGCGAGGGGGAACAGGAGGAAGGCGGGCCACCACGTGGTCCCGGCGACGATCCACAACGGGCCGGACGCGAACAGCGTGCGGATCGCCTGCCACGCGCTCTGGCGCAGCAGGGTGCCGACCTCATGGGTGTCGTCGTCGATCCGGTCCAGGACCTCGCCGACCGCCTGCTCGGTGAGCGTCGACAGCGGCTGGTGCAGCGCCGCGTCGAGGAGGTCGGCGCGCAGGCGTCCCTCGGCGCGGTCGACCACCCCGGCCCACAGGGTGCGGGCGCCGGTGTCGAGCACGGCCGCCCCGACGACGCAGGCGGCGAGCAGCAGGACCAGCCGCTGGGTGGCGTGCTCGGCCAGCTGCCCGGCGACCAGCGTGCCCAGGGAGGTGCCCACGGCGGCGACCGCACACGCGAGCAGCGCCCACGCCGCCACCGGGGTGCGCAACCTCCGCCAGTCGACCGTGCGGTTGGTGTCTGGCGATGTGGTTGGGGCGAGCACCGTGCGGACGGCCTCGAGCTGGGTCAGTGGCATCGTCTTGAACGCTACGAGATGGCACCGACGGTCGTCGCGTGGTTATTCGGGAGCCCGGACGCCGGCGCGACGGGCAGTTGCGCACATCTGCGGCCGGTACCCTTGGCGGCCGCCGCGGCCGGTCCGCGGGGACCGCGCCCACGCCGCCCGTTCCTCGCGTGCCTGCAACGAGGCGCAGCCAACTCGCCAAGACCTGGAGCCCTACCTGTGACTGACCTGACCACTGCCACCAGCAGTGCCGGTGCTGACACCGCCAGCTCCCCGCAGGAGGCGCCGCCCACCGGGGCCCACCGGCCCGCGGGCGCTGCCGTGCTGCTCGCAGCCCTGGGCGTCGTCTTCGGCGACATCGGCACCAGCCCGCTGTACGCGCTGCAGACCGTGTTCTCCCTCGACCACGGCATCGTGCGACCCACCGGCGGCGACGTCTACGGGGTCGTCTCCCTGATGTTCTGGTCGGTCACCCTCATCGTGTCCGCCAAGTACGTCATGGTCCTGATGCGCGCGGACAACGACGGCGAAGGCGGGGTCATGGCCCTGGCCGCGCTCGCGCGTCGCCTGTACGCCAAGCGCGGCGGCCGCACCGGCCTGCTCATGGCCCTGGGCATCCTCGGCGTCTCGCTCTTCTACGGTGACTCCGTCATCACCCCGGCCATCAGCGTGCTGTCCGCGGTCGAGGGCCTCAAGGTGGCTGCCCCCAGCCTCGCGCACCTCGTCGTCCCCGTCGCCGCGGTCATCCTGACCGGCCTCTTCGCCGCGCAACGGTTCGGCACCGGCAAGGTCGGGGCCCTCTTCGGCCCGGTCACCCTGCTCTGGTTCGCGGCGCTCGCCGCGGCCGGTGTCCCGCAGATCGTGGCCCACCCGAATGTGCTGGCCGGTCTGTCGCCCACCTATGCGGTGTCGTTCGTGGCCGCACACCCCGGTATCGCGTTCGTCGCCATGGGCGCGGTCGTCCTGGTGATCACCGGGGCCGAGGCGTTGTACGCGGACATGGGCCACTTCGGGCGCATGCCGATCCTGCGTGCCTGGTTCTTCGTCGTGTTCCCGGCGCTGACGCTGAACTACCTGGGCCAGGCCGCGCTCATCCTGCACCACCCCGGCGCGACCGCGAACCCGTTCTTCCTGCTGCTACCCGGCTGGTCGCAGGTCCCGATGGTGATCCTGGCGACGGCCGCGACCGTCATCGCCAGCCAGGCGGTGATCTCCGGCGCGTTCTCCCTCTCCCGGCAGGCGATGCAGCTGGGCATGCTCCCCGCGCTGAGGGTCCGTCAGACCTCCGAGCTCGAGGCCGGGCAGATCTACCTGCCGGGCGTCAACGGGGCCCTGTTCGTCGGCGTGCTCGCGCTGATGTTCGCGTTCCGTTCCTCCGCCAGGCTCGCCACGGCATACGGCGTGTCCGTCACCGGCGCGCTCGTCATCGACACCGTCCTGCTGCTGCTGGTGGCCAGGGTGCTGTGGGACTGGCCGGCGTGGAAGCTGGCCGCGGCCGGCATCGCGTTCGGCGGCATCGAGCTGACGTTCCTGGCGGGCAACCTCTCCAAGGTCGCGCACGGCGGCTGGCTGCCGCTGCTCATCGCCGCCTGTGTCTTCACCGTCATGACGACGTGGCAGAAGGGCCGGGCGGTGGTCGCGACGAACCGGCGGCGCAAGGAGGGGCCGCTGCAGGAGTTCGTCGACCTCGTCCACGAGCGCGCCGTGCCCCGCGTCCCCGGCACCGCGGTGTTCCCGCACCCCGGCAAGGACACGACGCCGCTGGCGATGCGCGCCACCGTGGAGCACAACCACGTCCTGCACGAGCACGTCATCGTCATCTCCGCGACGGCTGTGAACGTGCCGCACGTCCCGCCGGCAGAGCAGCTGACGGTCGACGACCTGGGCTACGCGGACGACGGCATCCTCCACCTGTCGGTGCGCTACGGCTTCGCCGACCACGTGGACCTGCCGGCCGCGCTTCGCCAGGCCTGTGCCGACGACCTGATCGGACCGGGCATCGACGTCGAGGGCGCGTCCTACTTCCTCTCACGCGGCACGATCAGCCTCGGCCCGGAGAAGGTCATGGCGACCTGGCGCAAGCGGCTGTTCACCCAGCTCGCCCGGCACGCCGCCGACCCGGCCGAGTACTTCGGCCTGCCCAGGCAGCGGATCGTGACGATGGGAAGCCACGTCACGCTGTAGACCCCCGTCAGCGGGCGACGTTCGCCGGCGGCGTGATCTGCCGCTTGAGGATCTTGCCCGTGGCGTTCTTCGGCAGGCCGTCCAGGAACCACACGTGCCGCGGGTACTTGTAGGCCGCGAGACGCTCCCTGACGAAGCTGGACAGCTCCTCTGCGGTGGCCGTCGTGCCCGCCTTGAGGGTGACGGCCGCTCCGATCTCCTCCCCCAGGGTCGGGTGCGGTATGCCGACGACCGCCACCTCGGCGACGGCCGGGTGCTCGTAGATGACCTCTTCGACCTGGCGCGGGTAGACGTTGTAGCCGCCGCGGATGATCAGGTCACCCACCGCCCTGCTCGCCCTGACCGGTGCGCCTCACGACGCAGACAGCACCTGCCGCAGCTTCAGGGCCAGGTGGACCTGCAAGGCGCCGTCGCCGGTGCGCCACCCGGCACCGAGCAGCTGCGTCGCGCGGTCCAGACGCTGGTACAGCGTGTTGACGTGCACGTACAAGGCCGCCGAGGTGCGTGCCAGGTTGCCGTCGCACTGGAAGTACGTGGTCAGCGTCCGGGCCAGCTCGCTGTGGCGCTGCTGGTCGTAGTCGAGCAGCGGCCCGATCTGGGTCTGCACGAAGCGCTCGAGCTCCTCGCGCCCGCTCTGGTTGAACAGGAGGCCGTAGATGCCCAGGTCGGCCGGGGACGCCCCTTGCCCGTCCCGCTCCAGGGTCAACAGCACCTCCAGGCACCGGGCGGCGTCCCGGTACGCCGCGGCGACCTCGGGGACCCCTCCGGCGCAGGCAGCGCCCCCGACGGTGACGGGGACGCCGGAGGTGTGCGAGAGCCGGCTGCTCAGGTCTCGGGCGCGCGCCCCGGGATCGGTGTCGCCGGGCAGGAGCAGCACGGTCGAGCCGGCGTGCTCCGCCACGATCCCCTGGTTCTGGTGGGCCACCGAGGCCGCCTCCTCGACCAGCAGCCGGCGCAGGTCACTGGTCCGTCCGCGGGCCACGAGCACGGTGACCGGTTGGTCCAGGACCAGTCCCATCAGCGCGGCGCGTCGGCGGATCCCGTCGACGTCCTCCATCCGGGGGCTCAGCAGGTCGTCGAGCATCTCCCCGCGCATCCGGTGCTCGGCCTCGGTGAGGCTGCGCTCGTTGAGGAGCATGAGGGCGGTGACCAGGGCGACGCGTTCCAGGGAGCGCACGTCGGAGTCATCGAGCCCATCGCGGGCCAGGACGAGCACACCCAGGACGTCCGTGCCGGCGACGATCGGGGTGACGCACAGGGACGGCAGGCCGTCGACCGCGAGGCGGTGGGTGCGCCGGCGGGCGGTGCTCTCCCGGCACGCCTGACGCACCGCGGCCCTGACCGGACAGGCCCCGGCGTCGGGGGCGCTGTCGGAGGTGAGCGTCACCGGCCCGGCGGCGCACACCTGCTGCCCGCGAGGGTCGAAGACCGCCAGGCTGGCATCCAGGACCTGTGCCACGGTCGCGGCCACATCCGGCATCCCGCCGCCCTCGAGGACGATGGTCGTGAGCTTGGTGTGCAGCGCGGCGGCCCGTTCGACCGACAGGCTGTTCTCCCTGATCACCGAGTTGGCATGGGTGAGCTCGCTCAGGGCGCGGTGAAGCTCCTGGAAGAGGGACGCGTTCTCGATGGCGATCGCGGCATGGTTGGCCAGCGAGATGAGCAGCGCGACCTCTTCCTGGCTGAACGGACGGGCGCGACGGTTCGCCGCGAAGAGCACGCCGATCACGCGGCCGGCCCGCGTCAACGGGACGCCCTGGATCGCGATGAGGCCCTCGAGGCCGACAACGTCGTCAACGGTGTGGTTGAACCGGGGATCGGCGAAGTAGTCCGCGGTGCTGTAGGGCACCCCGCTCTTGGCGACCAGGCCCCCGAGTCCGGCGCCCATGTCCAGCCGGGCGGTCTGGAACTCGGTCGTGCGGATGCCGTCGGTGACACGCATGAAGGTGTCCCCGCGCTCCTCGTCGTGGAGCATCAGGTAGGCGGCGTCCGTGTGCAGCAGGGCCCGAGCGCGGCGCACGATGGACTGCAGCACCGCCTCGAGGTCACGGGTGGAGGACAGGTCGCCGGCCGTCTCGTACAAGGCAGCGAGCTCGGCCTCGCGCCGCCGGTGCTGCTCCAGGACACCACGCAGGCGCATCGCCTTCTCCACGAGCGGGTGGCCGTCGGGCAGACGGCTCGACAGGGCCTCGAAGGCTCGCTCAGGCGCCTCGGCGAGCAAGAGGTCCAGCACGCTGTCGAGCTCTGCTCCAGGTGCCTCCGGCCTGGACGGCGACATGGGCACGCGGTTGCCTTCCCCTCTCCCCCGTGGTCGTTTCCCTAGGGATACGCCTGTGCGACGGCTCCCGTCCATGGAGAAAGACTCCACGTGTGAGGCATGGACGGTGTGGGATCCATCCACCTGCGGGTGCCTGCGGGTGGATGCTCCGTGCTGTCGATCACCGCGGTTCGGGTGCGACTTCCGCTGCCCTGCCGGCGGGGGCGTCCTGGACTGGTGGCGCCTGCTCGCTCGTCTCGCGGCGGCCGCTGCGCAGCCAGTGGGTGGCGGTCCCCCACAGGCCGCGCCGGAAGACCAGCACGACCACGATGAAGATCGCGCCCGTGACCAGGCCGACCTCCTCGAAGCCGGCCGTGGAGAGCCAGTCCTCGAGCCGGACGACGAGCGCCGCGCCGACGAGGCTCCCCCAGAGGGTGCCGATGCCGCCGAGCACGGTCATGACCACGACCTGCCCGGAGGTGGTCCAGTACAGCGCGTCGAGGGCGACGAAGCCCTGGTTGACGGCGAACACCCCACCGGCGAGACCGGAGAGGGTCGCGGAGATGACGAACGCGACGAGCTGGTAGCGGCTGACGGGGTAGCCCAGGGCGCGCACGCGGGCGGGGTTGTCCCGGATGGCGACGATCACCCGACCGAACGGGGAGTGCACCACGCGCCACGCGGCATACAGGCCGGCGAGGATCACCGGAAGGGCCGCGTAGTAGAAGAGGAAGGAGTCGGACAGGTCGATGCCGGGCAGGGTCCGCGGGATCCCCTGCAGCCCGTTCTCCCCGCCGGTGACGTCGCGCCACTGGTTGGCCACGTAGTAGATGGTCTGGGCGAACGCCAGCGTCACCATCGCGAAGTAGATGCCGGTCCGTCGCACGGAGAGCAGGCCGATGGGCACCGCGAGGACTCCCGCGGCGGCGGCCCCGCCCAGGACGGCGACGTAGAACGGCAGTCCGCTGTGCAGGGCGATCAGTCCTGTCGTGTATGCCGCGGTGCCCCAGAAGGCGGCGTGCCCGAAGGAGAGCAGCCCGGTGAAGCCGAGCAGCAGGTCCACGGCAACGGCGAACAGCCCCCAGCACAGGATGTCCGTGGCCACGGGCGGGTACAACGTCCACGGCAGGGCAGCGGCGAGGACCAGGCCGACGAGCAGGAGGCCGTAGCGGACCCAGGCCGGACGTCGGCCCAGTGCGCGCAGGACGGTGAGGGTCATGCGTGCTCCTCCGTGCCGAACAGCCCAGCGGGGCGGACCAGCAGGACCACCGCCATGAGGATGAAGACGAGGGTCTGGGACAGCGCGGGCACGTAGAGGTTGCCCAGCGCCTGGACCATGCCGATCACGAAGCCGGCCAGGACGGAGCCGAAGACCGAGCCCAGACCACCGATCACGACCACAGCGAAGACGACGATGATCAGGTCGGCGCCCATGGCCGAGTTCACGGCACGGGTCGGTGCGGCCAGGACGCCCGCCAGGGCGGCGAGCGCGACACCGAAACCGAAGGCGGGCGTGACCCAGCGGCCCACGTTGACCCCCAGCGCCCGGCTCAGCTCCGGCCGCTCGGTGGCCGCCCGGATGATCGTGCCGACCCGGCTGCGGGAGAGCACCAGCCACACCCCGGCGCACAGCAGGACAGACAGGACGAGGACGAAGACCTGGTAGGCGGGGAAGGTGAACAGCCCCAGGTTCACCGAGCCGTGGAACGGCCCATGGTCGAACGGCTGGGACTGGACGCCGTACTTCGCCCGGACGGCGTCCTGCAGCACCAGCGCCAGGCCGAACGTGAGCAGGAAGTTGTACAACGGGTCGAGCCCACTGAGGTGGCGGACCAGGAAACGCTCGACCAGCGCGCCCAGCACGCCCATGAGGATCGGGACCACCACCAGGGCGACCCAGAAGCTCACCCCGGCGGCGGTCAGCACCAGGGCACCGAAGGCGCCCAGCATGTACAGCGCGCCGTGGGCGAAGTTGACCACCCTCAACATGCCGAAGATGACGGTCAGGCCCAGGGCCAGCAGGGCATAGAAGCTGCCGCCGACGAGGCCGTTGAAGGCCTGCTGCAGGAATCCGGTCACGTTGCCTTTCCTTGTTCTCCGCCGGGTCTGCCGCGTCCCGACAGGGCGGGACGCAGCAGACCGCGGGGAATCGGTCAGCCCAGGTGGCAGTCGGACGAGGCCGGGGCGAAGGCCTGGTCAGCCGGGATGTCCTTCACCAGCTTGGTGAAGTCCTCGGGCTCGCTCTGGTCGGCCTTGCTCTTGACCTCCACGAGGTAGGCGTCGTGGACCACCCGGTGGTCCTGCGAGCGCACCTTGGCGTTGCGGGCGAAGACGTCGTCGAACTTCATCCCGTCCAGCTGCTTGACGACGCTGTCCGAGCTGTCCGTGCCGGCCCGCTGGATCGCCTCCAGGTACTGCGTCGCCGCGGAGTAGTTGGCCGCCTGGTCGAAGTTCGGCCGCTCACCGGTGCGCTGCTTGAACTCGTCCGCCCACGCCTTGGAGCGCGCATCCAGGCTCCAGAACCACGCGGTGGTGAACTGGGTGCCGGCCAGCGTGTCGACGCCGATGGACTTGATGTCGTTGTCGAACATCAGGCCGATCGCCAGCTTGATGCCCTTGTCCTTGAGCTTGAACTGCTGGTACTGCTTCGCGACGTTGACCAGGTCACCGCCCGCCTGCATCGCGCCGAGCACCTGGGGCTGGGGGTTCAGGGTCGGCGCCTTGAGCATGAATGTGGAGAAGTTGTCGTTGGGGAAGGGCGTCGGGTCGTTGGCCACCACCTTCCCGCCGGAGGACTGGATCGCCGAGGTGAACTTGGCCTGCATGTCCTGCCCGAACGCGTAGTCGGGGTAGATGAGGTACCAGTTCTTGCCGCCGTTCTCGGTGACCGTCCTGGCCGTGCCGTTCGCCAGCATGTAGGTGTCGTACGCCCACCCGTAGCTGTACTTGTTGCACTCCTTGCCCGTCAGCGCCGTCGTCGCCGCGCCGATGTTGAAGTACATCCGCTTGTCCGACTTGGCCACGTTGGCCACGGCCAGCGCCGCCGAGGAGGTGGGCACGTCGAAGATGGCGTCGACGTTCTGCCGCTCGTACATCTGGCGGGCCTGGCTGTTCGCCACGTCCGGCTTGTCCTGGTGGTCGGCCGAGACGACGGAGATGTCCTTGGCGACCGCCTTGCTGCCGTACTTCTTCTTGTAGTCGTCCACCGCCATCTGGACCGCGGCCACGGTCTTCTGGCCGGCGATCTGGGAGTACACCCCCGAGAGGTCGGTCAGCACACCCAGCACCACCTTGCCGTCGCTGAGCTTGCTGCCGCTGGAGCCCGAGGGGCCGCCCCCGCCGCATCCGGCGAGCAGCGTGCCGGCCGAGATGGCCGCGAGGACGGCCAGTGTCTTGCGCTGCATCCTGTGTCTCCCTTGTGTGGTGATGCGCTCTACAGGCCGAGGTGCTCCAGGAGCTCGTGCTCCCGGGCACCCATCTCGGCGTTGGTCAGCTCGGCCGCGACGCGGCCCTGGCTCAGCAGGTAGTGACGGTCGGCGACCGTGCGGGCGAAGTGCAGGTTCTGCTCCACCAGCAGCACGGTCCCGCCCTCGTCCTTGACCGCGCGCAGGATGTCGGCGATCTGGCTCACGACGATGGGGGCCAGCCCCTCGGTGGGCTCGTCGCACAACAGCATCCGCGCACCCATCCGCAGGACCCGCGCCAGCGCGAGCATCTGCTGCTCACCGCCGGAGAGCTTGCTCGCGGGCGATCGCCGCCGTTGCTCCAGCGCCGGGAAGGTCTCGTAGACGCGCGCGAGGGTCCACGGCGACGCAGAGACCACCGGCGGGAGGGTGAGGTGCTCCTCCACGCTGAGGCCGGCGAAGATCCCGCGGTCGTCGGGGACCAGCCCGAGCCCGCGCCGGGCACGCTGGTGCGCAGGCAGAGGTGAGACGTCGCCGCCGGCGAACCGCACCCGCCCGCTCACCGCAGGGTGCAGACCCATCACACACCGCAGCAACGTCGTCTTGCCCGCACCGTTGCGGCCGGCGAGGGTGACCACCTCGCCCTGCTCCACCCGCAGGTTGACCTCGGCCAGGGCTCGGGCCTGTCCGTAGTACGCGCTCAGGGCGCTGACCTCAAGCAACGGGCTCTCCCAGGTACGCGCTGATGACCCGCGGGTCGGACCTGACCTGCTGGTAAGGGCCCTCGACCAGCACGGTGCCGCGCTGCAGCACGGTGACCCGGTCGGCCAGCGAGGACACCACAGACATGTTGTGTTCCACCATCACCACCGTGCGGTCCTGGCGGACACGACCGATCAGCTCGACCGTCCGCTCGACGTCCTCCACGCCCATCCCCGCGGTGGGTTCGTCGAGCAGCAGCAGGCGCGGAGACAGGGCCAGCGCCAGCGCCAGCTCCAGCGCCCGCTTCTGGCCATAGGGCAGGACGCCCGCAGGCGAGGCCGCCTGGCGCTCCAGCCCCACCTCGGCGAGCAGGTCCATGGCGCGGCCGCGGAACCGGTCCAGGCGCCGGTCGGACACCCAGAAGCGGTGACCCAGGCTCGTGCCCGACTGCAGGGCCAGCTCGACGTGCTCGACCGCGGAGACCTGGGGGAACAGGCTGCTCACCTGGAACGAGCGGGTCACCCCGAGCCGGGCGATGCGCTCCGGCGGCTTGCCGGTGATGTCGTGCCCGTCGAAGTCGATCCGGCCCTCGGAAGGGCGCAGGAAGCCGGTGAGCAGGTTGAACAAGGTGGTCTTGCCGGCACCGTTGGGACCCACCAGCGCGTGCACCGTGCCACGGCGAACCCTCAGGTCGACGCCGTCGACGGCGCGGAAACCGTTGAAGTCCTTGGCAAGTGCGTGCGTCGCCAGGATCGCATCGTCGGTGCTGGGCACTGTTTCCTTCCCCGTGGTCGGCTGCGCTGCAGCGACCCTAGGAAGCGCCGGGCCACGGGGGTATGGACCGCACATCCACTGTTTCCCCCACGTTTGTGGAGACACTCTCCGTGGTCGGCCGCCAGAGCCAGCGCCAAGGATGCGGCCATGGCGATGATGGACGTCCAGCTCAACTCGTGGCTGCTGCTCGACCACGCGGCGGCGCACTTCCCGACCACCGAGATCGTGACCCGCTGCGTCGACGGGAGCGTGCACCGCTACACCTATGCGGACTTCAGCGCACGAGCTCACCAGCTGATGCACGCGCTGGACGGCCTCGGCCTCGGCCGCGGTGACCACGTAGCCACCCTGGCCTGGAACGGCTACCGGCACCTGGAGGCCTACTTCGCCGTCCCCTGCACGGAGCGGGTCCTGCACACCTGCAACGTGCGGCTCTCCGCCGAGGACCTGTCCTACATCATCGGTCACGCCGACGACCGCGCCGTGCTCGTCGAGCCGGACCTGCTGCCGGTCCTGGAGCAGGTGCACGCCCTGGGCGGCCTGGCCACCGTCGACCACATCATCGTCCTCGGCGCAACAGTGCCCGAGACCTCACTGTCCGGCGTGGTCGCCTATGAGGAGCTCATTGCCGGGCAGCCGACGACCTACCCCCGTCGCGAGATCGACGAGTACGCGCCTCTGGGACTGTGTTACACCTCCGGCACGACCGGTCGCCCCAAGGGCGTCGTCTACACCCATCGCTCGACCTTCCTGCACTCCCAGGCGGTCTGCTCCGCCTCAGGCCTGGCTGTCGGGCCGCGGGACAGCGTCCTGCCGGTCGTGCCGATGTTCCACGCCAACGCGTGGGGGCTGCCCTATGCCGCCACCGCTTCCGGCGCCAAGCAGGTGTTCCTCAGTGGGCAGCTCGACGCCGGGGCCCTCGTGGACCTGCTGGCCGAGGAGCAGGTGACCATCACCGGCGGTGTCCCGACGGTCTGGCTTGCCGTCGCCGACGAGCTGGCCGGCCGGGGCGAGTCCTTGCCCGCGATGCGGCACATCATGTGCGGTGGGAGCCAGCCGCCGCGCGCGCTCATCGAGCGCTATCGCCGCGAGTTCGGGCTGACGATCCTGCAGGGCTGGGGCATGACCGAGACCTCCCCGTTGGCCAGCATCGCCTGGCCCAAGGAGCACATGGGCCAGTGGTCCGCGGACCGGCTCACCGACGAGGTCCGCACGAAGGCGGGATTGCCCCTTCCCGGTGTGCAGGTGTGCATCCGCGACGAGCTCGGCCAGGACCTGCCATGGGACGGCACCTCACTCGGGGAGCTGCTCGTCCGCGGCCCGTGGGTGGCCGACTCCTACCTCTCCGGGGAGAGCGCACAGCAGTTCACCGAGGACGGCTGGTTCGTCACCGGCGACATCGCCATCGGCACGCCGGAGGGCTACTTCGTCATCGCCGACCGGGCCAAGGACCTGGTCAAGTCGGGTGGCGAGTGGATCTCCTCCGTGGACATGGAGGCCGCCATCATGGCGATGGACGGCGTCTGCGAGGCCGCGGTCATCGCGGTGCCCGACCCACGCTGGCAGGAACGACCCCTCGCGTGCATCGTCCCGCGGGACGGCGTCTCCGTCACCGTCGACGACGTGCGCCGGCACCTCGAGAAGGCCGGCTTCGCCCGATGGCAGCTGCCGGACCACGTCCAGGTCATCGACGCCATTCCCCGCACCGGGGTCGGCAAGTTCGACAAGAAGGCGCTCCGGGCACGCTTCGCCCCGACGTAACCCGGACAGGCGCTGTCCCCAGCGCCGACGGTGCGTCGCCGACCCACGCCCATGGAGGGGTCGGGCCAACGCCCTCAGGAACCTGGCGTAACGTCCGCGGCTTCCGGCGTCGGACTCCCCCTTCCGAAGGGCGCCGGAAAAGGGCACCCCCGCTCCCGCGCTCCCCCTGCGCGCAGGTCGAGCGGGGGTGTCGTCAACAGGTGGGATCGCCGTTCAGAGAGCGCCTGTCGGTGCCTGGTCCAGTGCCTGGATGGTCCTGGCGAGGGTGAGGACCTGCGCGTACATGAGGCGTTTGTCGAGCTTGTCGAGGTCGAGCAGCTCCGGGCGCCCGGGGTCTCCTGCCTGCAGGAGGTAGGGCGGCGCGGGGATGAGTGAGACCGTGCCGAGGCCCGCGGCATACAGAGGTGCCCCCTCACCGAGGTACAGCGGCACCGCACCGGGCCGCAGGGTCGCCACGGGGGCCTCGGTCCACCCCGAAGCGGTGGTGTGGCGCACCGCCTGCAGATAGGCCTGCTCCTCGAGGTTCACCGGCGCCAGGGAGCCTTGACGCTGCGTGGTGTACGTCGCACCCCAGTCGTATCCGCCGAGGGCGCCGTAGTCGCCGGTGACCGGGTCGTTGCCCCACCGGGTGCAGCCAAGGTGCTCGACGGTGACGCCCGCCACCGCGTGCGGGTAGAGGTCGGGGTGGTCGGTCAGCCAGACGCTGGTGGCGTCGCTGCCGACCTCGGGCCGGGCGCCGGGGATCGTGCGGGTGAACTGCGGGAGCTGGAAGTGGCCGGTCACCATGACGAAGTGGATGTCGCGCCGCCGCGGCTGACCCGAGAGGTACCTGGCCAGGGCCAGCATGCCGAGGGCACCGTTCTCCTCGGTGGCGTTGGGGCCGTCGGTGTGGGTGTTGACGACCAGGCTCTCCCCCGTGCCTCCCGAGCCCTTCAGCGTCCCCCAGACCGTGTCGGTGGCCGCGCGCGTGGTGATGTCCGCAGTAAGCCGCAGGGTCGCCGTCGCTTCGCCGGTCGCTGCGCTGCGGGAGAGCGCCTGACCGGTGTCGTCGCCGACCCAGACGGCCGGACAGCCCGGGTCGCCGGGAGCAGGCAGCCCGGATACGGACGGGTAGGGCGTGATGAACGGGTTGTACTGGTTGGCGACCTCCTCATCGGGCATCCCGGTCCACACGCACACGACGCCCCGGACGCCGGCGTTCCGCGCGTCGAGCAGGGGCACCGCCGCGAAGATCCCCTGCCAGGCGGGGTTGGTGACCAGCGCGGCATACCGCTCGTAGTCGGCGGCGGCCTCGGCTGAGGTGCGCCCCGGCTCGTAGCCCCCGGTGGCGGTCTGGCCGGCGGCCAGGGAGAACGTCGACGGCGGCGTCCGGACCAGCGCGATGGCTCCCTTGGCCGGGGCCCAGAACTCCGGGGTGTAGCCAGTGCCGGAGGAGCCGGGAGTGGCCGGCGTGTAGGTGCCCAGGTCGACCAGCCGTCCGGTGACGCCGGCCTCCGGGGTCGTGCCGGAGTACGGGTAGTAGTAGGTCAGCGGCACCGGGCCCGAAGGCCCCGTCGTCGCGGGCTGGGTCAGCGACAGCGAGTATGCGCGGGCCAGCCACCGGTCGAAGGTGAGCCGGTCACGACGGAGCGTGAAACCGGGAACCGCCGAGAACTGCCCGGCCAGCCAGTCGACGAAGCGCCCGTGTCCGGGGCTGCCGGTGTAGCGGGTGCCGAAGGCGACCAGCTGCCGCTGCCACTGCCAGAGCTGGTCCGCCGATGGCATCCCGGAGAGGTCGGCGCCAGCACCGTATGCCGGCCCAGCCGTCAGGGCCGGGGCAAGGGCACCGGCCACGCCGGCGCCCGCCGCGCCGAGGAGGAGGGCCCGGCGCGATACGCCGTCGGATCCTTGAGGTCTGCGTGTGCTGGGCACGGAAGGCTCCTTGTCCCTGGTGGGCGCACCGTCGGCCCTGGCAGGCGCTGCGTACGACCCACCGGCCCAACGACCGCGCTCCCCGGACGGTTACGTGCGGCAGGACAGGCGCGGCGGCACCCGTCCGAGGCCGCCAGCGGCGGACCTTTGTCCTCCGAGTGGCTACCGCGCAGGCCTACGTTGAGTAGTGGCACGGCCCCGCTCCCGGCACCCCCCCTGCTCGGTCGAGCGGGGTCGTGTCCCCCGGCGGGCCGACCGGTCCCGGGGCTGGGCTACTCGGGCCGGGCTTCCTGCCGGACGTCCCGGTGCGTCCTTGCCGCCGCGCGCAGCTCGTCGTCCGGCGCCGCCTCGAGCGTCATCATCGACTTGTCCGCCGCCGGCAGCGCACGCAGGATCTCGTCGAGCTTGCGCTGCGTCGCTGCCTGCTCACGGGACTGGGTGTGCTGGATGACGAACACCATGGCCAACGTCACCGCGGCCACCATCGTCTGGAACACCGACTCCAACCGGGTCGGGAACTCGAAGCGCGCCGAGAAGATGACCCACAGCAGGTCCAGCGCGACCACGGTCACGGCTATCGAGGGTCGCGACGCCAGCCAGTCCAGGGCGTGAAGGACCCGGGATGCCGGGTGCCGCGACCACCGGGGACCTGTCCTCATCCACGACCACATGCCAGCGATCCTCGCCGATGACCCTGTGCCGTGACGACCTCCCGCGGTCCCCGAGCCATGCGTCGGCCAGGCGTCCGCTGCCGTCGCCCAGCCCTGGGTCGGTGATGGGCTATTCGGCCGGCTGCCCGAGGTCGACGACGATGTGCTCGATCGGCGCCCCGTGCTCGCCCATCGCGCAGGCGCACCAGCCGGAGCAGCCTGCATGCACCCCACCCCGGCAGTCCAGGCAGGCCGGAGGCACCGCCGCAGCATCGCCGCGGGGCGGTGTCAGTCTCCTGAGGAGCGAGGTCAAGGGCACAACCACAACCATCGGCACCAGCGGACGACCTCTGAGACCTTTGCCCCCCGGCGGCTGCGGCCGCTCTGGGCTGATGGTCAAGCGACGTCAAAGACATGGTCAAATTTCGCTCCGCAGCCTGTGAACCGACGGTCAGGCACTTCTCCCGCTGCCTGCGAGAGGGCAGGCTCCGCGACGTGACACCACGCACGGGTGGTGGCACTCAGGTGCCACCGGGACCAGCGGTGGCTCAGGGGAGGAACTTCATGCACAGACTCGCGAAGCTGTCGGCGTTCACAGCGGCAGTGGCCACCTCCGTCGCCCTCGTCGGGGCGGCCCCGGCCGCGTTCGCGTCCGACGCGTCGACCCTGCCGGTGATGGACCCCGCCGGCGCCGAGTTCACCGAGGCCGGCGGCGCGACACCGCTGGCCACCGACAAGACGGTCCCGCACTGGAACGGGTCCTTCACCGACCCGACCAACGGGGTCACGTACGGCTACAACATGGTCGGCGCCAACCCCAGCACCAACAGCGCCTCGACCGTGGCCACGGACATCATCCCGCTCAACGTCGTCTTCTCGACGAACAACGGCTACGCCCTGAACGGCACCGACGTGGTCGGCCGCACCGTGGCCTCGCCGATCTTCCAGGCGGCGGACTACACCAGCACCGACAGCGCCAGCAGCACCGACGCCGCCGCCGGCTACAAGGGTCCCGGCGGGCAGCTGTCCCCGGGCAACACCG
>NZ_DASVZH010000029.1:0-21519 GCF_036391795.1 Oryzihumus sp.
ACGTCGACGAGGTAGATGCGCACGAACGCGCCTATGTCCGCGAAGACCAGCAGATACGCGATCTGCGTGGCCGCGCCGAGCGCACCGCCGAGCGCGACGACGCCCGGGGCGAGGACCGCTCCGCCGACCGCGGTGCCGACAACCGTGGCGAGCGCCAGGAGCGGGGCGACACCCGCGGTGAGCGCACCGACCGCAACAACCGCACCGACAACCGCGACAACCGCGGCGACCGGGCCGAGCGGGGCAACGAGGGTCGGGGCGAGCGCCAGGAGCGCACCGACCGCAACGACCGCAACGACACCCGCGGCGAGCGCGTCGACCACACCGAGCGCAACGACCGCACCGACCGCGCCGGCGAGGGCCGCACCAACGACGGTCGTCGCAGCGGCGGCAACGACTTCGACGACGACGAGCGCGGCGGCCGCCGCCGGGGTCGTCAGCGCTACCGCGACCGCAAGCGTCGTGGCGGCGGTCGTGAGAACGACTTCCAGGACAGCCCCGAGATGGTGACCGACGAGGACGTGCTCGTCCCGGTCGCGGGCATCCTCGACGTCCTCGACAACTACGCGTTCGTGCGCACCAGCGGCTACCTGCCCGGCCCGAACGACGTCTACGTCCCGCTGGGCATGGTCAAGAAGAACGGCCTGCGCAAGGGTGACGCCGTCACCGGTGCCGTCAAGGCGCTGCGCGAGGGCGAGCAGCCCGGCAACTCGCGGCAGAAGTTCAACGCCCTGGTCCGCCTCGACACGGTCAACGGGATGACCCCCGAGCAGGCGCGCGCCCGCGTCGAGTTCGGCAAGCTCACCCCGCTCTACCCCCAGGAGCGCCTGCGCCTGGAGACCGAGCCGGGCATGCTGACCACGCGGCTCATCGACCTCGTCGCGCCGATCGGCAAGGGCCAGCGCGGCCTCATCGTCAGCCCGCCCAAGGCCGGCAAGACGATGGTGCTGCAGGCCATCGCCAACGCGATCACGACCAACAACCCCGAGGCGCACCTCATGATCGTCCTGGTGGACGAGCGCCCCGAGGAGGTCACGGACATGCAGCGCACGGTCAAGGGTGAGGTCATCGCCTCCACCTTCGACCGTCCCGCCGAGGACCACACCACGGTCGCCGAGCTGGCGATCGAGCGTGCCAAGCGCCTCGTCGAGATGGGCCACGACGTCGTCGTGCTGCTCGACTCGATCACCCGCCTCGGCCGCGCCTACAACCTCGCCGCCCCGGCGAGCGGCCGGATCCTGTCCGGTGGTGTGGACTCCAGCGCGCTGTACCCGCCGAAGCGCTTCTTCGGTGCCGCCCGCAACATCGAGAACGGTGGCTCGCTCACCATCCTCGCGACCGCGCTCGTCGAGACCGGTTCGAAGATGGACGAGGTCATCTTCGAGGAGTTCAAGGGCACCGGGAACATGGAGCTGCGTCTGTCGCGCCAGCTCGCCGACCGGCGCATCTTCCCGGCCGTGGACGTCAACCCCTCGGGCACGCGCCGCGAGGAGATCCTCATGTCGGCCGAGGAGCTCAAGATCGTCTGGAAGCTGCGCCGGGTGCTGTCCGCGCTCGACTCCCAGCAGGGCATCGAGCTGCTCATCGACCGCCTGAAGAAGACGCGCAGCAACGTCGAGTTCCTCATGCAGGTCCAGAAGACGTCCTCGATCCAGGGCGACGACGACAACTGAGGTAACTGAACGCCCAATTCGGAGCCTGATCGGGAGAAATCCCGGTCAGGCTCCGATATTTTTGTCCCGCTGACGGGCGAGCAGGGGAGCGGTGAGGACATGTCGTCGGACGTGCGCGTGCTGGTGGCCGATGACGACAGGGACATCCGTGACCTCGTCGTCTTCAAGCTGAGCCAGGCCGGGTATGCCGTGGAGGCCGTCAGCGACGGCGCCGCCGCCCTCGCCGCGATCCAGGACAACCCCCCGGACCTGGCCGTCCTCGACGTGATGATGCCCGGCCTGTCCGGCATCGACGTGCTGCGCAAGGTCCGCCAGGACCCGGGCACGTCCGACCTCGCGGTCATCCTGCTCACCGCCAAGTCCCGTGACGCCGACGTCGACGCCGGCTTCGCCACGGGCGCCAACGACTACGTCATCAAGCCCTTCAGCCCTCGCGAGCTCCTCCACCGGGTCAACGTCGTGCTGGCCCGGGTCAAGGCGTGATCACCCAGGGCCTGTTGATCGGCGTCAGCGTCGTGGTCGCCCTGACAGCGCTCGGGCTGACCGTGCTCGTCGTCGCGGCCAAGCTGGCCCGGACCCGGCGGGAGCGGGTCATGGAGGCGGCGCTGGCGCCGCACCGGATGTCGCTGCTCGTCCTCGGGTCTGGGGAGGACGACGACGGTGCGGCCATGGCCCACCTGCTGGCGGTCGACCCGCAGGCCTGGCGCACCGTCGGTCCGGCGGTGACCGCGATGCTGGCCAAGGTGCGGGGTGAGCCGGTCGAGGACCTCGTCCTCGTGCTGCGCGAGCACGGCGACATCGACCGGGCGCTGTCCGAGCTGCGGGCGCGCTCGGTGGTCACCCGCGCCCGGGCCGCCTACCTGCTGGGCCTGGTCCGGGACCGGTCGCACGTGCCCCACCTGCTGCCCCTGCTGCGGGACCGGTCGGCCGAGGTTCGCCTGGTCGCGGTCCGCGCCCTCGGCGCCATCGGGGACCCGGTCGCCGCCGGGGACGTGCTGCGCGCCCTGCACAGCGTGCGCGGGCACGTCGGGGTCCCGGCCTTCCTCGCCGCGGAGGCCCTGCTGGCCATGGGCACCGGGGGAGCGGCCGCCCTGCGTGAGGGCCTCGACAGCGACGACCCGACCGTGCGCAACGCCGCGGCGCTCGTCGCCGGACGTGGCACCTTCGTCTCCACCGCGCCACGGCTGCGCGAGCTCGTCGACGCCGACCCCGACCCCGAGGTGCGCGCGACGGCCTCGGCAGCCCTCGGCTTCGTGGGGGGAGGCGACGACGTGGCGACCCTGGCGCGGCATACCGCCGGGGGTGAGCCGGTCGAGCTGCGGCGCACCTGCGCTGCGGCCCTCGGGGAGGTCGGGCACCCCCTGGCCGCGGACGCGCTGGCGGGGCTGCTCGCCGACCCCGACCGCCGCCTCGCCCAGATCGCCGCCGACGCGCTCGTCCAGCTCGGCCCGAGCGGTATCACGCGACTCACCGGCGTGCCGGAGGGCACCCCGGCCGCCACCGCGGCCCGAGGGGCGCTGCAGCTGGCACGGCTGCGCTCGGGAGAGCGGGCGCTGGCGTGAACCTCGACGCCCTCCTGGAGTCGACCCGCGGGGTCGTGACCTGGCTGCTGCACGCCTTCGAGGTGCCGGTCCTCGTCTACTTCCTCGTCATCAACACCTCCTACCTGCTGCTGATCCTCATGGCCGCCGGCGGGTTCGTCGCCCACCTGCGTCGGCTCGAGCACGCCGGGCGCGAGGAGACCGTGTCGAGCCAGCTCGCGCCGGGGGTGTCCCTGCTCGTCCCGGCCTACAACGAGGCGGCCGGCATCGTGCCGGCGGTGCAGGCGATGCTCGCGCTGCGCTACCCGCGGCACGAGATCGTCGTCATCGACGACGGCAGCACCGACGACACCTTCGAACGGCTTCGGGAGGCCTTCGACCTCGTCCGGGTCGACCGGGAGCTGCCGCAGGACGTGCCGGTCAGGGCCCGCGTCCTCGACGTCTGGGTGCCCGGGGACGGGCGCACCCGGCTCGTGGCCGTCCGCAAGGAGAACTCCGGCAAGACGGACGCCCTCAACGTCGGCATCAACGCTGCCTCCGAGCCGCTGGTGGCCATGGTCGACGCCGACTCGCTGCTGGACCCCGACGCCCTGCTGACCGTGGCCAAGCCCTTCGCCGACGACCCGATCCGCACCGTCGCCACCGGCGGCGTGGTGCGGGCCGCCAACGGCTGCACCGTCGTGGCCGGGCGCATCGTCGACATCCGCACCCCCCGGCAGTGGCTGCCCCGGGTCCAGATCGTGGAGTACCTCCGGGCGTTCCTGCTCGGGCGCACCGGCTGGTCGCGGCTGGGTGCGCTGATCCTCATCAGTGGCGCCTTCGGGCTGTTCCGTCGCGACGTGCTGGTTGAGGTGCAGGGCCTCGACACGGGCAGCATCGGCGAGGACTTCGAGCTCGTCATGCGGATCCACCGCTACATGCGACGCACCAAGCGGGACTACCGCGTGGAGTTCGTCTCCGAGCCGGTCTCCTGGACCGAGGTGCCCGCGAGCCTCAAGGTGCTGCGTTCCCAGCGTCGCCGCTGGCACCGAGGGCTGTGGGAGGTGCTGTGGAAGTACCGCGGCATGGTGCTCAACCCGCGCTACGGCCGGATCGGCATGGTCGCCCTGCCGTGGTACTGGGTCTTCGAGCTGCTGGCGCCGGCCCTGGAGCTCGCCGGCGTCGTCCTGGTGCCGCTCGGCCTGGCCCTCGGCCTGGTCAACCTCCGGTTCGCCCTGCTGTTCGTGCTCGTCGCCTACGGCTACGCGATCGTGGTCACCCTGGCCGCGATGGCCGTGGAGGAGCTGTCGTTCCACAAGTACCCCCGCTGGCGAGACCTCGGCGCCACGCTCCTGGCGTCGGTGGCCGAGAACCTCGGCTACCGCCAGCTGACCGCGTGGTGGCGGGTCGAGGGCTGGTGGGCCGGCCTGCGCCGGGGCACGCACGTGTGGGGCACCATGACGCGTCAGGGTTTTGCCGGGGCGGACGGCGGGGTGGAGTGAACAGCCGCCGGCCGGTGGCCCAGCGCCTGCGGATGCTGGTGGCCATCCTGTGCGGGCTGATGCTCGTCATCGCCGGCGTGGCCTTCGCGGGCCTGCAGCAGGAGAACGGCTACGTCGACCGGCTCACCCTGTCCATCGGCCCGGCCCTGACCTCGAACGCCGATGCGCTGCAGGCGATGACCGACGCCGAGAGCGGCCTGCGCGGCTACGCCTCCAGCCGCGACCTGCGGTTCCTCGAGCCCTACTGGGGCGCCCACGACCGGGCGGTGGCCGACATCGCCATGGTGCGCCACTCGCTGCAGCTCGACCGGGCGCGCGGGGACGAGGAGCACAACCTGCTCGCCCTGGTCGACCAGGAGGCGTTGGCCCTGGAGGAGTGGTGGGCCTATGCCGACGAGGCACGCCTGCGCGCCCAGCAGGGCAAGGGCATCGACCTCTCCCATGGCAAGGACCTCTTCGACGCCTTCCGCGTCCCCAACGGGCAGATCAGCGACCAGGTCTCCAGCGAGTCGATCGTCCTGCGCGCCAGTGCCCGGGCCCAGCTGACGCGCAACACGGTGGTGCTCGCCCTGATCACCGCCCTGGCGCTGGCCGTTGGGCTGCTCCTGGGCAACCGGGTGTCGCGTTCGGTGACCCGGCCCCTGCGGAACCTGCGCAGCGTGGTCCGGCGCCAGCGCGCCGGCGACCACGAGGCGCGGGCGCGGGAGGACCAGGGCGCGATGGAGGTGCGCGAGCTGGCGGCCGACTTCAACGCCCTCATCGCCCAGAACGTCAGCCTGAGCCTGGCCCAGGCCGAGGCGCTGCTCATGCACGAGCTCACCCGCGAGGCGGCCCGCATCGTGCGGGCGGCGCCGTCGGCGGACAAGGCCATCGAGGCCACCTGCGCGGCCCTCGGCAAAGGTCTGGCCGTGGACCGGGTGCTCTTCCACATCATCGACACCGACCGGGTGGTCCGGCATGGGCGCCAGTGGCACCGCTCGGGGCTGGCGGACCTGCCCGACCTGCCCGAGGAGCTGCTGCGTCACGAGGTGGAGCTGGCGCAGGAGATGTGGGGGTCGGCCACAGCCTCGGCGCTGGCGGACTTCCTCGACCCGCGGGTCCAGGAGGCCGAACGGGCCCAGATGTTCAGCCGGGCGACCGGTGCCCGTGCGGTGATCCTGGCCCCCGTCGGCCTGGGTGAGCGGGTGCTGGGCGTGATCGCCCTGATGATGCTCGACGGCCCGCGCCACTGGTCCGCGCCCGAGGTCAACGCCGTCCAGCAGTCGGCCACCTTCGTGGCCCGCTCGATCGTCCAGGGCGAGTACGACGCCCACCAGGCCGAGCACGTGGAGCGCCTCGAGCGCCTCGACCAGCAGAAGACCGACTTCATGGCGACGGTCAGCCACGAGCTGCGCACCCCACTGACCTCGATCGCCGGCTACCTCGAGCTGCTGCGTGACGGCGACGTGGGCGACCTGTCCGCGCAGCAGGCCTCGATGCTCAGCATCATCGAGCGCAACACCGTGCGGCTGCGCGGCCTGATCGAGGACCTGCTGGTGCTCAACCGGATCGAGTCGACGGGGCTGCGCGCGGTGGTCCGCCCGGTGGAGGTCGCCGACCTCGTCAAGCACGTGGGCGACTCGCTGGCCCCGATGGCCGACGCCGCGGGGGTCACCTTGCGGATCGGGCCGGTGCCGGAGGATGCGGTGATCTCCGCGGACAGCGCCCAGGTCGACCGCGCACTCGTCAACGTGGTCTCCAACGCGGTCAAGTTCACCCGCTCCGGCGGGACGGTCACCGTGTCCGTCGAGCTGCCAGGGGCCGGCGAGGACTCCGAGGACGCGACCCGCGTCGTGCGGATCCGCTGCCGGGACAACGGGATCGGCATCCCCGCAGCCGACCTCGAACGACTCTTCGTCCGCTTCTTCCGGGCCAGCAACGCCACGTCCCAGGCGATCCCGGGCACGGGCCTGGGCCTGGCCATCGTCAAGACCATCGTCGAGGGGCACGAGGGCACCCTGACGCTGAGCTCCACCGAGGGCGAGGGCACCGAGGTGGTCATCGAGCTGCCGCTCGCCAGGCTGCCCGAGCCGGTCTGAGCCCCGGGAATGTCCCCGGCCCGGCGGGCGTTTTCGGCATACGTGCCTGATCTGGCACACTGATGTGTTGGCTGCCGGTTCACGCCTGCCCACCCGAGGGCAGCGACCCGGTGAGCCCCCCTATCTCGAGGAGACACGTTGAAGAAGGACCTGCACCCCACCTACGTCGAGACCACGGTGACCTGCACCTGTGGCGCGACGTTCCAGACCCGCAGCACTGCCACCAACGGCCAGATCCACGCCGACGTGTGCTCGCAGTGCCACCCGTTCTACACGGGCAAGCAGAAGCTGCTCGACACCGGTGGTCGTGTGGCCCGCTTCGAGGCCCGCTACGGCAAGAAGGCCGCCAAGTAGCTCTCCCGCACGCCGGCCCCCTGACCTGTCGAGGTCAGGGGGCCGGCGTCGCTTTTTCCCGCCACGCCCCACCCTGGAGTAGCCACCGATGCTGGAGTCCGCCGCCGCGCTCGTGCAGGAGCACGCCGACCTCGAGCGGCAGCTCGCTGACCCCTCGGTGCACGCCGACCAGGACCTGGTCCGCAAGCTCAACAAGCGGTATGCCGCGCTGGCGCCGACCGTGGCCGCCTACCACGCGTGGCACGCAGCCCGCGACGACGTGGCGGCCGCCCGCGAGCTGGCGGCCGAGGACGAGGCCTTCCGCGCCGAGCTGCCCTCCCTGCAGGAGGTCGAGAGGGCCGCCGAGGACAAGCTGCGCCGGCTGCTCGTCCCGCGCGACCCCGACGACGACCGCGACGTCATCCTCGAGGTGAAGGCGGGCGAGGGTGGTGAGGAGTCCGCGCTGTTCGCCGGCGACCTGGTGCGCATGTACCTGCGCTACGCCGAGCGCCGCGGGTGGAAGGCCGAGGTCATCGACGCCACCGAGTCCGACCTCGGCGGCTACAAGGACATCCGCATCGCGGTGAAGGCCAAGGGCACCCCCGAGCCGGGCGACGCGCCGTGGGCCCGGCTGAAGTACGAAGGCGGCGTCCACCGCGTGCAGCGGGTGCCCGTGACCGAGTCGCAGGGGCGCATCCACACCTCCGCGGCAGGGGTCCTCGTGATGCCCGAGGCCGACGAGGTCGAGGTGACCATCGACCCGAACGACCTCAAGGTCGACGTCTACCGCTCCTCGGGCCCGGGTGGGCAGAGCGTCAACACCACCGACTCGGCGGTGCGGATCACCCACCTCCCGACGGGCGTGGTCGTGTCCTGCCAGAACGAGAAGTCCCAGCTGCAGAACAAGGAGTCGGCGATGCGCGTGCTGCGCGCCCGCCTGCACCAGCTCGCGCAGGACGCCGCCGACGAGGCCGCCTCCGCGGCACGACGGTCCCAGATCCGCACGGTGGACCGCTCCGAGCGGATCCGGACCTACAACTTCCCGGAGAACCGCATCTCCGACCACCGCACCGGCTACAAGGCCTACAACCTGGACACCGTCCTCGACGGGGACCTGGACCCGATGGTGCAGTCGGCCGTGGACGCCGACGAGGCCGCCCGGATGGCTGCCGTGGCCGGGGGCACGGCCGGCGCGTGACCCGCGACCTGCGCGCCGCGGTCCGCGAGGCGTCCCGCCGGCTGGACGAGGCGGGGGTCGGCAGCGCCGACGTCGACGCCGTCGCGCTCGCGGCCCTCGCCCTGGGGACCACCCCGGCCGAGGTGCAGCGCCTCATGGTGCTCGGAGCCCCGGAACCCGAGGGCCTGGCCGACCTGGTCGAGGAGCGGGCCCGGCGGGTGCCGCTGCAGCACCTCACCGGCCGGGCCGGGTTCCGCCGCCTGGAGCTGTCCGTCGGGCCGGGGGTGTTCGTGCCGCGGCCCGAGACGGAGGTGGTCGCCGGGCTGGCGATCCAGGCGTGTGAGGGTCTCGACGTCCCCGTCGTGGTGGACCTGTGCACCGGGTCGGGGGCCATCGCGCTCAGCGTCAAGGACGAGGTCCCGGCGGCACGGGTGCACGCGGTCGAGCTGTCCGGGCTGGCCGTGGCCTGGGCCTCGCGCAACCGGGACGACCTCGGGCTGGACGTCGACCTGCGCGAGGGCGATGCGACCAGCGCGTTCCCCGAGCTCGAGGAGGCGGTCGACGTGGTGGTGAGCAACCCGCCGTACATCCCGGTCGGCGCGGTGCCGCTCGACCCGGAGGTGCGCGACCACGACCCCGAGCTCGCGCTCTACGGCGGCAGCGCCGACGGCCTGGCCATCCCGCTCGCCGTGGCCGCCCGGGCCGCCGTGCTGCTGCGCGACGGGGGAGTGCTGGTCATGGAGCACGCCGACGTGCAGGGCGAGAGCCTGCCCGCCGCGCTGCGGGCCGCCGGCTGCTGGGCCGACGTGCACGACGAGCACGACCTCACCGGGCGGCCCCGTGCGACGGTGGCCGTGCGCGCCCCTAGGCTCGCCCCATGAGTCCCGTCTACGACTGCACCACCGAGGACGGCCGCGCCACGGGCGTCGCGGAGGCCGCCGAGGCCGTCCGCCGTGGCGAGGTCGTCGTGCTGCCCACCGACACCGTCTACGGCGTGGGGGCCGACGCGTTCTCGCCTGATGCCGTGGCCGCGGTGCTGGCCGCCAAGGGCCGGGGCCGCGAGATGCCGCCGCCGGTCCTCGTGCCCAACCCGCGCACGCTCGACGGCCTGGCCACCTCGGTGCCGGCCTATGCCCGCGAGCTGGTCAAGGCGTTCTGGCCCGGCCCGCTCACGATCGTCCTGCTGGCCCAGTCCTCGCTCATGTGGGACCTGGGGGACACCAACGGCACCGTGGCGCTGCGCATGCCCGAGGACGACGTCGCCCTCGCGCTGCTGGACGCGGTGGGGCCGATGGCGGTCACCAGCGCCAACATCACCGGCCAGCCCGCGGCCACCTCGGTCACCGACGCGGCGGCCCAGCTCGGCGCGGCGGTCAGCGTCTACCTCGACGGTGGACCCACCTCGGGCAACGTCCCCTCGACCATCGTCGACTGCACCGGCGAGGTGCCGGTCGTGCTGCGTGAGGGCGGGGTCAGCGCCGACCAGCTGCGCGAGGTGCTCGGCGAGACGGAGCTGCGCGTCTAGCGGTGTCCTCGGCGGTCACCGGGCCGGGGCGGCGTTGCCGAACATGTCGACGAACCGGTAGCCGCGGGCGCGGTACCAGCGGATGACGGCGGGCAGCGCCGCGATCGTGTTGCCGCGGTAGGCGTGGACCTGGGACTCGGGCTCGTGGCTGGCCTTGCCGGCGTGCATGAGCACGATGGGGTGGTCACGGTCGGCGTAGCGCAGGTCCGTGGCGTTGGCCAGGATCGTGCGCTGGTACGCCGGGGAGAAGTGCCCGGGTGCGGCCCAGTCGCGGGAGTCCACGCTCCACATCACCGCAGACATGCCCAGGGACCTGGAGACGGCGAGCACGTTGTCGGTGTAGCCGCCCGGCGGTCGGAAGAAGCACGTCGGGTGCCCGGTGAGGGCCTGCTGCTGGTTGCGGGTGCGCGCCAGCTGGTCGCGCAGGTAGCTCCGGGACCAGCCGCCACGCACCTGGGTGGGGTAGTAGTGGTCCCACGTGTGGTCACCCAGCACCATGCCACTGGCGGCCAGCTCCCTGACCACGGCCGGGTACCGGGCATCATGCTGGCCGGTGTCGAAGAAGGTGGCCCGCACGTGGTACCGGTTCAGCACGGTCAGGATGGCGGCGGCGTCCCCGGAGGCCCCGTCGTCGAAGGTCAGGGCGACCGTCTTGCCGGTGCCGGGTGCGCGGCGGACGAGCGATCCGGCCGGGACGGGACAACGCTGGGCTGTTCGGCTTGCCGCCGCGTGTGTCGTCGCCACGACCGCGCCGGACGTGGTCACGGCGGTCGCGTGGCCTGTGGGCAGGCCCGTGGGCAGGCCCAGGGGCAGGAACGTTGCTGCGACCATGACCGCGAGCACAAGGCGCCACATGACAGATCCCCTACATGTCCGTCTCGCTCCCGCGGCGAGCCCGAGACAGGATGACCGATGGGTGCATCCCGCGCAGGCGAATCGGGACAACTCACAGACGCGGGCGTGACCGGCCCGCGCACTCGGCCCGTGAGGGCCCACCACCCACGGTCGGCAGCGGGTGGCCGAGTGCGTCTAGCCTGCGGTCATGGGGAGAGTCCGGGTCGGGATCTCGGGGTGGCGCTACCCGGCGTGGCGCGGCACCTTCTACCCGCCGGGGCTGCCCCAGCGCGAGGAGCTGGCCTACGCCGCATCCCGGCTCACCTCGATCGAGGTCAACGGCTCCTTCTACTCCCTGCAGCGCCCCTCCAGCTACGCGACCTGGCGGGACGAGACCCCGGACGGCTTCGTCTTCGCGGTCAAGGGCGGCCGGTTCATCACCCACCTGAAGAAGCTCGCCGGGGTGGAGACCGCGCTGGCCAACTTCTTCGCCTCCGGGGTCCTGGCCCTCGGCCCCAAGCTCGGCCCCGTGCTGTGGCAGCTGCCGCCGACGCTGGGCTACGACCCTGACCGGCTGGCCGCGTTCTTCAACCAGCTGCCGCGCACCCAGGACGAGGCGGCCGCCCTGGCCCACGGCCACGACGACAAGCTGGCCGACGACCGGGTCCTGGCCACGCCGTCGCCCGGCTGCGGTCCCGCCCGGATCCGCCACGCCCTCGAGGTGCGGCACCACAGCTTCACCCACCCCGACGTGCCGGGGCTGTTGCGCCGCCATGACGTCGCGCTCGTGGTCGCCGACACCGCCGGGAGGTGGCCGCTGCTCGAGCACGTGACCTCCGACCTGGTCTACGTCCGCCTGCACGGCGACCAGGAGCTCTACACCAGCGGCTACACCCCCGAGGCGCTGCACCGGTGGGCCGCGAAGGTGCGCAGCTGGGCCGCCGCCGGGGCCGACGTCGTCGTCTACTTCGACAACGACGCCAAGGTCCGGGCGCCGGTGGACGCGCAGGCCCTGATCGCGCTGCTGGGCTGAGCCGGTCCGGCGCGGACACCGCCGTCGAGCGTGCAGCGGGACGCAATAGAGTGGCCGCGAGCAGACTGCCCTCGCCCACTCCCAGCCCGACCGGAGAGCACGCATGACCGCTGACCAGACCTTCTACGGCCCCGACTTCGGGGCGCTGCAGGCGCAGGACCCCGAGATCGCGGGCGTGCTGCTGTCCGAGCTGGACCGGGTCCGCAGCGGCCTGCAGCTCATCGCCAGCGAGAACCTCACCAGCCCGGCCGTCCTCGCGGCGCTCGGCTCGACGCTGACCAACAAGTACGCCGAGGGCTACCCGGGCCGGCGCTACTACGGTGGCTGCTCCGAGGTCGACAAGGCCGAGAGCATCGGCATCGAGCGGGCCAAGAAGCTCTTCGGCGCCGACCACGCCAACCTGCAGCCGCACTCGGGCGCCAGCGCCAACCAGGCGGTCTACGGCGCCTTCTGCCAGCCCGGCGACACCATTCTGGCCATGTCGCTGCCGCACGGCGGCCACCTGACCCACGGCACCAAGGTCTCCTTCAGCGGCAAGTGGTTCAACGCCGTGCACTACGGCGTCAACAAGGACACCGAGGACATCGACTACGACCAGGTGCGCGACCTGGCCCGCGAGCACAAGCCCAAGGTCATCATCGCCGGCGGTTCGGCCATCCCGCGCCTGATCGACTTCCAGTTCTTCCGCGAGGTGGCCGACGAGGTCGGCGCGATCTTCTGGGTCGACGCCGCGCACTTCATCGGCCTCGTCGCCGGTCAGGCCATCCCCAGCCCGGTGCCCTTCGCCGACGTGGTCACCTTCACCACGCACAAGGTCCTGCGCGGCCCCCGCGGCGGCGCGCTGGTGTGCAAGGAGGAGCACGCCGCCAAGCTCGACAAGGCCGTGTTCCCGATGATGCAGGGCGGTCCGCTGATGCACGCCATCGCGGCCAAGGCGGTCAACTTCGGCGAGTGCCTGCGCCCGGAGTACCAGACCTACGCCCGCCAGGTCATCGCCAACGCCCAGCAGCTCGCGGCCTCGCTGGGGGAGAAGGGCATCCGCCCGATCACCGGCGGCACCGACACCCACCTGTCGCTGCACGACCTCCAGGGCGTGGGCGTCACCGGCAAGGACGCCGAGGCGCGCTCCGACGCGGCCGGCATCGTCCTCAACAAGAACGCCATCCCCTTCGACCCGCAGCCGCCGAACACCGCCTCGGGCATCCGCGTCGGCACCCCGTCGGTCACCACCCAGGGCATGGGCACGCAGGAGATGAAGGTCATCGCCGACCTCATCCACCGCGCCGTCACCCAGACCGACGGCGACCCCGACCACCCGGTCGCCAAGGACGTGCGCGCGGAGGTGGGCGACCTCGTGAGCCGCTTCCCGGCATACGCTCGCGGGTAGAGCACCCACCTCCACAGCGAACGAGGCACCTGAGTGCGGGAGTACCTCCTGGTCTTCGTCGTGGCCGCGGCCATGACGTATGTCGCGACCCCCTTCGTGCGCTGGGTCGCGGTCGCGACGGGGGCCTTCACGCCCGTCCGCGACCGCGACGTGCATGCCACCCCGATCCCGCGGCTCGGGGGAGTGGCCATCCTCATCGGCTTCGGCTCGGCCTGGCTGGTGGCCAGCCAGCTGCCCTACCTCTCGCAGGTGTTCCCGACGGGGGAGCCGATGGGGATCCTGGCCGGGGCGGTGATCGTCTGCGCGGTCGGCGCGCTGGACGACATGCGCGAGCTGGACTGGATCACCAAGCTGGCCGGGCAGATGCTCGCCGCGGGGATCATGGCCTTCAAGGGCGTGCAGCTGCTGCAGCTGCCGCTGTTCGGGGTCACCATCCTGCCGACGCCGGTGCTGGTCGGGCTGACGATCGTCATCGTCATCATCTCGATCAACGCGGTGAACTTCATCGACGGCCTCGACGGCCTGGCCGCCGGCGTGGTCGGCATCGCGGCGCTGGCGTTCTTCGTCTACTCCTACCTGCTCTCGCGCAGCTACGACCCGCCGAACGTGTTCTCCTCGGCCACGTTCGTCACCGCCGCGCTGGTCGGCTGCTGCGCCGGCTTCCTGCCCCACAACTTCCACCCGGCGCGGCTGTTCATGGGTGACTCCGGGGCGCTGCTGCTCGGCCTGCTGCTGGCGGCGGCGACCATCTCGATGACCGGCAACGTCGACCCCTCCTCGGTCAGCAAGGACGAGGTGACCGCCGCGTTCCTGCCGATCCTGCTGCCGCTGGCGATCCTGTCGCTGCCCCTGCTGGACGTGCTGCTGGCGGTGGTCCGGCGGACGAGGGCCGGCATGCGGCCGTGGCACCCGGACGCCGGCCACCTGCACCACCGGATGCTCAAGATCGGGCACGGCCACCGCCGTGCGGTGCTCCTGCTCTACCTGTGGGCGGCCGTGGTCTCGCTCGGCGCGGTGTCCTTCGCCTTCCCAGGGGTGGACATCTGGGTGTCCCTGACCGTGATCCTCGCGGCCTGCCTGCTTGCGGTGATCCTCACAGTTGGCCTCCCCAGGTGGAGGCCCCACCAGCGCTTGTGATACCTTTCACAAGCACCTCAAAGAACCCTGTGAGCCCCGTCGAACAGGTCCCTGCGAGGCCGCACCGCCCGTCGCGAGACGCCGTCCAGACGCCCACGACCAGCCAAGGCCAGACATGACCGAGCACCCAGCCCCGGCACCCGCTGCACCCTTCGCCGCGATGCTGCGCGGCGCGTTGGTGCCGTCCCTGGTCGCCGCACCGCTCGTGGTCATCGCCCTCTGGGTCGCCCGCGGGGGCCGGGCCGGAGTGGCCGCCCTGCTGGCCGTCGTCGTGACCATCGCCTTCTTCGCCGGTGGCCTCGCGGTCATGAAGCGGGTGACCAACGCCAACCCGCTGTCGCTGCTCGCCGGAGCCCTCGCCGTCTACCTCGGCCAGGTCCTCTTCCTGGGCATCGTCATCATCAGCCTGTCCCGCGCGAGCTGGCTGGACGGCACGGCCTTCGGCATCGCCGCGCTCGCCGTCACCCTCGTCTGGCAGGTCGGCCAGGTCGTCGCTTTCGTGCGGATGCGCAAGAACGTGTACGACGCCCCCGCCTCCCCGGGTGCGCCGGAGACGGGGGAGTGACATGGTGAACCGAGGAGCAGTCCATGAGCGACGATCACCCGACCTCACCCGGTCCGAGCGGGCCGCCGGACCCCGATGCGGGACACCCTCGGCTGGAGGAGTCCGCCGCGTGGAGCGTCGTCTCGTACCTCATTGCCGGGCCGGTGCTCTTCGGCGGGATCGGCTGGTTGCTGGACCGCTGGCTGGGCACGGCGTTCCTGGTCGTCGTGGGGCTTCTGGTGGGGATGGCCACGTCGCTGTACCTCGTGTGGTTCAGGTACGGTACGTCGAAGTGACTTCCGTGGCGCGCACGAGCGCGCGCTGCGTGATGACCGGTGCTGTCGCAGCGGTCCCCCGGGGCGCCTCCGCCCCCCTGAATGGTTCGTCGCAATTCGAGGAGACCCTGTGAGCCTGAACGTGCTGGCCACGCTGAGCGGCCTGCCGGCCGAAGGCAGTGGATTCCAGTCGCCGACCCCGGCCGAGTTCTACCAGCCGCTGATCGGTGACGGCCCGTTCGCCATCACGCGCGCCGCGGTGGTCATCCTTCTGTCCGTCGGGCTCATCGGGTGGGTCCTCGTGGCCACCACGCGCCGCGCGGCTGTCGTCCCGAGCAAGTCCCAGTGGATGACGGAGAGCGTCTACAACCTCGTCCGCAACACCATCGCCCGCGACATCATCGGCAGCAAGGACTTCCTGCGGTTCGTGCCGCTGCTGTTCTCGATGTTCGTGCTCATCCTGGTCAACAACCTGTTCGGCGTCATCCCGCCGGTGCAGTTCCCGACCATGAGCCGGGTCGGCTTCCCGATCGCCCTGACGCTCGTCGTCTACGTGACCTACCACTACCTCGGCTTCCGCAAGCACGGCTTCGCCGGCTACTTCAAGTCGATGATCCCGGACGGCCTGCCCAAGGGGATCCTCCCGCTGATCGTGCCGCTGGAGCTGATGACCTACTTCATCACCCGGCCGCTGACGCTCGCGCTGCGACTCTTCGGCAACATGTTCGCCGGCCACATGCTCCTGCTGCTGTTCATCACCGGCGGCGAGTACATGCTCCTGCACGGCTCCTTCGGCCTGAGGATCGTCTCGGTCGGCTCCTTCGGCATGGCGTTCGTCATGACCATCTTCGAGGCCCTGATCGAGTTCCTGCAGGCGCTGATCTTCACCCTCCTCGCCGCGACCTACATCGCCGGCGCCCTGGCCGACGAGCACTGACCGTCGCCACCCACAGCTGCGTGACCCACAACTGAACACCTGACACACCACACAGACTTCCGGGCGGTGACGTGCCGCGCGGGACACCAAGAACGAAAGAGGAAGACATCGTGACCGGTAACATCGCGATCCTGGGCTACGGCCTCTCCGCCATCGGCCCCGGCGTCGGCATCGGCCTGATCTTCGCCGCCTACATCAACGGCGTCGCCCGTCAGCCCGAGGCTCGCGGCATGCTGCAGTCCATCGCCATCCTGGGCTTCGCGCTCGCCGAGGCGCTCGCCATCTTCGGTCTGGTTCTCGCCTTCGTCTTCAAGGGCTGACGTACCACCACCCGTAGCACCACTTTTGGCACCAAGGCACTAGGAGAACCCCGTGCAGCTTTTCGCCAGCACGTCGCACGTCGCGGCTTTGGCGACCGCTGGTGAGGCCGACAAGCTCCCGGTTCTGCCCCACTGGGGCGAGCTGATCTTCGGCCTCATCGCGATCGCCATCCTGTACGTCATCGTGCAGAAGAAGGTCGTGCCCAACCTCGAGAAGGCCTACGCCGACCGCACCGCCGCCATCGAGGGCGGCATGCACAAGGCGGAGGAGGCCCAGCAGGAGGCGCAGGCGGCGCTCGAGCAGTACAAGGCTCAGCTCGCCGAGGCCCGCGCCGAGGCCGCCCGCATCCGCGAGGAGGCGCGCGAGCAGGGCGCCGCGATCGTCGCGGAGATGCGCACCCAGGCCCAGACCGAGGCCGCGCGCATCACCGAGGCTGCGCACAAGCAGATCGAGGCCGAGCGCCAGCAGGCGTTCATCTCGCTGCGCAGCGAGGTCGGTCGGATCTCGACCGACCTGGCCAGCCGCATCGTCGGCGAGTCGCTGGAGGACGAGGTCCGTCAGAAGGGCATCGTCGACCGGTTCCTCGCCGAGCTCGAGTCCGGCTCGATCCGTCCCGAGGCCGTCTCCGCCGGCTCCGGCGAGCACGGGCAGGGCATCTGATGCGTGGCTCCTCGCGCGCTGCGTTCATCGCCGGGCACGACGCGCTCACCGCGGCGCTCGGGACCGGGGCCGACTGGTCGGCCCTGGCCGAGGACCTGTTCGGCATCAGCGGTGCTCTGGACTCCAGTGCCTCGCTCCGCCGGGCGCTGGCCGACCCCTCGCGTGAGGCCTCGGCCAAGCGCGAGCTGGTCGGCCGGCTCTTCGGCGGCAAGGTCGGCGACGCCGCCCTCTCGGTGCTCTCCGAGCTGGTGGCCCAGCGCTGGTCCGAGGAGCGTGACCTGACCGACGCCCTCGAGCTCCTGGCCGTCGAGACCGTCACCGCCTCCGCCGAGGCCGGTGGCCGGCTCGACGCGCTCGAGGACGAGCTGTTCCGCTTCGCCCGGGTCGTGGCCGGCACCGCCGAGCTGCGCGACGCGGTCGCCGACCGCAACGCCAGCCGCGGGGCGCAGGCCGACCTCGTGGGTCGGCTCCTGCAGGGCAAGGCGTCCGCCGAGTCCGTCCGCCTGGCCCGCCAGGCGGTGCTGGCCCCCCGTGGCCGCCGGTTCGACCGCACCATCGAGCTCTACCTCCAGGTCGCGGCCAAGCGTCGTGAGCAGCTCACCGCCACGGCCACCTCGGCCGTCGCGCTCGACGACGCCCAGCGTCGTCGGCTGGCCGAGGCGCTGACCGGCCTCTACAGCCGGCCGGTCCAGGTCAACGTCGTCGTCGACCCTGCGGTCATCGGCGGCATCCGCGTGCAGATCGGCGACGAGGTCGTCGACGGCACGATGCTGCGTCGTCTGGAAGCCGCGCGCCGGCTCCTGGCCGGCTGAGCGGCACACCTCGCCGGCAGCGCACGGCACCACCAGCACACCTTCACGCTTGTCAACACCGGTCCGAGAAGGACCGCACCAGAGGAGAGAGACACTGATGGCGGAGCTCACGATCCGTCCGGAGGAGATCCGGGACGCACTGGACAGCTATGTCCAGTCCTACGAGCCCGGCGCGGCCTCCCGCGAAGAGGTCGGCCGCGTCACCGACGCCGGTGACGGTATCGCTCACGTCGAGGGCCTGCCCTCGGCGATGACCAACGAGCTGCTGCAGTTCGAGGACGGCACGCTCGGCATCGCGCTGAACCTCGACGTGCACGAGATCGGTGTCGTCATCCTCGGTGACTTCTCCGGTATCGAGGAGGGCCAGGAGGTCAAGCGCACCGGCGAGGTCCTCTCGGTCCCCGTCGGCGACGACTTCCTCGGCCGCGTCGTCAACCCGCTCGGCCAGCCGATCGACGGCCTCGGCGAGATCAAGGGTGAGACCCGCCGCGCCCTGGAGCTCCAGGCCCCGACCGTGGTCCAGCGCAAGTCGGTCCACGAGCCGCTGCAGACCGGCCTCAAGGCCGTTGACGCCATGACCCCGATCGGCCGTGGCCAGCGTCAGCTGATCATCGGTGACCGTCAGACCGGCAAGACCGCGGTGGCGATCGACACGATCATCAACCAGAAGCAGAACTGGGAGTCCGGCGACCCGAGCCAGCAGGTCCGCTGCATCTACGTCGCCATCGGCCAGAAGGGCTCCACGATCGCTGCCGTCCGCGGCACGCTCGAGGAGGCCGGCGCGCTGGAGTACACCACCATCGTCGCGGCCCCGGCCTCCGACGCGGCAGGCTTCAAGTACCTCGCGCCCTACACCGGCTCGGCCATCGGCCAGCACTGGATGTACCAGGGCAAGCACGTCCTCATCGTCTTCGACGACCTGTCCAAGCAGGCCGAGGCCTACCGCGCCGTGTCGCTGCTGCTGCGCCGCCCGCCGGGCCGCGAGGCCTACCCGGGTGACGTGTTCTACCTGCACAGCCGCCTGCTCGAGCGTTGCGCCAAGCTCTCCGACGACCTCGGTGCGGGCTCGATGACCGGTCTGCCGATCATCGAGACCAAGGCGGGTGACGTGTCGGCCTACATCCCGACCAACGTCATCTCCATCACCGACGGCCAGATCTACCTCCAGGCCGACCTGTTCAACTCCAACGTCCGCCCGGCGATCGACGTGGGTGTCTCCGTCTCCCGTGTCGGTGGCGCCGCGCAGATCAAGGCGATGAAGGAGGTGGCCGGCCGCCTGAAGCTGGACCTCGCGCAGTTCCGTGCGATGGAGGCCTTCGCGATGTTCGCCTCCGACCTCGACCCGGCCTCCCGTGCGCAGCTGGCCAAGGGTGCGCGTCTGGTCGAGCTGCTCAAGCAGCGCCAGTCGGCCCCGTTCCCGATCGAGGAGCAGGTCGTCTCCATCTGGGCCGGCACCACGGGTCAGATCGACGACGTGGCCGTCACGGACGTGTCCCGCTTCGAGACCGAGTTCCTTGACTACCTGCGTCGCGAGAAGTCGGGCCTGCTCTCGGCCATCCGCGAGTCCAAGAAGTTCGAGGACGAGACCCGCTCGGGCCTCGAGGACGCCGTCAAGGCGTTCAAGGACCAGTTCCAGGCCACCGGCGCCGACGAGGTCCCGCTGGGCCACGAGCCGGAGGCCGGCGAGATCGGCGCCGACGAGGTCGAGCAGGAGCAGATCGTCAAGCAGAAGCACTGAGGTCGACCGCCGGGGACGCACCGCGTCCCCGGCGGCCACCTCGCCCGGCGAGCGATCGCCATACCGGAACTTCAGCAGCGAAACTTAGGAGAGGCGGAAAGCTATGGGAGCGCAGATGCGGGTCTACCGCCAGCGCATCCGGTCCGTCCAGGCGACCAAGAAGATCACGCGCGCGATGGAGCTCATCGCAGCCTCGCGCGTGGTGAAGGCCCAGCAGCGGGTCAAGGAATCCAGCCCGTATGCGCGGGCGCTCACCCGTGCGGTCTCGGCCGTCGCGACGTACTCCAACGTCGACCACCCGCTCACCACGGAGCACCCGACGGTGCGCCGCGCGGGCGTCGTGATCATCACCAGCGACCGCGGCCTGGCCGGCGCCTACTCCTCCTCCGTGCTGAAGGAGAGCGAGCGGCTCGCCGAGAAGCTGCGGAACGAGGGCAAGGAGGTCGTGCCCTACCTCGTCGGTCGCAAGGCCTCGGGCTTCTACAAGTTCCGTCGCCGCGAGTTCGCCGCCGAGTGGAGCGGCTTCTCCGACAGCCCGACCTTCGAGGCGGCCCGCGAGATCGGTGAGCGCATCGTCGCCGACTTCGTCCTCGGCCACGAGGAGGGCGGCCTGGACGAGGTCCACGTCGTGTTCACCCGCTTCGTCAACATGGTGACGCAGGAGCCCGAGGTCATCCGCCTCCTGCCGCTCGAGGTCGTCGAGGGCGAGGAGCCCCCGGCGCCGGACGACGTGCTCCCGCTCTACGAGTTCGAGCCGTCGGCCGAGCAGGTGCTCGACGCCCTGCTGCCGAAGTACGTCACCGCCCGTCTCTTCAACTGCCTGCTGCAGTCCGCGGCCTCCGAGCTCGCGGCGCGCCAGCGCGCGATGAAGTCCGCGACGGACAACGCGGAGGAGCTCATCCGCAAGTACACCCGGCTGGCCAACCAGGCCCGTCAGGCCGAGATCACCCAAGAGATCAGCGAGATCGTGGGCGGCGCCAGCGCCCTCGCGGACGCCAAGTAAGAAGGAAACCAGGAAATGACTGCGACTGTTACCGAAGGCACGGCCGGCTCCGTGGCCGGCGGCGTCGGCCGGATCTCCCGCATCATCGGCCCCGTCGTCGACGTGGAGTTCCCCGTTGGCGAGATGCCCGAGCAGTACAACCTGCTCACCACCACGGTGGAGCTCTCGGGCGAGAAGAAGAACATCAACCTCGAGGTCGCCCAGCACATCGGCGACAACATGGTCCGCGCCATCTCCCTGCAGCCGACCGACGGCCTGGTCCGCGGCTCCGCGGTGCAGGACACCGGCGGCCCGATCACCGTCCCCGTGGGCGACGTGACCCTGGGCAAGGTCTTCAACACCACCGGTGACTGCCTCAACCTCGAGCCCGGCCAGACCCTCGAGGTCAAGGACCGCTGGGGCATCCACCGCTCGGCGCCGGCCTTCGACCAGCTCGAGTCCAAGACGCAGATGTTCGAGACCGGCATCAAGGTCATCGACCTGCTCACCCCCTACGTGCAGGGTGGCAAGATCGGTCTGTTCGGTGGCGCCGGTGTCGGCAAGACCGTGCTGATCCAGGAGATGATCGCCCGTGTCGCCCGCGACCACGGTGGTGTCTCCGTCTTCGCCGGCGTCGGTGAGCGCACCCGTGAGGGCAACGACCTCATGGTCGAGATGGAGGAGGCCGGCGTCCTCGGCCAGACCGCCCTCGTCTTCGGCCAGATGGACGAGCCGCCGGGGACGCGTCTGCGTGTCGCTCTGTCGGCCCTCACGATGGCGGAGTACTTCCGCGACGTGCAGAAGCAGGACGTCCTCCTGTTCATCGACAACATCTTCCGGTTCACGCAGGCCGGGTCGGAGGTCTCCACGCTGCTCGGCCGCATGCCGAGCGCCGTCGGTTACCAGCCGACCCTCGCCGACGAGATGGGCGTCCTCCAGGAGCGGATCACCTCCACCCGCGGTCACTCGATCACCTCGCTGCAGGCGATCTACGTCCCGGCCGACGACTACACCGACCCGGCCCCGGCGACGACGTTCGCCCACCTCGACG
>NZ_DASVZH010000030.1:0-23996 GCF_036391795.1 Oryzihumus sp.
GCACGTCGGTCATGGAGACCGGCGACCCGGTCGTCGGCATCGGCTTCACCCTGCCGGGCAACACCTACGACACCACCAGCCGCGCCGACGGGTCCTGGCACCCCGAGGACGAGGTCTTCCTGCCGTGGTTCGCCCGGCAGAACCCGAACACCACCGCGCAGGCGACCCAGAGCGGTGCCGGTGGGCGGTACACGTTCATGGGTGACCTGAACCCCTACGCGGGCTTCCGCGCGCCGGCCACCGGCTGCTGACCCAGCCTGCACGCACGGCCGCCGCCCCACCACAGTCGCTGTGGCGGGGCGGCGTTCGTGTGCCTCGGGCGGCGCGTTGTCCTGACGCCCCGGGTTCCGCGCCACCGAGGATCAGCTCTGCGGAAAGGGCCCCTCAAGGCCGGGACCGCGGTAGACGTAGGAGATGGCGTTGGTGGCCGCGAAGATCGGCGGCCAGCCCTCGTCCGTCGCACTCACCAGCGTCGGGCCGCCACCCGACCCGAAGCGGTCCACGCCTTCTGGACGCACCTCGGCGTGGGTCGCGGCGGGCGTCCCCCCTGTCGGTGCGATGCTGCCAACGGGGTGTGCTGCGGCGGCCGGTGGAGCCACTGGAGCCACTGCTGCCGACCTGCCTGCTCCGGCATCGCCCTCGGCCATCTCGGCCAGCTGGTCCAGCTCCTGGTTGAGGACGTCGAGCACGGACTTGAGCTGGGCGTGGGCCACGCGAGCGTAGGTGCGCACGTACATGAGCTTCTCGGAGTCGAGCGTTCCCCTCTCCTGCCCAGCCGCCGCGGGTGCGACGCCGTTGCCCGGCCGACTGGCCGAGGAGTAGTCCTGGGCCGCGGACTGGGCACGCTGCAGGATCTGGCGGTACTGCTCGCGCGCCGACTCCTCCAGGTCCCGTGCGTAGGACTGCGCCTCGGCAACGGCCTCGTCGGCGGCACGTTGTGCCTTGGCGAGGAGCTCGACCGCTCGCAGGCTCACCTCGTTGAGGTTGTCCTGCCGTCCGGCCACGGCGTCCTGCTCGACTGCATTCACAACTGCCCTCCGATGCTCTGGGCCGTGGCGGCGAGAGCCGTTCCGGCCGGCGGTTCTGAGGTGATGCCGAATTCCTCGAAGGCGATGGACTCGGGTGGCCGCTGGCCGCCGGCCAGCGCAGACGCCGTGTGCAGGACCATGGACGGCGACCCGCAGACGAGCGCACTGTAGGGGCCGGGCATGGCCACCGTCGACGCCACGTCGCCGACAAGACCGCGCCTGCCCGGGTAGGTCGGGTCATCGGACGCGACCTGGGTGTGGCTGAACCCCGGGTATGCCGCGAGCCGGTCCAGGCGCGAGCCGGCGTACAGGTTCCACGGATAACGCGCCCCGTGGACCACGTGCACCCGACGGCTGGTCTGACCGTTCTGCCATCCCTGCTCGACCTCGTCGAGGATCGCCAGGAAAGGCGCGATGCCCGTCCCTCCAGCCACCATCAGGAGGTCCTGCTCCGCCAGAGGGTCGACGACGAGGGCGGTGCCGACCGGGGCACCGATCCGCATGACGTCGCCGCGCTTGGCCTTCTTCACGAACGGCGGGCTGACCAGGCCGCCCGCGACCAGGCCGACGTGGAACTCGATCCCTCCGTCCGCACGAGGGGCGTTCGCGGGGGTGAAGTACCGCCACACCCTCGGCGCGTGCGGGATCGTGATGGCCATCGACTGGCCGGGCTGGTACGGCAGAGGGTTGTCCGGCATCACCCGGACGACGGCGATCTCCCGGCTCACCCGGGCGACCTCGGTGATCTCCGCGTCCCACCACGCCGGCTGCGTGTCCTCCGAGGCCTCCGCAGCAGCCACCATCGCTGCCGCGACCATGCCGTAGGCGTCCGCCCAGTCCCGGGCCACGTCCGCGGTCCACTCCTCACCGAGGAAGTGCTTCAGGGTCCACAGCAGTGACCCCCCGACCGCGTCGTAGTGCTCGGCGATGACCCCGAACCGTCGGTGGTCGCGGCCGAGCTGCTCGACGTAGGGCACGATCTCGCCGAGCTCGTCGACGCTGCTGACCACGCGACCGAGGGCACCGACGAGGCGGTCGCGTTGGGCCTCCATGGCCAGCGGGAACATCTCCCGCAGCTCCGGATGGCTGACGAACAGATGGGCGTAGAAGTACAGGGCGACGTCGTCACCGTGCTGGGTGACGGCCGCCCAGGTGGACTTGAGCCGCTGGGTGTCCATCGCTCAGGACTGCAGGGTCACGATCGCGGCCCGCGCCTGCCCCAGCGCCGTTCCCACACGGTCCCGGATGTCCCGCGGCACGCCGGCGTCCTGCAGGCAGGACATCAGGTGGCTGCCGACGCGGTCGTAGTCGGAGTGGCTGATGCACAACGGCGCGTGGGCCTGGTCCAGCGGACGGCCGTCGTAGCGGTCCGGGCCACCGAGGATGCTGGTGACCATGAGGGCCTGGTGCCGCTTCAGGACAGGCAACGACACGTCCTTGAAGTAGTGGCTGACCTGGTCGTCAGCGGTCAGTCGCCGGTAGAACTCCTCGACAACAGCCCCAACGGCGGGTCCGCCGCCGATCCGGTCGTAGTCAGTGGTCATCCGAGCCTCCAGTATCGGTGCCAGAAACGGACAATCCCGGCAATGGCGGAGGATCGTAGCCAATGCACCTGAAGCGGGCGTGACGGGGGTCACGCAAGTGTGGGCGTAACTGGTGGAGGGGCCTGTCGTTATTGACCTTTCGAGTCTCGAGTGGCGTCAGCGCCGACGAGGACTAGCATCGCGTTCCGCCGGTGAGGGGCGTCGCCCAGGGAGAGTCTGCAACGCGGACCAGCCGCCAGAACCCAGTGTTTGCAGGGAGTTCATGCTTGGCAATCGGTTCGAGCAGGTCCTGAGCCACGCCCAGAGGGGCGATGCGCAGGCCTTCGCCGAGCTGTGGCGCGATGCGAACCCGATGCTGTTGCGCTACCTGCACGTGACTGCCGGCGGGCTGGCGGAGGACATCGCCTCGCACGCCTGGCTCAAGGTCATCGAAGCCCTGGGCTCCTTCACGGGTGACGAACCCGGCTTTCGGCGATGGCTGGTCACCATCGCCCGCAACCAGCACCTGGACCAGGTGCGTCGCGCCGGGAGGCGCCCGGAGCGGCTGCTCGCCGAGATGACCGACGTCGTCGACCGGTCCGGCGGACTGGCCACGGACGCCGCGACCGAAGCCGAGGAGGTGATGTCGACCCGGGCCGCACTGGGCCTGATCGCCAGGCTGCCACCGGAGCAGGCCGAGATGGTCACGTTGCGGGTCGTCATGGGCCTGGACGTCTCCGACGTCGCCGCGGTCATGGGCCGCAGCAGCGGGGCGGTGCGCGTCGCGGTCCACCGAGCGCTGCGCAGACTCGGTGAGATGGTGGACGGCCAAGGTGTGCCTGTAACGGGATCCGGAGCATCGACGTTCCGTGACCGAGATGCCTGACAACCCCCACCCCCTGGCGGACGAGCAGCCCGACGACCTCTGGCTGCTCGACCGACTGCTCGCCGGCGAAGCCGACGCAGCATCCCCGGCACTGGCCGGCCTGCTGGCCAGTGCCGCGTCGCCCGCCTCCCCCCAGGAGCTCGCCGGCGAAGCGGCCGCCGTGGCCGCCTTCGCCCAGGCGAGGTCCGGTGTCTCGAGTACCCCTGTCCGTACTCGCACCAGGAGTGTCCCCGTGTTGACCACCCTGTTGGCCAGCAAGCTCGCAGTGGCAGCGGCCGCCGGCGGAATCGCCCTCGCCGGGACCGCAGCCGCCGCCTACACCGGCGCCCTTCCCTCCGGGCTGCAGGATCTCGCCCACCACAGCATCGGAGCGCCCGCCACCTCACCGAGGTCCAGCATCTCCCCGGACCCCACCACCTCCACACCGACCGGTCACCCCACCCCGAACGTTGCGGCCACCGGCCCCGACGCCGGTGGAGCAGCCGCGTTCGGCCTGTGCCAGGCCCACCAGCACGGCGGCCTGGCACCCACCTCCGTCGCCTACCGGTCACTCGCCACGGCGGCTGGTGGGGCGTCGAGGATCAGCGCCTACTGCGCATCCATCGCCCACCCCGGCCACGCGGGCACCGACCACCAGACCGCGGCACCCACCACCCACCGGACCGGCGCGCCGACCGGGGTGCCCACCGGCCACCGAGGCAGCGCGCCCACCAGCCGCCCCACCGGGGCGCGGACCAGCCACCCGGCATACTCCACCGCCCGGAAGTGAGCGCGCAGGCATCCCTGTCGCCGCGCGTGGTGAGGCGACACGGCATGCAGGACGGTGCCGGCGTCCCGCGGCACTGGCGTTGTCTTGGCGGGCGCCGGTCGCGCCTCTGGGGCGTCGGCCCGACGCTGGCGCTCGTCGTCCTCGAGCTCGGCGTCTTCGTGCTGTTCGGTTGGCTTGCCGGCCCGTTCCACCTCAGCGGGACCGACGGCCTGGGCGCCCCTGGGGTCGAAGCCCTGCCCAGGCCGAAGGTCGTGGTGCCCACCGTGACCCGGCCGGCAAACCACACCCCGAGAAGGGTGTTCGCGAACCCGCCCACCGGTGTGCGGTTCGAAGAGGTCGGGTTCTTGGTCCGCTTCCACGGCGCATCCCCGCCCGTGCACGCAGGCCAGGCCCAGGCGGCCGGCCCGGCCGCATCGTCGGCAGCGGGCGCGGCAACTTCGCCGGCAGCGGGCGCGGGAGCATCGTCGTCGGCCGGCCAGACGATGTCGCCGGCGAACCGCACGCCAGCATCACCGGCGGCCGGCCTGGCTCGCCTGAGCGCGCGCCAAGGCGGTTCCGCACGTCCCCAGGGCATCAAGGCCGTGAGCGACGCCTCCCCGCAGCCCGGCCGACGCTTCCAGCACGCCGCGGTGGGGACGAAGCTGGGGCGCCAGGCCGTGTCCCCCCAGGGCCATCGGGCACCGTCGGGAAGGGAGCGAGTCCGATGCCGGAAGTCAGTCTTGACGCCTTCGTGGCGGCACACGCGGACAGCGCCTACGTCCTGGATGTCCGCGAACTGGACGAGTACCACTCGGGTCACGTCCCGGGCGCGGTGATGATGCCCGTGACGCAGCTCCCGCTGCGTCTGTCCGAGCTTCCCCAGAGCCCGCCGGTCTACGTGATCTGCGGGACGGGCAACCGGAGCAGGTCGATGGCCGAGTTCCTCGTCCGTGCCGGCTTCAACGCCCACTTCGTCGGAGGAGGCACGTTCGCCTGGGCCCGGGCCGGACACCCGATCGTGTACGGCGGCGAACGGCACCCCGACCCGGGCCGCCGCTGACTGGCGGCCTCAGCTCACGACCAGCGCCAGAGCGCTCGACTGGACCGCCGCGTAGTGCGCGTCCCCGGCGTACCTGGCCACGATGGCGTGTGTCCCCCTGGTGAGGGGCACCTTGATGTGCGCCTGCATGACGCCATTCGCCTGTGGCGCAAGGGTGGAGCAGCCCAGCGCGGTCGTGGACGTCCCGTCGTAGAAGCAGACCCGCCCGGTGGGGAGCGTGGTGGACGACGTCGGCTTGACCCTGCCGTACAGAGCGACCGGTGAGGTCGAGGTGGCTGGGTCTGGCCGGGCAGCGACCAGGACCCGAGCCTGGCCCGTGCCGTCCTGCGGTCGCTGCAGGGCGACCTGACCCACCTGCGCTGCCGGTTCCACGACACCGGGAGTGGCGGACGGCTGGCGCGGACGGCTCTGCTGCTTGTGCTGCTTCTGCCTGGGCTGGCGGACGGACTGGTGCGCAACGGCTCGGCCCGTGCCGCCGCCTCCGCCGCCGACGACCGGCACCTGGGCGACCGGTTCAATGCTCGGCACCGTGCTCCGCGCGGCGGTCGGCAGCTCCGTGACGCACACGTTGACCACGAGGCGCGAGTGGCGGTGCAACCGGACGCGGTGGTGCCGCGGGCGGGTGTTGCGATTGGTGTTGGTCGTGCACGTCGGCCCGCCGCGAAGCACGGCCTGGCGCCCACCACTTCCAGCGGTCTTGGTCCCCGATTGGGTGCTGGCCGCGACGTGGCCGGGCGCGCTGCCCTCGCCGAGCGCTGCGGTCAACCTTCCGAGGCCTCCCGCGCCCAGCTCTGTGGTCAGCAACCCGGTGACACACACGCCGGCCCACCAGCGCGAATGTCCGGACAACCGGATGAACGAATGAAGAGAACGGGTCTTGCTCATCACGCACCCCCTGCGCGATCCCGGTCCGCCGTGATGGCCCCCGGCATCTTTCACGGTGAACCGCACGTGGACGCAGCACTCACATATTTACCGAATCCTTAACCACGTTCGCTCATTCAACTCGACCCAGTCGGTCACAATCACAGGCCGCAGCCGCGCTCGCGGGGAATCGCCGCGGCCGAGGCCCGACCTATCGAGTCCTGGCGGCCCTGGCGTGAGAGACCGCATGCATCGTCGGCCGGTGAAGGGGCGACGAGCTGCTGACGGGCACCGCCACGGGGTGGTCGTCCCGCTGGTGCAGGTGATGGAACGGCACGGCGAACCACCAGCCGCTGAACCAGACGAACACGATGCCGCCGATGATGCTGCCGCCGAGCGTGCCGATCACGAAACTGGAGGCGAACAGGACGGCCGCCGACACGCCAACGACCATCAGGGCGAGTCCCACGATGGCGAAGCGGTTGGCGCCCCGGACGATGTCGGGCCGACGCCGACGCCGGAACAGGATGCGGTGGAACGCGACGGGCGCGATCAGCATGGACGCTGCCCCGACGGTCGCCAGCAGGGCGGTGAGGTACACCGCGCGGTCGGGCACGCTGGCGCTGCGGAACCCGGAGGTGAAGGGCAACGAGAGCAGGAATGCGAAGAGGATCTGGACTCCGGTCTGAGCGACCCGGATCTCCTGCAGGACCTCGCTGAGGTTACGGTCGAGGACGTCGGGCTGGTCGTACGAGGGCATGCTCTTCTCCACAGGTCCGGCTGGAGCCTCAACTGCTCCGAAAGGGCCGGCCTCGGTCAACCACAGGATGGTGCCACCCCGGGTGGGGTGACGCAATGGCCTGCCTCACGGCATACGGCCGGGCGCGGGGGTCGGCGGCGCTCGCGCAACCAGGCGACGGGCCGCGTTCCTGACCTCTGTGCTCACTACGGCTAGCCACCTCTCCAGGCTCGATGCCGGATCTCATCACGCACCAGCTGGTGTCGTCGCGCATCCGCGCTCAGCGCCGGGAGCAGGCCATCGGCAAGGAAGTCGCCGAGCTCCCTCAGCTCCAGCTCCCAGGCCGGGCGAGTCAGCTCCAGCTCAGCCCGCAGCTCGCTCAGTGTCATCCGCTCCAGAGACTTGGGCATCAAACGACCGTAACCCCGCGGACGTGTGGCCTCGATCTGGGCCCGCTGCCCCCGCGATCGAAACAGTCTCGAACCGCGCGCGAAAGCGGCCCACCCCCGAGCCGGGGATGGGCCGCTTCGGCGCGCTGGGTCAGCCGGCGCAGACGGGGGTGATGCTGCCGTCGACCACGTCAGCGAACGTGATCGCCCAGGTCCCCGCGGTGGCGCCGGGGCCAGAGGAGACCACCGTCTGCGGCGTACCGGTGAGGGTGTAGCCAGCACCGATGGGCATCGAACCGGCCGCACAGGTGGCGGTGAGGGTGGTGGTGCCCGTGCCGTCCGTGGAAGGGGTGCCGTTGGCGACCGTCACCGAGTGACCGTCCTTGCCGTCGGCGCCGGTGGCACCGTCCTTGCCCGGGGCGCCGTCAGCGCCCTTGAGCGAGGCCAGGAAGTCAGCCTCGGTGGCGCCGGCCCGGGAGGCGTCAGCGGCCTTCCAGATGTCGAAGGCCGAAGCGCCGTCGGTGCCATTGGTGCCATCGGTTCCATTGGCGCCGTTGGTGCCATCGGTTCCATTGGCGCCGTTGGTGCCATCGGTGCCGTCCTTGCCCGCAGCGCCCATGAGGGAGTTGAGGAAGTCGACCTCGGTGGCGTCGGCGCGGGAAGCGTCCTGCGCCTTCCACGTCGCAAACGCGGAGGCTCCGTCCTTGCCGTCCAGGCCGTTGACACCGTCCTTCCCGACGAGGGAGGCAAGGAAGTCAGCCTCGGTCGCAGCGGGCTTGTCGGCGAGGACCTTCCACAGCTCGTAAGCGGACTGGCCGTCCTTGCCGTCGGTGCCGTTCGCACCGTCCTTGCCGTTCGTGCCGTTGGCCCCGTTCGTCCCGGCGTCACCCTTCAGGCCCGCGAGGAAGTCCTGCACGGTGCCGTGACCGCCGTAGTACAGCCACAGCTCGTAGGCAGAGGCCCCGTCGAAGCCGTCATAGCCGTCCGCGCCCTTGGCGCCAGTGGCGCCCTTCAGCGAGGACAGGAACTGGGTCTGGGTTCCTGTGTGGCCGTTCGCCAGCCACACGGCATACGCCGAGGCGCCGGTGGCACCCTTGACGCCCTGCTGGTTCCAGGACACGAGGTACTGCCCGCTGGGGCAGCGCGTAGCGGTGGTCGCCGTGAGGTGCATGACGCCACCGGAGGTGCTGACGCACGCCTTCATGATCGGCGGAGCGCTGGTACCTGCGAACGCGGATCCGCCGACGGCCAGAGACGCCACAGCCAGCACTGCCCCAGCGGCGCCGAGCGAGATCTTGTTGCGCTTGTTCAAGTGATCCCCTTGCAGAGGTGCCCAGAAATGGGCAGAGACCATCGAGAGCAGAAGAGATGCCCCCGTGCTCGCCCCGTTGGGCGGCGGTCGGACAGTAGCGGAGTTCGGGCACTACGTCACCAATTTTCCGGAAGGTCCAATTCGCGTTCTTTTCAGTGCGCCGACCAGCAGGGTCGAGGCAGCAGCTGGCGGGGCTGCGCGGCGCCCTGCGCCGGCTGGAGGAGCTGCCACACCGCGATCGTCACGATGCCCGTTGCGGGCAGCTGGCGTTCGCGTCGGTGACGCTTGGCGACACCCGTGGTGGTCTCCTGGTAGACGCCCGTCGGCTCAGGGCCGGAGTCTGCAGTCGCGCCCGGGCTGCGTCGCAGCCGACGGACGACTTCCCAGGCAGGCGTGCCGATCGGGGGCCGCGGCCGTCGTGCCGCCGACGACCAGGTAGTTGCTGTCGACCTGCAGGGTCACGCCCCCGTAGGTCTCGTCGTGGGGTCCGCGGTACTGGTGGACGCGCCCGTGCGGCCAGCCGTCCCGGGTCGCGGAGGTCACGCCGGCGGTCGGGCGGTCGTTCCAGTCCGCGACCCACACCTGGTCGGGAGCATCGCCGGCGAGTGGTGCCGACCCACGCCCCTGCGCCAGCATCCGCCATCCCGACACCGCACTGGAGTAGACCCCGGGTGCGAACCCCTCGGCCCGCAGCCCATCCGTCCACCCCGCCACGTAGGACAGCGTCGCGAGCCGACAGCTCACCCGGGAGATGTCGAACGCTTCGACGTCGAGCCACAGCGTGCTACCGGGCGCGATGCCCAGGTCACGAGCCGCATCGGCCGCATCCCCGGCCTCGGCCCGTCCCTGTGCCCGCGCCGCGGCGTAGTCCTGCGCGGGCTGGGGCGTGATGGTGACCTGGCTGGTGCCCCTCCCGCACGGGGCCTGACGCCCGACCACCACCGGCAGCAGGCGCCACCCGTGTCTGGCCTGGGCGGCGACCCACGACTTGTCCAGGTTGCGCTGGTCGGGGCAGGCGCGGTTCTCGCCCGCGATGTAGATGCCGACGGCTGCGTACGGGGACCGTGCGACCCAGGCATCCATCTGCCGCTGGCTCGGCGCCTGGCAGACGTCGAAGGCGTACCCGGTGAACGAGCCCGGCATCACCGTCGTGACGACGGACGGGGTTGAACCAGCGAACCGCACCACGAGGGTGATGACCGCCACCACGAGCACCAGCGCCGACAGGACGGCGACCAGACCACGGCGGGTTCCTGCCCGCTTCGCCGCACCCGCCGTGCCCGAGGCCGTTCGCTCGCTGCCCGCCCCGGACGGGCGGGCGGACGGCCGCTCGCCTGACGTCACGCCGCCTCCCTCCTGGCCCCACCGGGCCCATTGGTCGCGACAAGCAGTATCGCGGCAGTCACCGCGGGCCCGAACCAGGTGGCCCGGTCGGGGACAGGTTCGTCTGGCACCATCCGCCGACATGGCTGACACACGCGTGTACCGCAACGGGACACTGGAGGCCGAGGGGTTCGACCCGGACAAGGTCTCGGACTACCTCGAGGAGGAGGGAACCGTTGTCTGGCTGGACCTGTCCACGGACGACGACGACCACTTGACCCTGCTCAGCGAGGAGCTGAGCCTGGACCCGCTGGCGGTCGAGGACGCGTTGAACAGACGCCAGCGCCCCAAGGTCGACCGATACCCCGGGCACCTCTTCCTCAGCCTGTATGCCGCCCGCATCGAGGATGACGTCAGCGACCTGGCGCTGGCCGAGCTGTCGGTCTTCGTCACCGAGCGCGCGCTGGTCACCGTCCACAACCGGGCGTTCCCGACCGGCGACCTCACCGCCCGCTGGGACTCTGCGCCGGAGCTGGTCGCCGACGGCGTCGGCGGTCTGCTGCACGGCCTGCTCGACCTGGTGATCGACTCCCACTTCGAGGTCGTGCAGCGGCTGGACGACGAGGTGGACGACCTCGAGGACGTGCTGTTCACGGACCAGCCGCACCGGCAGATGCAGCAGCAGATGTTCGCCCTGCGCAAGTCCCTGGTCCGGGTACGGCGCGTGGTCCTGCCCATGCGCGAGGTCGTCAACACGCTGATGCGGCGGGACCTGCATCTGGTGAGCGAGCGCCTGACGGCCAACTACCAGGATGTCTACGACCACGCGCTTCGCGCGAGCGAGTGGACCGAGAGCCTGCGCGACATGGTGAGCACCATCTTCGAGACACACCTGTCGATGCAGGACCACCGGCTGAACACCGTGATGAAGAAGCTGGCCGGGTGGGCCGCGATCATCTCGGTGCCCACCGCGGTCACCGGCTACTTCGGCCAGAACGTGCCCTACCCCGGATTCGGCAAGGCGTGGGGGTTCTGGTTCAGCATCGTCATGATGGCCGGGATCGGCACGGCCCTGTACGGCATCTTCCGCCGCCGGGACTGGATCTAGCCGCCGGTCACGTCCCGGGTCCGCACCGACTGGGTGCGTGTCACGGCCTCGAAGCGCGCAGGAGCGGCGTCGCGCGGCTACGGCAGATGCGTCAGGCGCCAGAGCACGGACGGGCCTGTGACCGCGCCGTGCAGCACGACCGGAACCGCCACCGTTGTCCGCCCGCTGAGCTCGTCCCCTCGGGTGATGGTGATGCGCCCACACGGCGCGCCCGCGGCGGCGGGCGCCGAGAACGCGCACAGGTGCTGGTGTACGGCGAGCGCCCGGCCCGGGATCGTCAGCCACGAGGTGCCGCTGACGACGTCGACGTCGACCGCTTCACCCCACGGGGTCACCGCCCACCCGGCCTTCTGCCCGGCCCGGCTCGCGGCCTGCAGCCGCACTGCGTCGAACGCCTGCCCGACCAGCACCCCCGAGATGTCCAGCGCGTTCTTCAGCGCGGCCAGGGGGGCGATACCCACCGACTGCCCGAGGACCGCGCCGACGATCGTCACCGGCCGGCCCCGGACCAGCTTCGTCGCCGCGAAGAGCAGGTTCCCGCCGGCGGCGCGGGTGGACCCGGTCTTGATCCCGATGACGCCGTCGTGCCCCAGGAGCCGGTTGTAGTTGTGCACGACACCCGCCACAGGCAGCCGGGCGGCGCGCTCGCCGACGATGGACCGCAGGACGGGGGCGGTCAGGGCGTGCTCGCCGATGCGGACCTGGTCGGCGGCGGTGCTCGTCGTCCTCGGGTTCAGGCCGCTGGCGTCCGCGTAGCGGGTCCGGGTCGCGCCGAGCTGGCGGGCCATCGCGTTCATCTTCGCGACGAATGCCGGGGCGCTGTGTGCGTCCCAGGTGGCGAGGAGGTCGGCGATGTTGTCCGCGGAGGGCAGCATCAGGGCCTCAAGAGCCTGCCGTTCGGTGATCGGCTGCCCGGCCGCGACCCGGAGCAGCGAGTCCCCGGTCCCGATCGCCGCGGTGTAGGCGCGCTCATCGGCGCGACCGACGCTCAGCAGCGGCCCGCTCTCCAGCCCCTTCAGCGGGTGGTCGTGCAGGACGACGAGGGCGGTCATCACCTTGGCCACGCTCCCGATCGGGGCAGGCCGGTCTGCCCCGTGCACTCCGAGTGTGCCCACACCCTCGACGACGACCGCCGCCTGCCCGTCATGTGGCCAGCTGAGCGCGGGCAGGACGCCGGCGGCCCGCTCGGCTGCGGGCAGCGCCGGCCATACCGCGGTGACCGGCACAGGAGCACGGAGGCGATGCACCGCACCGGCGCACACCCCCACCAGCGCAGCCGCCATGACCAGACAGATCAGGACAGCTCGCGACCGTCGCCGTCCCGAAGACCATCTGAGCACGCGGCGATCGTAAGGGGCAATTCTCCGAAACGACTGTGGGCCCGTGGCTACCCGCGTCGTCTGAGGCAGCGCCGGCAGGCGGGACGCCCCGGCGTCCTCGGCGCCACCCACCGGCCTCATGGCCCGTGAGATCGTCCTTTGGGGCCATACACGCAGGCGCGCGCGGCTGGTTAGCGTGTCGTCATGAGCGAGGACGGGGCGGATCCGACCAGGCAGGACATGGGGCTGGCTCGGCTCGTTCCCCCGGGGTGGCGTCAGGCGCTGGACAGCTCGCCGGCCGCCATCGGCATCACCTTCGGGGCGGACCACCGGCTCGCGTACCAGAACCTGGCCTCACAGGCCATGTTCGGGGCGCGGGAGCTGGGGGTGCCGCTGCGGGAGGCGTTCCCCGAGGCGAGCGGGGAGTGGGTTGAGCCGCTGAACCGGGTCCTGCACACCGGGGAGACCATCGACGTCCCGGCGCGCCGGGTGGGGGTCCGCGACCAGCTCGGCGACGAGGTCCGCATGCGCTACGTCCTGGCGCCGCTGGGCGACCCGGTGGAAGGGGTCGTGATCACCGCGGTGGACGTCACCGCCGAGGTTCTCGCCGAGCAGGCTCTGGCCCGGGCGGACCTCGTGGAAGGTGTGGGGTCCCGCCTGACCGACGCCCCCTCCGCCCAAGCGGCACTGCAGGGGCTCACCGACGCCCTGGTGCCCACGGTGGCCGACGTCGCCGCCGTGTACGTCGTCGACGGCCCGGACACCGACCCGACCAACCCCCGGGGGCACCCGTTGCCCCCGGCGGCAGCCACGGTCACGCCCGGCCTGGCCAGGCTCGGGCCGCTGCCCGACCCGCCCCCGAGGGTCGGGCCGGCACCGTGGGACACGCTGGTCCGCGCAGGGCGGTCGGTCGTGATCCCCCTGACCGAGGGCATCCTGCCCGGGCTGGCCCCTGACACCACGGTGACCGACTGGCTGCGGGAGGCCGGCGCGAACAGCATGGCGGTGATTCCGCTGGTCGTCACCGGGACCCTGTTCGGGGCGGTCATCCTGTTCGGCTGCCTCGACCGCGTCCCCTATGGGGAGAGTGACCTCCCCTTCCTCGAGGAGGTGGCCGCGCGGGCCGGCGCAGCCATCAGCCAGGTCAGAACCATGCGGCAGCAACGCGAACTGGCCGCGCAGCTGCGACGGGTCGTGCACAGCTTGGAGGATGTGCTCCACGGGCTGGAAGACCCGAGCCTGGCCGTCGAGGGCGAGGTGGACGGCGTCCTCCGGTGTGCGCGAACACCCGGCGGCATCCGCCTGGAAGGGGAGGTGGACGCCGGGAACGCGCACGTTGTCGCCGCCGCGTTGCGCGCGGTGACCGACCTGGACCCGGCGCCTGGCGAGGTCGAGGTCGACCTGAGCCGGCTGACCCTGATCGATGTCTGTGCGGCCCGGTCCCTGCTCACCGCCACCGAGGCGTACCGCGCCCGGGCGGGCGTGATCCTGCTCCGTTCGCCGGGTCAGGCGGTGCGGCGGCTGCTGGAGCTGGTGGGCGTGTACGCAGAGCCGGGGGTCAAAGGTGGGGCCGGGTGACGTCGGCGCCCGGTTCACCAGGCGGCGGGTTCAGCCATGACCTGCTGGTGCACGACGACCGCGAAGAGCTGCACACCTCCGTGGCGGCGTTCGTCGAGGAGGGGCTGGCGGCCGGCGGCGAGGTCGTCGTCTTCGACCCCGGCCTTCGGGCGACGGCCCTGGGGCATTCGCTGCCACGCCACCCCCGAGTGGCCTACCGACCGTCGGAGCGCCTGATGCCGGACTCGGTCCGCGGCCTGTTCGCGGCCCAGCTGCGGCCGACGCCGAGGCTGCCAAGCCCTGGGCTGTGGGCGGTCGGCGTGGTCGCTCCCGACGAAGGCGCCCGCGCAGCGTGGCCCCGCCTGGAGGCCCTGGCCAACGTGGTGCTCGCGGAGCTGCCCATGCGCACCCTCTGCACCTACGACACCCGGACCCTCCGCCCGGAGGTCATCGCCGTCGGCCGGGCCACCCACCGGTATCAGTGGCGCGACGGCGCGCGCAGCCTCAACCCGGCTTTTCGGCCTCCGGAGAGCTACCTGTCCGACCCCGGCGCGCAACGCCTGGTGCCGCCGGCGGGTGAGGCCACGGTGACGACGACGCTGACCCACGCGACAGATCTCAGCCTCGCGCGTCGGGTGGTGCGCCCCTGCCTGGCCCTCGCCGGCCTCGAGCCGGCCACCATCTCCGGGTTTCTCACCGCCCTGAACGAGGTCCTGGTCAACGCGCTCACCCATGGTGCGGCTCCAGTCCGGTTGCGGCTGTGGGTCATGCCGCACCGGCTCACGTGCGAAGTCCTCGACTCGGGCCGAGGACTCCCCGACGTCCTGGCAGGCTGCCGCCACCCGGCCCCCGGTGGGCCGCTGGGGTTGTGGGTCGCGCGGCAGACCTGCGACGACCTCGACGTCCACAACGGGGCCGATGGCTGCGCCGTGATCCTGACGATCGCATGACCGGCGGCCCCTGCAGGCCACGGACCGCTGGTCGGTGAGGCCTGCTGATCACCCGTGGGAGGAGCTGGTGATGACGCCGGCGACGGCTCTGGACTTCTTCGCCGCCGGGATGCACGAGGTTCCGACTCTGCGCATCCTCACAGACATCTTTGGCCTCGCGCTCAGGCTTCCTCCGTAACGTGATCTGTGGGCCACCGGGCCGTCCCGGCTCAGTGGTCGCCGTGAAGACTTCACGCAAGCAGCCGCCAGCACCTTGGCCGCCTCCTTGCGAAGCAGTCCTGCTGGCAAGCTCCAAGAACGCGGCCCGGAGCCATGCACGCAGGCACGACGGAGCGCCCGGTTCCCCGGGGAAAGGGGCCGGGCGCTTCGGCGCGGTCGGTTCGCTCCTTGCCGGGCGCGGACACCATCGTGTTGCGGTGACGGGGCACCACGTCAACGCGGCCCCTGAACGGCAGGATGCAGCACCGTGGGACAGACTGGCGACGTGACAGCAGACGTGCGTAGCCGCGTGCGTGATCCATCTGCACGCCTGCGGGTCCTTGTCGCCAGCGCGGTGGGCGTGCTCGGTGGTGCCGCCGTTGCCATGGTGGCCAGCTGGCGGTTCGCAGTCCTGGCGGGCTGGATGATGGCCGCCGTGGTCTTCGTGGCATGGATGTGGGCCACGATCTGGCCGATGACCGGCGCGGACACCCGGCGTCACGCCTGCCGTGAGGATCCCGGCCAGGCAACCTCCGACGCGGTGGTCCTGGTCGCGGCGGTCGCCAGCCTCGGCGCGGTGGCGCTGCTGCTCAGCGGCAGCCAGTCCACCGGCTCCAGCAAGGACCTCGTGGCTGCACTGGGGGTCTCGAGCGTCGCCCTCGCCTGGGCGACCGCGCACACGGTGTTCACCGCGCGATACTCCCGCCTGTACTACGTGAACTCCTTCGGCGGAGTCGACTTCAACGAGGACGCCGATCCTCGGTACCGCGACTTCGCCTACCTGGCGTTCACGGTGGGCATGACCTTCCAGGTCTCCGACACCGACATCACGCGCCAACGGTTTCGCGACACGGTGCTGCGGCACATGCTCCTGTCCTACCTTCTCGGGGCCGTTGTCATCGCGACGACGATCAACCTCATCGCGGGCCTGGCCAAGTAGCCCGACGTTCGGGCAGACACGGAGCTAGCTGCCCGCGTCGTCGGGGGCAGCGGCGCGTGAGGCCGGATACTCCACGAGGGCCAGGACCCGCGATGCCATGAACCGGGCTGTACGAATGGGCGTGCCGCCGCGGCTGACCTCGGTCACCTCGACGACTCCGCGGCCATGGGTGACCTCGACCCGGCGGCCGGCCCGGGTCGCCGTCACCTCGTAGGTCTTGGTGCTGCCGCCGGCGTCCACGACGATCTCCACCCGGTCACCTTTCACACATCCTGCAACGCTGGGCTGACGCACAGGCTTCCGCGCGCATCGTCCGTCGTCGCACCTGGGTGGAGGGGACGGAGGGGGCGCGCCCCCGCCCGTCGGCGCGTGCGCCCGAGGACAGGCGCGTGAATTCCGTTGAAACATTTCGCATTCCACCAGCGGGCTCGCCACGAATCTCGCATGCTGAGACCTGAAGAGAGCGTTTGGCGGCTCGCAGGACCGGAAGAGTGGACATGAATGCAGCAGATCGGCGGCGCTCGGACGCGCTGTCGCGAGTCGTCACCTGCGCGCTGGTCGACGGCCTCGTCCACCCCGAGGAGGTCCGCCTGATGGCGAGGACCGAAACCGTCGAGCTGATCGCGTCGAGGGTGGCAGTCCGTCGCAGGGCCCGATCAGGGCCCGCCCGGACACGGGTGACGCCGCCACCCATGGCACGCCTCACCGGACGGCGCGAACGAGGGTCCGCGGCCATGGTCGGCGCGAGCCTGATGACGATGGCTCAGACCCTGAGGGCGACAGCCCAGTGGGACGGCTGGTCCGGCCTGGTGGCCAGCAGCTAGGGACGTGCTGCCGCCCGTTCACCCCGGCGGGGTGCTGGCAGCGGCAGAGCGAGGGCTTCACCCGAGCTGGCGGTCGAGGTTGTACGCGGCGCTGATCAGGGCCAGGTGGGTGAAGGCCTGGGGGAAGTTGCCGAGCTGTTCGCCGGTCGGCCCGATCTCTTCCGAGTACAGGCCGGCGTGGTTGGCGTAGGTCAGCATCTTCTCGAAGGCCAGCTGTGCCTGGCTCAGACGGCCGGCTCGGGCTAGCGCCTCCACCCACCAGAACGAACACATCGAGAAGGTCGCCTCCTGGCCGGCGAGCCCGTCGGGGGAGGTGTCAGCGCGGTAGCGGTAGACGAGGCTGTCGGAGACCAGTTCCGCGGTGATGGCGTCCAGCGTGGAGAGCCAGCGCGGGTCGGTGGGTGCGATGAACTTGCACAGCGGCATCAGCAGCACGGAGGCGTCGAGCACGTCTGTCTCGAAGTGCTGGACGAAGGCCTGGCGACCGGGATGCCACCCACGCTCGGTGATCTGGGTGTAGATCCGGTCGCGGACGGCCATCCAGCGCAGCAGGTCGGCGGGCAGGCCGCGTTGAAGCGCGACCCGGATCGCGCGCTCGATCGCCACCCAGCTCATCAGCCGCGAGTGGGTGTAGTCCCGGCGGCCGCCGCGGGTCTCCCAGATGCCTTCGTCGGGCTGGTCCCAGTGCTCCATCAGCCACTCGAGGTTGTGGGTGAGCTCGGCCCAGCCCTCCTGGTAGATCGGCAACCCGTACTTGTCGCACAGGTAGAGGGAGTCCATCAGCTCGCCGTAGATGTCCAGCTGGAGCTGGGTCGCCGCGGCGTTGCCGATGCGCACCGGCGCGGAGCCCATGTAACCCTCCAGGTGTGCGAGCTCCTCCTCGGGCAGGTCCTCCCGCCCGTCGACGCCGTACATGATCTGCAGCGGTCCGGACTCACGGTCCGCGCCGGTGCGTACTCGAGCCTCCAGCCACTGCATGAACGCGGCGGCCTCCTCGGTGAACCCGAGCCTGAGCAGCGCGTAGAGGGAGAAGGCGGAGTCCCGCATCCAGGTGTAGCGGTAGTCCCAGTTGCGCGCGCCGCCGATCTGCTCGGGCAGGCTGGTGGTGGGAGCGGCCACGATGGCGCCGGTGGGGGCGTAGGTGAGCATCTTCAGGGTCAGTGCCGAACGGTGCACCATCTCCCGCCAGCGTCCGCCGTACCGCGAGCGTCGCAGCCAGCTCCGCCAGAACTCCACGGTGGCGTCGAACTCGGCAGCGACGGCGTCGTCGGTGCAGGGCGCCGGCACACCGCCGGGGTCGAGGCGCTCCAGCACGAAGGTGGCCGTCTCGCCGGCGCAGACGCTGACGTGGGCGCGGACGTCACGGCCGTCGACGACCTCCAACGGCCAGCCTGTCGACAGGCCCAGCTCCAGCCGGGGCGAGTGGAACACCGCGCCGTGCGGGTGGAGCACCACCTCGTGGCGGGCTCGTGCGTAGTCGAAGCGCGGGGCCACCTCGACGAGGAAGTCCATCCGGCCGCGCACCACGAGGACGCGCCGGATCAGGCGGTGGCGGTGCGCCACCGCTCCGACGCGGGCAGGAGGCATGAAGTCGTGCACCTCGCCCACCCCACCGGGCGTCAGGAAGCGGGTGATCAGCACGTTGGTGTCGGGCAGGTAGAGCTGCTTCGAGCTCCAGCCGTCATCCTGGGGCGCGATGCGGAACCGGCCGCCCCGGTCGGCGTCGAGCAGCGCGGCGAACACGCTCGGCGAGTCGAAACGCGGGCAGCAGTACCAGTCGATGGTGCCGTCTGTGCCGACGAGCGCGACGGTGTGCAGGTCGCCGACCATGCCGTGCTCGGCGATGGGCAGGTAGCGTGCCCGGTGAGCGCCGTTGGCGACGGCGCTCGCCGCGGGGGCGGTTGGGATGTCGAGAGCCATCGGGCGTGCCTCCCCGGCTACGGCACCAGGACGATCTTGCCCTTCGCCGCCGACTGTGCGAGCAGCTCGTGCGCCCGACGCGCCTCGGACAACGGCAGGCGCTCGGCCACGACCGGGTGGATCTTGTCCGCGCGGAGCAGCTCGAGCAGCACGGTCAGGTCCTCCCGGAACCACGCGGGGTTGCGGGGCCCGCCACCTACCAGCCGCGCCGGACGGCGTCCGGACACCGGCAGCCACTGCCGGCTGTCGCGCAACCTCTGGATCCGGTAGGCCATCACCCGCCGGCGAGGATCGAGCAGGCCCCAGAGCGAGACGGCCGCGGTCGTCCCGTACCACTCGGCCCAGCCCGCCGCCCACCGTCGCCAGCTGGTACGCCCTCGCTCGAGCATGGCGTAGTGGCCGTACACGACCAGCCGCCCACCCGGCCGCAACGCGCGGAAGGAGCGCAAGGACGTCGGGCCGCCGATCCCGTCGAGCACGACGTCCACCCCGTCGCCGGTCAGCTCCCGCACCCGTGCCAGGAAGTCCTCGTTGCGGTAGTCGATCGCCACCGCGCCGAGCCGCTCCACCACGCCGCCGTCGGCCGCGGCCGCGGTGCCGAAGAGGCGCAGCCCGGCCAGTGCTCCGAGCTCAAGCACGGCGACACCGACCCGGCCGGCCGCGCCGTGCACGAGCAACGACTCCCCGCTCTGCACCTTCGCCAGGCGGTGCATCATCTGGTAGGCGGTCCCGTAGGTCAGAACCAGGCCCACGACCTCAGCCGGGTCCATGCCCTCGGGGACCTCGACCACCTCCGCCTCCGGCACACAGACGTACTCGGCGTACGCGCCGTAGGCCGTCAGCGCAGCGACCCGGTCACCGGTCCCCAACCGGGAGCAGCCCGGACCGATCTCGTCGACGACACCCACCAGCTCGTAACCCGGCGTGAACGGCGGCCTCGGGACGCCCAGGTAGGTGCCGGCGCGCAGCTGCGCGTCCGTCAAGGACACGCCGGCGGCCAGGACCCTGACACACACCTCGCCCGCGCCGGGTCGCGGCTTGTCGTCGTTCACCACCCGCAGGACCTCGGGGCCGCCGAAGCGCTCAACCACAACTCGCTGCATCGCTCTGACACCTCCCAGCGTTCGGGCAGGCGTCTTGGCCGAGGGACTTCGGCCGAGGCCTCCGCCGCTGCTGCAATGCCACTAGCAGACTGCTCCCGGGCCGAACATCCCTGTATGGGGCGAAGGTCCCGAGCCGGAGGTGCGGACAGGCGACGTCAGGCGGAACTGCGGTACGTCGGTGGGTCTCCACCTGGCTGCCGCGTCGAAGGGCCAAGCCCGTTCGCAGCGGGGTCGACGGTCCCGGCCATGGTGAAGATCCCGTGCCGGGAGGCTGACCGAGCGCGGCGGACCAGGCGAAGCCCGAGAGCCGTCGTGCAGACAAAGCACAGCGGCACTCCGACCCAGGCGGTGTCCAGAGCCAGGCTGAAGCCACCCGGCAGGACCGCCGGCACCAACACCGAAGCGACCCCGGCCAGGGCGGTGTTGCTGCGCCGGTCCGTCACGGTCACGGCGAGCAGGGGAAGGGCCCACAGGAAGTACCAGGGGTGGAACGCCGGGGCGAGCACAACGGTTGCGAGCATGGCCAACCCACCGCACAGCACCACGTGCCGCCGATCACGCGCGCGCGTGGCTGCACGCAGCCAGAGAACGATCAGGACAGCGCCCAGCACGACCAGTCCAGCATCCCGGAGCAGGACCACCGGACCACTGCCGAGGCGGCGACCGAACAGTGTCCCCAGCGCTTCAACCCCCATGCCCAGGCCGGTCGGAAGCGAGGTCCACTGCACGCTCTCCCCCGGGGTGCTCAAGTTGCCCAGCCAGGACCACCCCAGACCCGTGCCCCAGCAGAAGACGGCAAACGCGACGACGACCCCCGTCGCGAAGACCACGCTGCGCGCCAGCAGCCGAACCCACGTCAGTGGCCTGTGGTGGCAGTCCGCCCCGGCAAGGATCGCCACGAACGGCAGCATCACCACGGCCGGGGCCTTGATCGCCATGGCCGCCGCAAGGACCACGCCGGCCCACCCGTATCGGCGACGCAGCGCCAGCACGACCGCGGACATCATCGCCGCGACCATCAGCGCGTCGTTGTGGGCCCCCGCCACCAGGTGCATCCCCATGATCGGCGTGAGGAGGCCAAGCCATGCGGCGCGGGTCGGGTCCGTGCCGAGGAGGGCAGCGCTGGTCATCACCGCCCAGCCGATGATCACCACTGCGCCGACAGCCAGGAGGCGCAAGAGCGCGACGGCGACGATGAGATGACCGCCCGACCCGACTGCTGCCAGTCGAGCCAGCTCCATGAAGAGCGGTCCGTAGGGGGCCGGCGTGTCCAGCCAGACCCGTGACACCGACGCAACCCAGGGGGATGAGAGGTCCCGCACGCTCTGCACGTAGGGATCGCCGCCGCGCACCATGAGCAGGCCCGAGGCGGCATACGAGTAGATGTCCCGGCTGAACAGGGGCGCGCTGAGCAGGAGCGGACTGAACCAGACGACCACGGTTCCGCGGACCCAGCGAGCGCTGACCTGAAGGTCACGAAGCGCCCACCAGGCGTAGAGCATCACGCCCAGGGCAACGAACAGCACCGTGCAAGCCAGCGGCGAGCCGCCGTTTGACCGCCACGGGACGATCCCCGGCCAGACGCTCGCGAACTCCTTCGGGGTGGCGCCGCACAACCACGACGTCGCGGCAACTGCGCCTGCGGCCGCGCCGCCCACCCACCGCCAGTGCCCTGCCGCCCGAGTCCTCGCCGACGGCCCCCACCGACCGTCTACGGCCACTGCCCAACCCCTGAGGGACCTGAGCCTGGCGCCTCCGCCCGCCATGCCTAGCACCACCCGCACCCCTGATCACTGCCGCCGAGTGGATCGAGGCGCCACCGGTCAACAACCAGCTGGTCCCCACCCACAGGCGCACCAGGACACGCGACCCGGTCAGGACCAGATCTGCGCGACCTGAGGATATGCAACGTCTCCGACACCCCGCAGACGGTAGCCCTACGCGGCCCGGGACGGCTCCCACCCAGGGTCGGAACCCGAGCGCCGGGATGGCATTGGTGAGGTGGGGGCGGTGCGGCCTGTCCGGCGACCACCTCAGTCGGGCTTCGTCGGCTGGAACGGACGCAGGTCCTCATGGCCCCCGCCAATGGTGATGCAGCTGGACTCGGGCACCTCGCGCCACGCTCCCCTGAGATCCCCCAGGGGCTCGGAAACGACGAGTCGGGCGTCGTCGGAGAGCTCGTGCAGGGCCGGGTTGTCCGGGTACTGGTGCCGCAGCGTGGAGATATCGGTGCTGTGGAAGAGGGTCCGCGACCGGCCCTCGCTGGAGTAGCGGAACGCCCACGTGGTTGTGCCGTCGGTGGTCGCGACGGTCATCTGCACCGCACCCGGAACGCCCCGGCGCTCAGCCCGTTCCTCCACCAGGCCGACCATCCGTGCCACGGCTGCCGGCGGGTCGTCCTCCAGCCCGAGCGTGAGGGCGAGGAAGAACATGAGCTCGGAGTCGGTGGTCCCCTCGATCCTCGGGAAGAGCATGGGGTCGACCGCCAGCGCCAGGTCGCGCTTCAACCCAGCGAAGCCGTTGATGCACCCGTTGTGCATCCACAACCAGCGGCCCTCACGGAACGGGTGGCAGTTCGTGAGCTGGACCGGTGAGCCGGTCGAGGCGCGAACATGCGCGAACACTCGCGGCGAGGCGATGTGGCCGGCGAGCTCGCGCAGGTTGGTGTCGTTCCACGCCGGTTCGGTGCTGCGAAAGACCCCAGGCGTGTCACGGTTGCCGTACCAGCCGAGGCCGAACCCGTCCCCGTTGGTCGTCTCGGCCCCCATCTGGGAATGCAGGCTCTGCACGACCAGAGAGTGCTGGGGCTTGTAGAGCAGGTCCTCCAGCAGGACCGGGGATCCCGAGTACGCGAGCCATCGGCACATGAGTACCTCCGATCCCTCTTCGTTTGTCCCGCCCCGGGCCTTCCCATTCTCGCGGGCGAGCGTTGCCGTCGCGAGCGGAGCCCATCGCCTGCCAATCGCGTCGCCCAGCTGGCTGACGGCGTCGACAGGCCGGCGCGCCAGCCAGGTCGGCCGGCACGTGACGACGCCGCTGTGTGACCGCGACCTCGAGGGCTGTCGTCCGCATGCGGCACGGCCGGCTGGGCCGGCACAGGTCAGGTTCTCTGGGGAACCTCTGCCGGGTGGCTGGCCATGGCCCCCCACAGGCCGCTGAACCTCGCGAACCGCGTCACGCGCAGGTCCGTTCGGTCGGGGGCGCCCGCCCGTTGGGTCCACGTCACGTCCACCAGGGCCCAGGTGCCACCGTCGAGGGAGAGGATGAAGCTGCTGCAGTGGGCGCAGAGCGCCACCACGACCGCATCTTCGTCCACCTCAGATCCCACGATGGGACCCGCGAGCAACCTGAGCTCGCGCGAGGTCTCTCGATCCGGGACGAACCACGGCGCCTCGAGTGCCGGCATGCCTGTCACCCCTCAACGATGGCGCGAACCACCGGTGCTCTCGAAAGGCACAAGGTCCCGCCGGGTCAGGTCTCGGCGCCAGTCGCGAGCCCGGGACGAACCGCGTATCGGCCAGGGCTGTGCCGACAGCTGTCACCACAGCAAACCGCACCGCCCCCTTGGTCTCCGTTCCGGCAGCGCTCCTACAGTGGGTCGGGTGCGGCTGACCGCGCCCGGCGGTCACCGGAAGGGAGGCCTCATGCGCGCAGTACACGTCGCCGAAGCAGGCGCCGACTTCGAGCTCATCGACCGACCCACCCCCGAACCCGGACGCGACCAGGTCCTGGTCCGCGTCACCGCCTGCGGCGTCTGCCACAGCGACGCCATGGCGCAAGGCGGGATGGCCAGCGACTACCCACGCATCCCCGGCCACGAAGTCGCCGGCACCATCGAAAGCATCGGCGAAGGCGTCACCCAGTGGCAGCCGGGCCAACGCGTCGGCATCGGCTGGTTCGGCGGCGCGTGCCACACCTGCACCGCCTGCCGCGAAGGCGACTTCATCAACTGCGCCACCATGGGCATCACCGGCCTCACCCTCGACGGGGGCTACGCCGAACACATCCTCGTCCCATCCGACGCGCTCGCCGCGATCCCGGACGAGCTGACGGACGTGGAGGCGGCGCCGCTGATGTGCGCCGGCATCACCGTCTTCAACGGCCTCCGCGAGAGCAACGCGCGAGCCGGGGACCTCGTCGCCGTGATCGGGCTGGGCGGGTTGGGGCACCTGGGCGTCCAGTTCGCCAACAAGATGGGCTTCGAG